>DASWVL010000235.1:0-17052 GCA_036406255.1 Zeimonas sp.
GGTGCCGGGCGCTTCCGGAATCGACGTCGTCAGCGACGCGACGATCGCGCCGGTGTCGTCGAAGGTGTTCAGCTTCAGCGTGATCGCCGCGCGGATGACCGCATCCTGCCACTCGAACGGAATCGCGAGGTTGCGCACCCAGCGGCCCCAGTAGCCGCGCGTCTCGTCGAACAGGCGCCGGCCCGTCTCGCGCGGCCCGCTCGTCAGCGTCTCGTCGGGACCGAGGATCAGCGTCAGGTCCTCGGTGACGCGGATCCACGCCCGCTCCATCACCTGCGTGATCGGTGCGTCGGTGGTGAGTCGCAGCGGGTACGAGGCGAGCTGCGCACGGATGTGGTGGCTGCCGAAGGTCATCGCCGGCTGATCCGCCCCGTAGTTGCACCGGGGCGCGAAGACGACGCGCAGCCGGGGGCGCCCGGAGATGCGCCGGACCATGCGAACCAGCGACACCGGGGCGAACACGCGCCCGTGCTGGTAGAAGCGCGGGCAGAAGTCGATTACCTCGAGCCGCTGTCCGGCGCGATCCGTCATCGTCGTGCGCAGGATCGCGGTGTTGCGCAGGTACTCCTGCGAGATGGTCGCGACGTTCTCCATCTCGATCGCGAAACGCCCGTCGCTGCTGTCGTCGTCGAGCAGGCTGCAGAAGACCGGGTCGCCGTCGAAGCGCGGCACGCACATCCAGGAGACGACGCCGCGCTCGTCGACCAGCGCGCCGATGCGCGAGTTGCCGATGACGCCGGCACGCAGGCCGACCGGCAGCCGACCGAAGTCGGGCGTCGACGCCGCCGGCGCGGCGCTCGTCATCGCCGAGACCGCGCCGGCCACGCCGGGTTCAGTGTCGTTCATCGATTCCTTCTTCCGTCGTGACGATGCCCGGCGCGCGACAGGCGCCGGAGACGATCCGCTCGAGGCCGCGGAATGCCAGGTCGCAGGCGAGCACGTGTCGCACCGGAACTTCACGCTGGTGCGCCGCATAGCGGCCCTTGTCGTCGAAGGCCTCGAGGAACGCCGCCCGGTCGAAGCCCGCGCCGAGGCCGTCGAGCACCCCGCCCGTGAGCCAGACGCCGCCGTCGGCGCCGAACGCGAGGCAGAGGTCGCCGGCGAACGCGCCGATCAGCCGCGAGAACCAGCGCGCGGCATCGATCGCCGCCGCATCGCCTTCGGCGACGAGCGCCGAGATGCGCGGTGCGGGAAGGAGCTGGTGCGCCTGCGCTCGCCATGCGTGCAGCACGCCCAGTCCCTCGCCGCTGAGCAACCGCTCCCACGAAACGCGCGACCAGCGCGCGCGCGCCGCATCCCGCAGGCCGTCGAGCGCCCGATCGTGTCCGGCGAAACCCATGTGTCCGGCCTCGCTCGCGAGCACGCGCTCGTGTGCGCTGCCGGTGTCGAGCAGCGCCGCCGCGCCGAGCCCCGTGCCGGGACCGATCAGCAGCCAGTGCCCCGAGGCAGGCACGCCGGGACGCAGCACCTCGATCTCGTCGTCGCCCAGCGCCGGCAGGCCGGCCGCCGCGGCGACGAAGTCGTTGACGAGCCGCAATTCGTCGAGCGCAAGCTCGCGACGCAGCGCCTGCACCTCGAAGGACCACGGCCGGTTCGTCATGCGCAGCTGCGTGCCGCGGATCTGCAGCGCGATCGCGATGGCGGCGTGCCGCGCAGGATCGGACTGCGTTCGCTCGAAGGCCGCGACCGCGTCGGGCAGCGTCGCGAAATCGTCGGCACGCCAGCGCCCGATCGGCCCGGTGCCGCGGTCGGCCCGCCATCGGGCGAAACGTGCGTTGGTGCCGCCGATGTCGGCGAACAGCCACGAGGCTGCGGCGACCGCCTCCGGCGCGCTCGCGGCCGCCCGCGCGCCGGGTCGCGCGGCGCCTGCTGCGCGGTTGCGATTCGGACCGGACATAGGCCCGCACTATACGTCCGAAGGCCGTCGACGCAGCCGATCCGGCCCGCGCGAAACGGGTTCGGGGGCCATTCGACGCTGGCGTATATTCGCGCGATATATGATCCGCACGCTGAGACTGTCGCTGCGCTTCGTCGTACCGCTTGCCATCGCACTGTTCCTGATGGCGTTGCTCGTCGTTCCCTGGATCGATTCGCTGACCACGCGCTGGTTCGTGCGCGACGTCGAGATCAGGGCGCAGTTGGTGGGCAACACCATCGACGATGCAATCACGACGCGACTGGTGGCGGGCGACTACCCGGCGATCGAGCAGCGCTTCGAGCGTGCGATCAGCGACGAGCGGCTCTATGCGCTCGGTCTGTGCCTGCCCGACGGAACGATGGCGGTTCACACCGATCCGTGGCCACCGGTGCTCGGCTGCGCGACGGTCGCCGACCCGCGCGCGACGCGCACGCTGGCCGACGAGGCGCTGCACGTGACCGTGCGCCCGCTCGATCGCCAGGGCGAGGCGCTCGGCCAGCTGCTGATCGTCCACGACATGAGCTTCATGCAGCGGCGCAGCGCCGACACGCGCTTCTGGGTGATCGGGCTGTTCGTCATGGCGGGGCTCGTCATCGCCGGCATCACGGTGCTCGTTGCACAGATCAGCCTGCGCGGCTGGGTCGCCGGCGTTCGCGAAATGCTGCGCGACGAGACGCTGCGCTCGCCGACGCAGCCGAGCGCGCCCGAGCTGGCGCCGCTGCTCGGCGACCTGCGCGAGATGCTGCGCGACATCGAGAGCGAGCAGCGGCTGCACGACGACATGACGCTGCACTGGACGCCGCACACGCTGCGCAAGCTGCTGCGCGAGCAGCTCTCGGGCGACGAGATCATCGTCGTCTCGAATCGCGAGCCGTACATCCACGAGATCGGACCGAACGGGCCGGTCGTGCGGCGTCCGGCGAGCGGCCTGGTCACCGCGGTGGAACCCGTGATGCGCGCGTGCTCGGGGACGTGGATCGCGCACGGCTCCGGCTCGGCCGACCGCGAGACGGTCGACGCGCGCGACCACGTAGGCGTGCCGACCACCGATCCCTCGTATACCCTGCGGCGCGTCTGGCTGACGAAGGAGGAGGAGGAAGGCTATTACTACGGCTTCGCCAACGAGGGCATCTGGCCGCTGTGCCACATCGCGCACGTGCGCCCGGTGTTCCGCAGCTCCGACTGGGAGTACTACCAGCAGGTGAACCAGCGCTTCGCCGACGCGGTGATCAACGAAGCGAAGACCGAGGACCCGGTCGTGCTGGTGCAGGACTATCACTTCGCGCTCGTGCCGCGCTTCGTGCGCGAGCGGCTGCCGCGGGCGACGATCATCATGTTCTGGCACATCCCGTGGCCGAATCCGGAGTCGTTCGGCATCTGCCCCTGGAAGCGCGAGTTGCTCGAAGGACTGCTCGGCAGCGACATCCTCGGCTTTCACACGCGCTATCACTGCAAGAACTTCCTCGAGACGGTCGACCGCTTCGTCGAGGCGCGCATCGAGCACGAGTCGTCGACCGTCACCGTCGGCGGGCGCCCGACGCGCGTGGAGGCGTATCCGATCTCGATCGCCTGGCCCGAGGCGCCGCCCGAGGGCACGGTGGCCGCCGCGCGCGCCGAGGTCTTCGAGCAGTCGGGCCTGCCGCCCGCGCACCGGATGGCGATCGGCGTCGACCGGCTCGACTACACGAAGGGGATCATCGAGCGCATGCGCGCCGTCGAGCGACTGCTCGAACTGCACCCGGAGTGGATCGGCCGCTTCACGCTGATCCAGATCGCGGCACCCTCACGCTCGTCGCTCGAGGAATACCAGCGCTTCGAATCGCAGGTGCGCGAGATCGCCGCGGAGATCAACTCGCGTTTCGACGAACGCGGACCCGAGCCGGTGCGATTGCTGATCGAGCACCACGACAGCGGGTCGGTGTTCCAGCACTACCGGGCCTGCGACGTCTGCGTGGTCACCAGCCTGCACGACGGCATGAACCTCGTC
This sequence comes from Zeimonas sp., assembly GCA_036406255.1. Taxonomy (GTDB): domain Bacteria; phylum Pseudomonadota; class Gammaproteobacteria; order Burkholderiales; family Burkholderiaceae_E; genus Zeimonas. The sequence goes on from DASWVL010000235.1 coordinate 3,906, forward strand.
GCGAAGGAGTTCATCGGCTCGCGCGACGACGAGCGCGGCGTGCTGATCCTCAGCCAGTTCGCCGGTGCGGCGCGCGAATTGCACGAGGCGCTGATCGTGAATCCGTACCACATCGAGCAGGTCGCCGAAGCGCTGCACACGGCGCTGACGATGCCCGAGACCGAGCAGCAGGCGCGCATGCGCAGCATGCGCCAGCTCGTTCGCGAGTTCAACGTGTTCCGCTGGGCAGGGCGCATGCTGCTCGACGCCGGGCGGCTGCGCCGGCGCGCCCGCCTGCGCGCGCGCCTGGGCGAGGACGTGCGGGAGCTTTCGGCATGAGCACGCCTCCGCCGATCCTCGGCAGCGACGGCGACACGGCGCTGCGCGCGCTGCTTTCCGCGCCCGCGCTCGTTGCCTTCGACTTCGACGGAACGCTCGCGCCGATCGTCGAGCTGCCCCCGCTGGCGCGCCTGCACCCCGAAGTCGATGCCCGGCTGCGCGAGCTGGCGGCGCGATGCTCCGTGGCGATCGTCTCGGGGCGCGGAATCGCCGATTTGCGCGAGCGCGCGTCGATCGCGTCGATCCGGCTCATCGGCAACCACGGCAACGACCTGCTGCTCGGCGATACCGAAGCCGCGGCGCAGGCGCGACGCACGATGGCGTCGTGGCGCGAGCGGCTGCAGCAGGCGATCGATCGGCGCTTCGGCGCCGACGGCGGCATCGAGATCGAGGACAAGCAGGCGACGCTGAGCATCCACTTCCGGCGCGCGGCCGACCCGCCGTCCGCCGAACGCGAACTGCGTGCGATGATCGCCGCGCTCGATCCCCGCGCGAAGACGATCGGCGGGAAGTTCGTCGTCAACGTGCTGCCGGCCGGCGCGAGAACGAAGCTCGACGCGCTGCTCGATCTTGCGGCCGAACTCGGCACGGCACAGGTGGCGTTCGTCGGCGACGACGTGACCGACGAGATCGTGTTCGCCTCCGCGCCCGCGCACTGGCTCACCGTGCGCGTCGAGCCGCAGGGGCCGAGCGCCGCGCGCTTCTCGCTCGCTTCGCAGCACCAGATCGCGCGTCTGATCGAACGGATGATCGAGCTGCTGCCCGATCCGGCCGCCGACCGGTCGCAATCCTCTTGATATCGCGCAAGGCGAGCCGCACGCCACGCGCCCTAGAGTGACGGGCTGATCCCGAGTTCCGTGCCCCGCGTACCGGCCGATCGATGTCCCCGCCCATCCGTCGATCGCCCCGGCGATCGCAGCGGCGCTCCCCAGGAGCGCTGGCGTTTCGCGACGCTGCTCTCGGCGCCGCACCGTCTCGCGTTCTTCAGCGGCATGGTCCTGCTTGCGGCCGCCTCGCTGTGGTGGACGGCCATTCTCGTGCTGCGCGCCACCGCCGGCGCGCCCCCGCCCTTCGTCATCGCCCCCGGCTTCACGCACGCGTTCCTGATGGGCGGTTCGTTCATGCCGATGTTCTTCGCGGGCTTCGTGTGCACTGCCGGCCCGCGCTGGTTGCGCGTGCCGCCGGTGCGCGCGGCTTCGCTGCTGCCGACCGCCATCGGATCGCTCGCCGGATGGGTGCTGTTCACGGCGGGCGCACAGCTCGATGCGCACATCGCCGCTGCCGGGCTCGGTCTGGTGGCGCTCTCCTGGAGCGCATTCGTGCTGCGCTTCGTTCGCATGATCGCTCGGTCGAAGGCCGACGAACGGCTGCACCTGCTCGTGATCGCCGGCGCATGCGCGATCGGCGCGGCGGCGTTCTGGTGGGGCGCCTGGGCGCTCGTCACGGCGCAGCCGGCGCAGCTCGCCCTCGCCGAGGCGGTGCTGCTCCACGGGTTCCTCGCCCCGGTTTTCATCGCCGCCCTTCACCGCATGGTGCCGTTCTTCCACGTGGCGTCGCCGGCACTCGAACGGCGCTTCGGCAACGCGCCGCTGTGGGTGCTGATCGGCGCGCTCGCGCTGCCGCCGATCGTGCAGGCGCTCGCCGCGGCGAGCGCCGAGGTCACGATGATCCGTGCCCTGCATACGCTCGCCTTCGGGGTCTACGCAGCGGTGGCGTCGCTCGTCGCGTGGCTCGCCTGGCGCTGGCGCAGCGAACAGAACCTGCACATAAGGCTGCTCGCGATGCTGTTCGCCGGACTCGCGTGGCTCGGCGTGGCCTTCGTGCTGCAGGCAGCCGACGCTTTCACGATCGCCGTGGGCCGTGCGCCCGCGTTCCGGCTCGCGACACTGCACGCGCTGACGATGGGCTTCTTCGCGTCGACGATGCTCGCGATGGTGAGCCGCATGACCTGCGGGCAGGCCGGGCGGATGCTCTCCTCCGAGCACGTCGTCTGGCGGCTGTTCCTCGCGCTGCAGGCGGCGACCGTGCTGCGCCTGGTTGCAGCGGCGCTGCCCGCGTACTCGACGCCGCTCGTCGCCGCAGCGCTCGTCTGGACCGCGGCGATGCTCGTCTGGTCGCTGCGCTATGCCGGCTGGTACGGACGCGCGCGCAGCGACCCGCGCGCCCGCTGAACCCGCATCCCCTTCCCGGAGATCCCCACCGATGACCGCCCCACGAGATGCGGCACGAAAGCCCGAGCTCGTCTGTCCCGCCGGTTCGCTGCGCGCGCTGATGCTCGCCGTCGACGCCGGAGCCGACGCGGTCTACATGGGCCTGAAGGACGCCACGAACGCGCGCAACTTCGCCGGCCTGAACTTCGACCTCGGGCAGATGCGCAGCGGCATCGACTACGCGCACGCGCGCGGCCGCAAGGTGCTGATGGCGCTGAACACCTACGCCGACGCGCGCGACCCGCAGCGCTGGTGGCGGGCGGTCGACACCGCCGCCGAGCTGGGAGCCGACGCACTGATCTGCGCCGACGTCGCGGTGCTCGGCTACGCGCATCGCACCCACCCGCAATTGCGCCTGCACCTGTCGGTGCAGGCTTCAGCGACGACCTACGAGGCGATCGAGTTCCATCGCGAGCGCTACGCGATCCAGCGCGCGGTGCTGCCGCGCGTGCTCACGCTCTCGCAGGTCGCGCACCTGGCGCGCAACACCACGGCCGAAGTCGAGGTCTTCGGCTTCGGAAGCCTGTGCGTGATGGTCGAGGGGCGCTGCGCGCTGTCGTCCTACGCCACCGGCCAGTCGCCGAACACCGCCGGCGTGTGCTCGCCGCCGTCGGCGGTCCGCTGGGAAGACACGCGCGACGGCGTGCAGGCGCGGCTGAACGGCGTGCTGATCGACCGCTACGCCCCCGACGAACCGCGCGGATACCCCACGCTGTGCAAGGGCCGCTTCGACGTCGAGGGCACGCGCGACTACGCGCTCGAGGAACCGACCAGCCTGAACACGCTCGCGATCCTGCCGCAGCTGTTCGACATCGGCATCGCCGCCGTCAAGATCGAGGGGCGGCAGCGCAGCCCCGCGTACGTCGAGCAGGTCACGCGGGTGTGGCGGGCGGCCATCGACGAGTGCGCGCTGAAGCGCGAGCGCTACCGCGTGCAGCCGCAGTGGGTCGCGGCGCTCGGGCGCTGGTCCGAGGGCCAGCAGCACACGCTCGGCGCCTACGACCGTCCGTGGCGATGAAGGGAGGGAGTCCGAAGTGAACACGACGAACGAATCGACTCCGCGAACGCGAATCAGCGTCGGCCCGCTGCTCTACTACTGGCCGCGCACCGCGGTCATCGAGTTCTACGCGCGCGTCGCCGACTCGGTGGCGGACACCGTCACGCTGGGCGAGGTCGTCTGCTCGCGCCGCCACGAATTGAAGCTTGCCGACTGGATGGCGCTCGCGCGCGACCTCGCGGCGTGCGGCAAGGAAGTCGTGCTCGCCAGCCAGGCGCTGCTCGAATCGGAAGCGGAGCTGCGCGAGATGCGCGCGATCGCCGCGCAGCACGAGTTCCTCGTCGAGGCCGGCGACTCCTCCGCACTGCGCGCGCTCGCCGGGCACCGCTTCGTGCTCGGCCCGCACGTGAACGTCTACAGCCGACCCGCACTCGAGGAGTACGCCGCGCTCGGCGCGGTGCGCTGGGTCGCACCGGTCGAGCTGGATCTCGAAGCCGTCGCCCGCATCAATCCGGAGCAGGCGCGGGTCGCAGGCGCGCCGACGAAGGACGTCCCGATCGACACCGAGGTCTTCGCCTTCGGGCGCCTGCCGCTGGCGTTCTCCGCGCGCTGCTTCACGGCGCGCCATTACCGGCTGAGCAAGGACGAATGCGGCTTTCGCTGCATCGAGCACCCGGACGGACTGCTGCTCGCCACCGGCGAGGGCGAGGCGTTCCTGGCGCTGAATGGAATCCAGACGCAGTCGGCCGCACTGCACTGCCTGATCGCCCAACGCGATGCGGTGCGCGACGCCGGGGTGCGCCGCCTGCGCCTGTCTCCGTGCGCCTCGCACTTCGACGAGGTCATCGGCTGTTTCGACGCCGTCTACAACCACGGCCGCGACGGGCGCGACGCGCTCGCGCAGTTGCGCGCGCTGCCGCTGGCCGGCGAGCTCGTCGACGGCTTCGCGCACCGCGCGCCCGGCCTGCAGAGGATCGAGTCATGAATCTGCCGCTACCCGCCTCGCCGTCGGCTGCGCCGACGCATGCATCGGCCGCTCCCGAGCGCGCGCCCGGCGGGCAGGCGTCGCGCGCGAGCGGCCTGCCCGTTCCGCCGCCGCTGCGCCGGCTCGTCGCCCATCTTCCGATCGCTCCGCCGTCGATCGCGCTGGCGTTTGCGCTCGACCGGCTCCTGCTGCCGAAGCTGTCCGCCGACGATGTCGCAGGCCTCGCCGGCCGCGTCGTCGAGATCGAGGTGCTCGACCTCGGCATCCGCTGCCGCGTCTCGCTCGGCGCACGCGGCTTTCGCGCCGCCGCCGACCGCGGCGCGGTCGCGCTGCGCGTTGCCGCCGACGCGCCGAGCTACCTGCGCCTGCTGCGCGGCGAGGAAGACGCCGACCGCCTGTTCTTCGAACGCGCGCTGGTGATGGAAGGCGACACCGAGTACGGCCTCGTGCTCAAGAACACGCTCGACGCGCTCGGCCCGCTGCTCGAGTGGCCGAAGGCACGCTGACGCGGTCGTTCGTGCAGGCGCAGGGCGTCGCACCGCGCCCGGCGCAGGCAACCGCCGGGCGCCGATATACTGCCGGGTTTTCCTCGCTGCACTCTTCGGATCTTCGCGACGGATGCCCGACGGCTTCATCCTCACGTTTTCGTGCCCCGACCGGCCGGGGATCGTGCACGCGGTCTCGGGCTTCCTGCTCGAGCACGGCGGCAACATCCTCGAGGCCGCCCAGTTCGACGACCGAGACACGGGCCTGTTCTTCATGCGCACGCATTTCGAGGCGGGTGCCGGCGAATCGCCGGAATCGCTCTCGCAGGCGTTCGCACCGATCGCCGGTCGTTTCTCGATGCGGTGGCGGTTCTTCGATGCGACGCGTCCGTCGCCGACGCTGATCCTGGTCTCGCGGCTCGGGCACTGCCTGAACGACCTGCTGTTCCGGCATCGATCCGGACTGCTGCCGATCGACATCCGCGCGGTCGTCTCGAATCACCGCGACTTCTATCGGCTCGCGGCCTCGTACGACATCCCGTTCCATCACATCCCGGTGACGGCGGCGACGAAGGAACGCGCGGAGGCGCGCCTGATGGAGATCGTCGACGCCGAGGGCATCGAACTCGTCGTGCTCGCGCGCTACATGCAGATCCTCTCCGAGGATCTGTGCCACCAGCTCGAAGGCCGCGCGATCAACATCCATCATTCGTTCCTGCCGAGCTTCAAGGGGGCGCGACCCTATCGCCAGGCGCACGACCGCGGCGTGAAGCTGATCGGCGCCACCGCGCACTACGTCACCGGTGCGCTCGACGAAGGCCCGATCATCGAACAGGACGTGCAGCGCGTCGACCACTCGATGGGCGTGGACACGCTCACCGGGATCGGTCGCGACATCGAGAACGTGGTGCTGGCGCGCGCCGTGAAGTGGCACGCCGAGCGACGCATCGTGCTCAACGGCAACAAGACCGTCGTCTTCCGCTGACGCGACAGCCGCCCGCGGCGCAACGGCGCCCTCCGGCATGCCAGGGCGTGCCCTCCGGCCTGCCGCGGCATCGGCCTGCCAGGATGAAAGCCCTTCGAGGCGGAACAGCGATGGGCGGAAGCGAACCCGTGATGCACGACGCCGCACGCGACGCGACGTCCGCGCAGGCACCGCGCTACGCGAGCGGTTTCGGCAACGAGTTCGCCAGCGAGGCGCTGCCCGGCGCGCTGCCCGTCGGCCGCAACTCGCCCCGGCGATGCGCGTATGGCCTGTACGCCGAACAGCTCTCGGGCAGCGCGTTCACCGCGCCGCGCGGCGCGAATCGTCGCAGCTGGCTGTACCGCATCCGGCCGGGCGCCACGCACGGTGCCTTTCGTCGCATCGACGATCGCGCGGTCGTCAGCACCTTCGCCGACATCGAGACGCCGCCCAGCCCGCTGCGCTGGGATCCGCTGCCGCTGCCGGAGCCGGGCGTCCCCGTCGACTTCGTGCAGGGGCTGTTCACGATGGCCGGCCACGGCGACCCGGCCTCGATGAGCGGCTGCGCGATCCACGTCTATTGCGCGAACGCGCCGATGCGCGATCGCTTCTTCTACGACGCCGACGCAGAGCTGCTGATCGTTCCGCAGCTCGGCCGGCTGCGCCTTCGCACCGAATTCGGCGTCCTCGACGTGGAACCGCAGGAGATCGCGTCGATCCCGCGCGGCGTGCGCTTCGCCGTCGAGTTGCCCGAGCTGAAGTCGGCCGGCGGCACGCTTGAGGCCGCGCGCGGCTATGTCTGCGAGAACTTCGGCGCCCCGTTCCGCCTGCCCGATCTCGGACCGATCGGCTCGAGGACGGCGACACGGTGATCCTGCGCGGCTGGTGCGAGCGCCCGGGCTTCGCCCGCATCGGCTTCGGCGAGTGCCGGGGAACCGTGCTTCCCGCGACGTAGCGCCGAGCGATCCCGCTGCCCGCCTGGGCGGGCTCGAGCGACGTCGCGATGCGCGAACGCGGAGGCGCCTTCGCGGCGCAAACAAATCACGCTGCCTGCAAAGGCGCGGGCCGTCTGCCGCGGGCGCCCCTGTGCGCGGGCGAGAAGCGCAGCAGCGCCGGCGCGCGCGCGAAGCGCGCGTCGTCCTCTTTCTCGCCGCGTCTGTTCGAGCGCAGCGAGCGAAGCTCGCGTAGCGAGTTACGCGGCGCCAGCCGGCGGGGCGAGCATCGCAGCGAACCCCCGCGCAGCGGGGGCTGCGCATCGGCACGGCCGCGGCAGATCGCCCGCGCCTTTGCACGCGGACGCGCGCGACGCGAGAACCCTACAGCGGCTTGCGCACCCAGTGCGCGATCTCGCCGACGATCCCGCGGCGGAACGCCAGCACGCACACGACGAAGATCGCGCCCTGCACGATCGTGACCCACGCGCCGATCTGCGCGAGGTAGTTCTGCATCGTGATGATGACGGCGGCGCCGACCACCGGCCCGAACAGCGTGCCGAGTCCTCCGACGAGCGTCATCAGCACGACCTCGCCCGACATCGTCCAGTAGACGTCGGTGAGAGAGGCAAGCTGGAAGACGAGCGCCTTCACCGCGCCGGCGAGCCCCGACAGCGTTCCCGACAGGATGTACGCGACCAGCTTGTAGCGGTCGGTGTCGTAGCCGAGCGAGGTGGCCCGCGCCTCGTTTTCCCGGATGGCCTTGAGCACCTGCCCGAAGGGCGAATGCACGATGCGCCAGATCAGCAGGAAGCCACCGAAGAACACGACGAACACCAGCGCGTACATCGCCAGCGGCTGGTTCAGGTCGACGAGGCCGAACAGCCTGCCGCGCGGCACGCCCTGGATGCCGTCCTCGCCGTGCGTAAACGGCGCCTGCAGATAGAAGAAGTACACCATCTGCGCCAGCGCGAGCGTGATCATCGCGAAATAGATGCCCTGGCGCCGGATCGCGAGCAGTCCCGTGACCCAGCCGAGCAGCGCCGCGCAGCCGGCGGCGAATGCGATCGCCAGCTCGGGCGTGAAACCCCACTCCTTCGCCGCGTGCGCAGCCGCGTAGCCGGCCGTGCCGAGGAACATCGCGTGGCCGAAGGACAGCAGCCCTCCGAAGCCGATGAGCAGGTTGAATGCGCACGCGAACAGCGCGAAGCACATCACCTTCATCAGGAAGACCGGATAGACGACGAGCGGCAGCAGGGCGAAAGCCGCGAGCATCAGCGCAAAGGCGATGCGCTGGTAGCTGGTGTCGGCCTGCACGTGGACGTGCGGTTGCGCGGCGGGCGGCGCCGCGAGCGTGGTCGTGTCGTGCGCCATTCGAGCGAACCTACTTCTGCGTACCGAACAGACCGGCCGGCTTGATCAGCAGGACGATCGCCATGATCACGAAGATGACCGTGTTCGAGGCTTCCGGGTAGAAGACCTTGGTGAGGCCTTCGATCAATCCCAGGCCGAAGCCGGTGACGATCGACCCGATGATGGAGCCCATGCCGCCGATGACGACGACGGCGAACACGACGATGATCAGGTGCTCGCCCATCTGCGGGCTGACCTGGTAGATCGGCGCGGCCATCACGCCGCCGAACCCGGCGAGCGCGACCCCGAACCCGTAGGTGAGCGTGATCATCCGCGGCACGTTGATGCCGAAGGCCTGCACGAGCTGCGGGTTCTCGGTGGCCGCGCGCAGGTACGCGCCCAGGCGCGTGCGCTCGATCATGAACCAGGTGCCGAGGCAGACGACGACCGACGCCACGATGACCCATGCGCGGTAGTTCGGCAGGAACATGAAGCCGAGGTTCTGCGCGCCGGCGAGCTCGGGGGGGATCGGATAGGGTTCGCCGGACGAACCGAACCAGTTGCGGAACAGCCCCTGGATGATCAGCGCCAGCCCGAAAGTGAGCAGCAGGCCGTACAGGTGGTCGAGCTTGTAGAGTTTCGCGAGCATCGTGCGCTCGATGATCATGCCGATGATGCCGACGACGATCGGCGCCAGCAGCAGCGACCACCAGTATCCGATGCCCAGTTTCGACAGCAGCAGGAACGCGGTGAACGCGCCGAGCATGTACAGCGCGCCGTGCGCGAAATTGATGATGTTCAGCAGCCCGAAGATCACCGCCAGGCCGAGCGACAGCAACGCGTAGAACGAGCCGTTGATCAGTCCGATCAGCAGCTGGCCGAACAGCGCCTGGGTCGGAATGCCGAAGATGTCCATCGAGTCTGCGATTCCAGGGGAACAAGGCTACCCGCGGAACCGTGCCGGGAATCGGCTCCGCGGGTCGGGCACCTTCGGCGCCTTACTTGACGAGCGGGCAGCCGCCCTCTTCGAGCGGACGGAACGCCTCGTCGGCCGGGATCGTACCGCGCAGCTTGTAGTAGTCGTACGGACCCTTCGACTCGCTGGGCTTCTTCACCTCGAACAGGTAGGCCGGGTGGATCTTGCGGCCGTCGACGCGGATCGTGCCCTTGCCGAACAGCGGATCGTCGGTGGGCATCTCCTTCATCTTCGCAACCACTTTCGCGCCGTCATCGGTGCCCGCCGCCTGCACCGCCTTCAGGTAGTGCAGCACGACCGCGTAGACGCCGGCGTGGTCCATCGACGGGTACTTGCCGTTGTTGCGCGGCGTGAAGCGCTTGGACCACTCGCGCGTCTGGTCGTTCAGATCCCAGTAGAACGTCTCCGTCAGGATCAGGCCCTGGGCGGTGTTCAGGCCGAGGCCGTGTATGTCGGTGAGGAACACCAGCAGGCCGGCGAGGTTCTGCCCGCCCTGCACGATGCCGAACTCGGCGGCCTGCTTGATCGAGTTGATCGTGTCACCGCCGGCGTTCGCCAGGCCGATGATCTTCGCCTTCGACGCCTGCGCCTGCAGCAGGAACGAGGAGAAGTCCTGGGTGGCGAGCGGATGGCGCACGGTGCCGAGCACCTTGCCGCCGGCCTGCTTGACGGCTTCCGCCGTGTCGCGCTCGAGCGCATGTCCGAACGCATAGTCGACGGTCAGGAAGAACCAGGTATCGCCGCCACTCTTGGTGGCTGCGGTACCCGTTCCGTGCGCGAGCATCCAGGTGTCGTACAGCCAGTGGACCGTGTTGGGCGAGCACGCCTTGCCGGTGAGGTCGGACGTGCCCGGCCCGGTGGCGAGGAACGCCTTGTTCTTGTCCTTCGTGACCTGGCTCACCGCCAGCGCCACCGACGACGTGGGCACGTCGGCGATCGCGTCGACGCCGTCGGTGTCGTACCATTGGCGCGCGACGTTCGAGCCGACGTCGGGCTTGTTCTGGTGGTCGGCCGAGACGATCTCGATCTTGAACTTCGGATTGGCCATCTTCTGGAAGTCTTCGGCCGCCATCTTCGCGGCCTCGACCGAACCCGGTCCGCCGATGTCGGCGTAGACACCCGACATGTCGTTCATCACGCCGATCTTGACGACGCCGCCGGAGATCTCGGCCTGCGCGGCGCCGCCGGCCAGCGCGAGCGCCAGCGCGGCCACCATCGTGGAAAGCTTCGCTTTCATCTACCTTCCTCCTTCCTGGTTGGAGATGCCTCGACCGACGTCCGCGCTCAGACTCCGAGGTACTCGCGCAGCACGTCCATCTTCCTGTCCAGCTCGGCCGCGTCGACGCTCTCGACGATGCGGCCGTGCTCCATCACGTAGAACCGATCGGCGAGCGGCGCCGCGAACCGGAAATTCTGCTCCACCATGACGATCGTGAAGCCCTTCTCGCGCAGCATGCGGATCATCCGTGCGAGGCTCTGCACGATCACCGGCGCGAGTCCCTCGGAAATCTCGTCGAGCAGCAGCATCCGTGCGCCGGTGCGAAGGATGCGCGCAACCGCGAGCATCTGCTGCTCCCCGCCCGACAGCCGCGTTCCCTGGCTGTTCCGACGCTCGGCCAGATTGGGGAACATCTCGTAGATCTCGTCGAGGCTCATGCCGCCCGAGCCGATCTCGGGGGGCAGCAGCAGGTTCTCCTCGCACGACAGGCTGGCGAAGATGCCGCGCTCCTCGGGGCAGTATCCGATGCCCAGCCGCGCGATCGCGTGCGGCGCCAGGTTCACCGCCTCGACGCCGTTGATCATGATCGAACCGGTGCGCCGGCCGACCAGTCCGAGGATCGACTTCAGCGTGGTCGTGCGCCCGGCGCCGTTGCGCCCGAGCAGCGTGACGACCTCGCCGCGATTCACGGCGAGGTCGACCCCGTGCAGGATGTGCGACTCGCCGTAGAACGCGTGCAGATCGGAGATGCGCAGGAACTCGACGCCGCGATCAGTGGCCATGCGGGCTCCCGAGCTCTTCGGTGGCGCTTCCCATGTACGCCTCGAGCACCTGCGGGTTCCGGGACACGACCTCGTACGGCCCTTCGGAGATTACCTGCCCGCGCTGCAGCACGCTGATCGTGTCGGCGATGTTCGCGACGACGTTCATGTTGTGCTCGACCATCAGCACGGTGCGATTGGCCGAGACCTTCTTGATCAGCTGCGTGACGCGGTCGACATCCTCGTGCCCCATGCCCTGCGTGGGCTCGTCGAGCAGCATCAGCTCCGGCTCGGTGGCGAGCGTGGTGGCGATCTCGAGCGCGCGCTTGCGCCCGTACGGCAGCTCGACGGTGACGTAGTCGGCGAACTCGCGCAACCCGACCGTGTCGAGCAGTTCGAGCGCGCGTTCGTCGAGCACGTCGAGCGAGCGCTCGGGCTTCCAGAAATGAAAGGACGTGCCTAGCCGGCGCTGCAACGCGACCCGCACGTTCTCCAGCACCGTCAGGTTGGGGAAGGTGGCCGAGATCTGGAACGAACGGACGATGCCGCGCCGCGCGACCTGCGCCGGCTTCTCGGCGGTGATGTCCTGCCCGTTGAAGAGGATCTGCCCCGCCGTGGGAATCAGGAATTTCGTCAGCAGGTTGAAGAACGTCGTCTTGCCCGCTCCGTTCGGCCCGATGAGCGCGTGTATCTCGCCCCGGCGCACGCGCAGGTCGACTTCGTTGACCGCGACGAATCCCTTGAATTCCTTGACGAGGCGCTTTGTCTCCAGGATGTAGTCTTTTTCGGCCATCGAGCGCCCGCTTGTCGTGGGCGGCGTCGTCGCGCCGCCCGCCGTCGAGCGCGGATTATGGCCAAAGGCCGGCGGCGCAGCAATCCGGGTAAGCGAGCAACGTGGGATTGGCCCTTTCGAGGGCCGCGTCGCTTCCGATACCCGCGGCGAGCACCGTTCGTCCGAGCCGCGCACGCGCTCGTCGCGGCTGCGGCGCGAGGCCGCACGCAGGCCCGCGCTGGCGGGCATCATTGCCGGCGAACCAGCACCTGACGATCGATCCGTACGAGAATGGCCATCGTCGCCGCCCCCGGCCGCGCAAAGGAACCGACTTCGCTGTCGGGGCTCGCGCGCGCGCTCGTGCAGCACCAGCTGCTGCGGCTGGACCAGGCGAGCGCGATCCAGCGAAAGGCCGACGCGGCCAAGCACGGCTTCGTCGACGAGCTGATCGGCGCCGGGCACATGCCCGCTCGACAGCTCGCGCAGTTCGCCGCCGAGTTGTGCGGGCACCCGCTGCTCGACCTTTCGGCGATCGATCCGACGACGCTGCCCCCCGACCTGCTCGACCGCAAGCTGGCCGCCGAACTGCGCGTGGTCGCGCTCGGCAAGCGTGCCGGCCGGCTGTCGATCGCCGTCTCGGATCCGACCGACTCGAAGCTGCTCGACCGCATCCGCTTCTCGGCGCAGGCCGCGCTCGATCCGATCGTCGTCGAGCACGACCGGCTCGTTCGACTCGTCGAGCGGCTCGGCCAGAGCACGACCGAGCAGCTCGAGGATCTCGTCGACGACTCGCTCGACGAGATCGCCGTCACCAGCGACGAGCAGACCGCCCCGCCCGACACGAGCGACGTCGACGATGCGCCGGTCGTGCGCTTCCTGCAGAAAGTACTCGTCGACGCGATCCAGGCCGGTGCTTCCGACATCCACTTCGAGCCCTACGAGAAGTACTACCGCATCCGGCTGCGCGTCGACGGCGAGCTGCGCGAAGTGGTGACGCCGCCGCTGGCGATCAAGGAGAAGCTCGCGTCGCGCATCAAGGTGATCTCGCGACTCGACATCTCCGAGCGACGCGTCCCGCAGGACGGCCGCATGAAGATCGTGCTTTCGAGCCAGCGTACGATCGACTTCCGCGTCTCGACGCTGCCGACGCTGTTCGGCGAAAAGATCGTGATGCG
>DASWVL010000236.1:0-11594 GCA_036406255.1 Zeimonas sp.
CTCGATGTAGTTGCCCATCATCGTCTGGATCATCGGCGTCTGCATCGACATGAACTGCGCCCACATCTCCGGGTTCGGAATGCCCTTGTTGTCGTAGAAGCTCTTCGACTGCTCCTGCATCTTGTTCTGTATCTCGACGAACGCCTGCATCGTCTTCTCGAGATACGCGCCCATCATCCCCTGCATCGCGTGGCCGTAGAAGCGGATGATCTGCGCCAGCATCGGCGAGGAGAAGAGCGGCGCGCCGCCCGCCTCCTCCTCGAGAATGATCTGCAGCAGGATGCTTCGCGTGAGGTCTTCGCCGCTCTTGGCGTCGACCACCTTGAAGTTCTCGTTTCCGAGCACGAGCTGCTTGACGTCGGCCAGCGTGATGTACGCACTCGTCTGGGTGTCGTACAGCCGACGGTTCGGGTACTTCTTGATCAGACGAGTGGCATTCGCCATCGCTCTCTCCGGGTCACCCCATGTGCAGGCCGCCGTTGCACGAGAACTCGGCACCGGTCGTGAAGCCTGCATCGTCGGTTGCGAGCCAGCCGACGATCGACGCGATCTCCTCGGCCTTGCCGAGCCTTCGCACCGGGATCTGCTGGACGATCTTCTCGCGCACGTCCTCGCGCACGGCCATCACCATGTCGGTGGCGATGTAGCCCGGCGCGACCGTGTTCACGGTGACGCCCTTGCTCGCGACCTCGAGCGCGAGCGCCATCGTGAAGCCGTGCATGCCGGCCTTGGCCGCCGAGTAGTTGGTCTGGCCGAACTGCCCCTTCTCGCCGTTGACCGACGAGATGTTGATGATGCGACCCCAGTTGCGGTCGAGCATCCCGTCGATGACCTGCTTCGTCACGTTGAACAGCGAATTCAGGTTCGTGTCGATGACCGCGCGCCAGTCGTCGAGCGACATCCTGCGGAACACGCCGTCACGCGTGATCCCGGCATTGTTCACGAGAATGTCGATCGGGCCGATCTGCGCCGCCTGCTCGAAGGCCGCACGGGTGGAATCCCAGTCGGCGACGTTGCCGACGGAAGCATGGAACTGGTAGCCCTGCGCCTTCTGTTCGTCGATCCACTTCCGATAGTCGCGCGTCGGACCGCAGCCCGCGATCACCGTGAACCCCATGTCGTGGAAGCGCCGGCAGATCGCCGTTCCGATTCCACCCATGCCACCCGTTACGTACGCGATCCTGCTCATGGTGTGCACCTTGTCGTTCACTCGCGGGCTCCGGCGGGCCCGATGCCCCCCGGAGGTTTCGCCCTAGCCGGCCTTTTCCTTCACGTAGCGGCCCGGCGCGGGCTCGATCGGGCGGTAGCTCGCGTTGCCCGGCTGCGCCGGCGCCGGGCGCGGCTCGCCGGCGAACGCCGACAGCCACCGGGCCCAGTCGGGCCACCAGCTGCCGGGGCGCTCGCTCGCCTGCGCAAACCAGTCCTCGGCATCGTCCGGAAGCTCTTCGCCGAGCCAGTGGCTGCGCTTTCCCTTGGCCGGCGGATTGATCACGCCTGCAATGTGACCGCTCGCGCCGAGCACGAAACGCAACGGCCCCGACAGCAGCTGCGTCGATTCGTACGCACCCTGCCAGGGGACGATGTGATCCTCGCGCGAGGCGTAGACGTACGTCGGTACGCCGATCTCTCCGACGTCCACCGGCACGTCTAGGCACGTGAGCCGGCCCGGTTCGCGCAGTTCGTTCTGCAGGTACATGTGCCGCAAATACCAGCAGTACATCGGACCGGGCAGGTTCGTGCTGTCGGCGTTCCAGTACAGCAGGTCGAAGGCGGGCGGAGCCTCGCCCTTCAGGTAGTTGGCGACGACATAGTTCCAGACGAGGTCGTTCGGGCGCAGGTAGTTGAAGGTGAGCGCGAGTTCGCGCCCCGGCATGATGCCGCCGGAGCCGATCGTCGACTCGCGATAGGCAACCTGGTGTTCGTCGACGAATACGCCGATCGAGCCGGGCCGCGAGAAATCGATGAACGAGGTCAGCAGCGTCATCGACTCGATCCAGTCGTCGCCGCGTGCCGCGAGCACCGCCGCCGCCGTCGCGAGCAGCGTTCCTCCGACGCAGAAGCCGAGCGCGTTGATGTGCTCGACCCCGGCGATCTCGCGCACGACGCGCATCGGCTCGATGACTCCGCGCTCGAGATAGTCGTCCCAGGTGAGGTGACCCTGGTCGGCGTGCACGTTCCTCCACGACACCACGAACACCGTGTGCCCCTGCGCGGCCGCGTAGGCGACCAGCGAGTTGTCGGGCTGCAGGTCGAGGATGTAGAACTTGTTGATGCACGGCGGGACCATCAGCAGCGGACGACTGCCCACGGTGTCCGTGGAGGGCGCGTACTGGATCAGCTGGACGAGGTCGTTCTCGAACACGACGGAGCCGGGCGTCGTCGCGACGTTCACGCCGACCTCGAAAGCCGACTCGTCGGTCTGCGAGATGCGCCCGCGCTGCAGGTCGTGCAACAGGTTGCCGATGCCGGAACGAAGGCTCTCGCCCTGCGTCTCGAGAACGCGCCGCTGCGCTTCCGGGTTGGTGAGCAGGAAATTGGCCGGCGAGATCGCGGCGAGCCACTGCTGCGTGGCGAAGCGGATTCTTTCGCGGGTCTTGTCGTCGCCGCCCTGGACCGACTCCGCCAGCCGCTTCAGGAATTCCTCGTTCAGCAGGTACAGCGCGGCGGTCCAGGCGTAGGGTCCCTGGCGCCAGCCCTCGCCGGCGAAGCGGCGATCGGCGGGCTCCGGCGTGGCGCCGGCACGTGCCAGTTCGCCCAACCGCGCGAGGTACTCCGCCTGCAACTCGCCGAGCCTCTCGCCGGGCACGTGAATCGGCTCGTGGGGGCCTTCGGCCGCGCGCCGGGAGCGCGCTCCCGCCGCCTTCGTGCCCGCCTGCGCGGCAGGCGACGATTCCTTCGGTTCCTTCGCCTGCGCGCGCCTGCCCTTAGCCGTGCCGACCGTCTTCTTCACCGACTTGCCGGCGCTGCCGTCCTGTGCTCGTGCCGCCTTGCGCTTCGCCGCCGGCTGCGTCTTGCGAGACTCTTCGGCCGCGGGTTCCCCACGCGTGGATTTCGCGGCGCGCGGCTTGCGCCCGCCGCTAGAAGGCTCGCGCGTCTCGCCGCCGCGCGCTGCGTTCCGCTCGCCGCTCCGCGCCGCACGGGTTGCACCGGGCATCGTTTCCTCCCTCGTTGTCGGCCGGACTCTCGCATTCATTCTGCACTGCGCCATCGTTTTGTCAAAGCGAGTCCACCCATACGAGACTGGCCATTCGCCCGCACCGGCCATCGCGACGATACGAATAGAAATCCGCCGCGTTCTGCACGGTACAGCGGGCCGCGCCGGTGACCCCTCGCACGCCTGCGCGTGCCAGGCGCATGCGCGCAAGCGCGTGCAGATCGGCGAGCCACTTGCCGCGGCGGGCGCCTGCGGCGAACGCCTGCGCCGCAAGCGCGTCCACGTCGCAGAAGCGTTCGCGCACCTCGTCGCCGACCTCGAACGCGCCGGGTCCGATCGCCGGGCCCAGCCACGCGAGAAGCCGCGCATCGGGCGTCGCGAGATCGCGCATCGCCGAGACCGTCCGTTCGAGCACGCCTTCCGCGAGGCCGCGCCAGCCGGCGTGCGCCGCCCCCACCACCCGACCCTTCGCATCGGCGAACAGCACCGGCAGGCAGTCGGCGGTGAGCACGGCGAGCACGACGCCCGGCACGTCGGTGACCGACGCGTCGGCACGGGGTTCGGGCGCATCGGGGGTGCCGGCCGCTCGTGCCGCGACGACGCGATGCACGACATTGCCGTGCACCTGTTCGAGCCATAGCGGCATCGATCCGACGGCCTGTGCGAGCCGTCTGCGGTTCTGCTCGACGGCGGCAGGCTCGTCGCCGCAACGCGCGCCCAGGTTCAGCCCGCCGGGGGCGCCGCCGAGCAGCCCCCACGCACCTTCGCTCACGCCGCCGCGACGCGTCGTCGACAGTGCGCGCACGCGGGCGGGTGCCGCCCACTGCGGGACGATCGCACCCGCGACGCGGCTGCGATCCCGTGCAGCGGACTGCACTCCTGCCGGAGGCGTCATTCGCTCGCCTCGATCGAGGCCGCATCGATGCCCGCGGCCGTGCACAGCGCGCGCAGGTCTGCGGGCAGCGGCGATCGCCACTGCATCTGCCGCTGGTCGGCGGGGTGGTTCAGCGCGAGACGCCAGGCGTGCAGCGCCTGCCGACCGAATCCCGCGAGCGCTGCGCCCCCGTACTGCGAATCGCCCACCAGCGGGTGTCCGATCGAAGCGAGATGCACGCGGATCTGGTGCGTGCGGCCCGTTTCGAGCCGGCACTCGAGCAGGCTCACGTCGCGTCCGTCGAGCCGGCCGAGCGCAAGCCGCTCGTAGTGCGTGCGCGCGGCCTTCCCGCGGTCGGCGTCGACGGTCGCCATGCGCACCCGCGAGACGGGGTCGCGGCCGATCGGCGCGTCGACGGTGCCGCGCTGCCTGCATCGGCCCACGACGAGCGCGAGGTACCGGCGGCCCATCGTGCGTCCGGCCAGCTGCGACGAAAGCGATGCGAATGCGCGTTCGGTCTTCGCAACGGCGAGCAGCCCGCTCGTGTCGCGGTCGAGCCGGTGGACGATTCCGGCGCGTGGCAGGCGCGCGAGCGCCGGGCGGTGATACAGCAGCCCGTTCATCAGCGTGCCGCGCCAGTTGCCGGCCGCCGGGTGCACGACGAGCCCTGCGGGCTTGTCGACGACGAGCAGGTCGTCGTCCTCGTGGCGCAGGTTCAGCTCGACCGGATCGGGCGCGAAAGCGGTATCGGCCTCGCGCGGCTGAGGCTCGACGACGATGCGTTCGCTGCCCTTCAGGCGGGTACTGGCCGTCAGCGCCCGCTCGTCGCAGCGCACCGCGCCGAGCGCGATCCACTGCTGCAGGCGGGTCCGCGAGACGCCGTCGAGGCGCGCGGCGAGGAACCGGTCGATCCGCTGGCCGACGCCGTCCCGGGCGTCGATCACGAGGATCGAGGACTGCGAATCGTCGGGCGCCCGGTCGGGGGGCGTCGCTATAATGCCGCGCATGAAAGCAGCTCTCGTCTCCTTCGTGCGGGCGGCCTCGTGCGTCGCCCTGGTGTCGCTGGCTGCGTGCAGCACCTCCGACCCGCCGGACACGACGCTGGGCTGGACGCCCGAGCGATTATATTCAGAGGCCCGCGACGAGATGCGAACGGGCAACTGGGAGCAGGCGGTCAAGCTGCTCGAGAAGCTCGAGGCGCGCTACCCGTTCGGCACGTGGGCGCAGCAGGCACAACTCGACACCGCCTATGCGCACTACAAGGACGGCGAACGCGCGCTGTCGCTCGCGGCGATCGACCGCTTCATGAAGCTGCACCCGAACCACGCGTCGCTCGACTACGCGCTGTACCTGAAGGGCATCGTCAATTTCAACGAGCAGCAGGGGCTGCTCGCCTCGCTCGGCAGCCAGGATCTCTCCGAGCGCGACCACGCCGCTTCACGCGAATCCTTCGACGCGTTCAAGGAACTCGTCACGCGCTTCCCGGAGAGCAAGTACGCTGCCGATGCACACGCGCGGATGGAATACCTGGTGAACTCCATGGCGCGCGGACAGGTGCACGTCGCGCGCTACTACTTCAAGCGGGGTGCCTACGTCGCGGCCGCGAACCGTGCGCAGGAAGTCGTGCGCCAGTTCCAGCAGGCGCCCGCGGTCGAGGAGGCGCTGTACCTGCTCGTGCAGTCGTACGACCGGCTCGGCATGTCCGAGCTGCGCGACGACGCCAACCGCGTTCTGCGCGCAAACTTCCCGAACAGCGATCTGCTCACGAGAGGCCTGCCGGAAGACGATCGTCGCTGGTGGCAGGTCTGGCGCTGACGCGCTCGCAGAACGCGAGCGCGTCCTGCGCCTCGCGGGTGCGGCGGAACGCCGGCAGGCTCGCGACCAGCTTTCGTCCGTAGGGACGCGTCGCGAGCCGCTCGTCGCAGATCATCAGTACGCCGCGGTCGGTCTCCGAGCGGATCAGTCGCCCGGCGCCCTGCTTCAGCGCCATCGCCGCCGCCGGCAACTGCATCTCGCGAAACGGATCGCGACCCGAGCGACGCGCCGCATCGATGCGCGCGGCGAGAATCGGGTCGTCCGGCGCGGCGAACGGCAGCTTGTCGATGACGACGAGCGAGAGCCGGTCGCCGACGACGTCGACGCCTTCCCAGAAGCTCGCCGAGCCGACGAGCAGCGGACGCGGAGACGAACGGAAGCGTTCGATCAGCGCCGAGCGCGAACCACGGCCCTGCACCAGCAGATCGATCCCGCAGTCGGTGGCGGCAATCCGCTCGGCGAGCAGCGACGCCTGCTGTTCGACCATCCGCAGGCTCGTGCAGAGCATGAATGCGCGGCCGCCGTTGGCGGCGATCAGCGGCCACGCCGCGTCGGCGACCCGCGCGGCGAAGCCGGGGGCCGCCGGATCTCCGCAGTCGCGCGGCACGTACAGCAGCGCCTGCGTCGGGTAGTCGAAAGGACTCTCGCAGCGCAGCGTGCGGGCGTCTTCGAGGCCGGCCGATGCGGTGAAATGATCGAAGTTTCCGGCGACCGAGAGCGTCGCCGACGTCGCGATCCAGGCGCAGGGCGTCGCTTCGCGGTGGCGACGCAGGACATCGGCGACCGACAGCGGCGTGATCTGCAGCGTCACGCCGCCGGCGTGCACCTCGGCCCAGTGGATCGCGTCGGCTTCTCCCACCGCCTCCCAGACGCCGGCGTGCCACTCGTGCAGCCGCTCGGCGAGATCGTCGACGCGCACGCGCAGCCGGCCCAGCTCGCGGCCGCGCTGTGCGGAAAGCGCGAGCGCCTCCCGCGGCAGAGAACGCGACAGGAGTTCGATCGCCCCGCGCAGCGCGCCGTTGGCCCGCGCCTGGCGGGCATCGACGCGCGCGGGACGGCCCGCCGCGAGCCGCAGCTCGCGCACCGCCTGCTCGATCGTCGCCGACAGCGTCGTCCAGTCCGCCGCATCGCGCGCCTCTTCGCGGCCGGCGCGGTGCAGGTCGCGCGCGAAATCGACCAGCTGGCGCGTGGAGATGCCGCGGCCGAGGAACTGCGTCGCGACCTGCGGCAGCTGGTGCGCCTCGTCGAAGACGATCGCATTCACGCTCGGCAGCAGTTCGGCGACGCCATCATCGCGCAGCGACAGGTCGGCGCAGAACAGGTGGTGGTTGACGACGACGACGTCGGCCGTCTGCGCGGCCTGCCGCGCGCGGAAAACGAAGCAGTTCGCGAAGTCGTCGCAGTCCTGGCCAAGGCAGTTCTCGCGCGTGGAGGTCGCCAGCGACCACGCTGGGGCGTCTTCGGCAATGCCCGGAGCGTCGCTGCGATCTCCGGTCGTCGAGATCGCAGCGAAGCGCTCGATGCGCCGCAGGACGGCGATGTCCTCGCGGCGCTCGAAACGGCCCTCGGCAAGGTTGCGGCGCAGGTGATGCCGACACACGTAGTTGCCGCGACCCTTGAGCAGCGCCACCGTCGCACCGGAGGCGAGTGCCTGCCGCACGCGCGGGAGGTCGCGCCGGAACAGCTGGTCCTGCAACGTCTTCGTTCCGGTGCTGATCAGCACGCGCGCGCCGCTCAGCAGCGCGGGAACGAGGTACGCGAAGGTCTTGCCGACACCGGTACCGGCTTCGACGACGAGCGGCTGCCCGGCGTCGATCGCCTCGGCGACGGCACGCGCCATCGCGCGCTGCGCCGGACGCGGCGCGTACCCGGCGGTGGCCCGGGCGATCGCTCCGTCGGCGTCGAATGCCGCGTCGACCGCTTCGGCCAGACGCGACTCGGCGCCGGCGAAAGGCATCAGGCAGGTTCGTCGGGAACGAGTTGCATCTGCAGCAGAGCGATTGCGTCCTTGATCTGCAACTTGCGCTTCTTCAGCCGACGCAACTGCAACTCGTCGAAATGCGACTGCACGCCGAGCGAGTCGATCATCGCGTCGAGACCGCGGTGTTCGAGCTGCAATTCGGTGATGCGCTGTCGGATGGAATCGCCGATGGCGGTTACGTTCTCGCTTTCGTCGACGCTCTGGTCTTCGATCATGTGGGTACCGTTCGCCCGCCGAGGGGCCCGAAAGGTGGACACGCAGCGAAACAACCGTGCGCCAATGATACGACTGCGGCCCGGGCCGGCTCAATCCGTCCGTTCCGCCGAAGGTGTCGCACGGATCGCGCCGCACATCACGGCCCGCCTCCCGCGTGCAGCGCCGCGGCGGCCTGCCTGCGCGGGGCCTGGAGGTATTCGCGCGAGTTCATCTCGACCAGCCGGCTCACGGTACGGTGGAACTCGTTCGCCAGCACGCCCTCGGTATACAGTTCCTCGGCAGGAACTTCGGCCGAGACGATCAGGTTGACGCGCCGATCGTAGAGCACGTCGACCAGCCAGACGAAACGCCGTGCCTCGGAGGCCATCGCCGCGCTCATGCGCGGCACGCCCGAGACGATCACGGAGTGGAACTGGCTGGCAATCTCGAGGTAGTCGTTCTGCGAACGCGGCCCGCCGCACAGCGTGCGGAAGTCGAACCAGACGACGCCGCCGGCGCGACGCAGCGCCCGGATCTCGCGATGCTCGATCATCAGGCGCGGATCCTCGTCGCGCGCTTCCGCCAGGCGCGCGAAGATCTCGCGCAACGCACGGTCGGCGGCATGACCGAGCGGCGTCTGGTACGCGTTCACGTCCGCAAGCGAGCGCCTGCGATAGTCGACCCCGGCGTCGACGCACAGCACGTCGACGTTGCGTTCGATCAGTTCGATCGCGGGAAGGATCCGATCGCGATGCAGGCCCTCCGGATACAGCCCGTCGGGGCGATAGTTCGACGTGATGACGAAAGTGACGCCGTGGGCGAACAGCGCGCGCATCAGCCGCTCGAGGATCATCGCGTCGGCGATGTCCGAAACGTGGAACTCGTCGAAACAGATCAGCCGGTATCGGCGCGCGATATTGGCGGCCACGGCGTCGAGCGGATCGGGACGTCCCTTCAGTTCGTCGAGCGAACGGTGCACGCCGCGCATGAACTCGTGGAAGTGCAGCCGTGTCCTTCGCACCACCGGCACGGCCGCGTAGAAGCAGTCCATCAGGAAGCTCTTGCCGCGACCGACGCCGCCGTGCAGCCAGACGCCGCGCGGCACCTCGGGGCGCAGCACGAGCTTCTTGAAGCGGTTCGAGCGCGCACCCTTGAACGCGACGAATTCCTCGCACATGCGCTGCAGGCGCGCGATCGCCGCCTGCTGTGCGGCGTCGGGCGTGTGTCCGCGCTCGGCGAAGGCCCGGGCGCAGCTCTCGGCGACGCTCACCGACGAAAGGTCAGGACGGTTCAGGCGTTCAGCGCGCGCTTGTCCGTCGCGGCGAGCGACGCTTCGCGCAGCGCCTCCGACATCGACGGATGCGGGTGCGAGACGCGGCCGATGTCCTCGGCCGAAGCGCGAAACTCCATCGCGAGCGCGGCTTCGGCGATCAGCTCGGAAGCGGCGCCGGAAACGATGTGGACGCCCAGCACCTCGTCGGTTTCCGCGTCGGCGAGCACCTTGACGAACCCCGCGGAATGCCCGGTGCCGAGCGCGCGGCCGTTGGCCGAGAAAGGAAACTGGCCGGCCTTGAACGCGCGCCCTGCCTTCTTCAGCTGCTCCTCGGTTCGCCCGACCCAGGCGATCTCGGGCGCCGTGTAGATCACCCACGGGATCAGCGCGTAGTCGATGTGCGTGTCCTGGCCCGCGATGCGCTCGGCGACCATCACGCCCTCGTCCTCGGCCTTGTGCGCGAGCATCGGCCCGCGCACGACGTCGCCGATCGCCCACACGTTCGGGGCGCTCGTGCCGCAGTACTCGTCGACGGGAACGAAGCCGCGCTCGTCGACGGCGAGGTCGATCGCATCGAGCGCCAACCCGTCGGTGTTCGGCACCCGCCCGACCGAGACGATCAGCCGGTCGCATTCGAGCACCTGCGGCTCGCCGTCGCCGATCGCGTAGCGCACGCGCGCGCCCTCGCCGCTCACGTCGACGCCGGCGATGCGCGCATCCAGCTCGATGCGCAGCCCCTGCGCCTTGAACTGCTTCCACGCCTCCTTGCGCACGCCTTCGTCGGCGGCGGCGAGGAAGGTCGGCAACGCCTCGAGCACCGTGACGTCGGCGCCGAGGCGCCGCCACACCGAGCCCAGCTCCAGTCCGATCACGCCGGCGCCGATGACGCCGAGCCGTTTCGGCACCTCGGTCATCGCCAGCGCGCCGACGTTGTCGCAGACGATCCGGTTGTCGACCTCGATGCCGGGCAGCGCGCGCGGCTTCGACCCGGTCGCGATGATGACGTGCTTGGCGTCGACGAGCTGCGCCTGCCCGCCGTTGGCTTCCTCGTCGGCGACCTCGATGCGGTACGCATCGTCCTCGTAGCCGACGAAGCGCCCGAAGCCCTTGAGCCAGGTGACCTTGTTCTTGCGGAACAGGAACTCGATCCCCTTGGTCATCTTGCTGACGATGCCCGACTTGCGCGCCTGCATCTTCGCGATGTCGATGCGCGGGTTGTCGACGCCGATGCCATGCGCTTCGTAGCCCTCGCGCACCAGCTCGTACGCCTCGCTGGTGGCGAGCAGCGCCTTCGACGGAATGCAGCCGACGTTCAGGCAGGTACCGCCGAGCGCGATCTCGCCGTCCGCGTTGCGCCACCCCTCGACGCAGGCGACGTTCATTCCGAGCTGCGCGGCGCGGATCGCCGCGACGTAACCGCCGGGACCGGCGCCGAGGACGACGACGTCGTAGGCCTGGGACATGTGCGCGCTCCGCTCAGAGATCGAGGAGCAGGCGCGACGGGTCTTCGAGCGCCTCCTTGATCGAAACGAGGAAAAGCACCGCGTCGCGACCGTCGATGATGCGATGGTCGTACGACACGGCGAGATAGTTCATCGGCCGGATCACGATCTGGCCGTTCTCGACGACGGGCCGCTCCTTGGTGGCGTGCACGCCGAGGATCGCGGACTGCGGCGGGTTGATGATGGGCGTCGACAGCATCGAACCGAACACGCCGCCGTTGCTGATCGAGAACGTGCCGCCGGTGAGCTCCTCGATGCCGAGCTTGCCCTCCTGCGCACGCTTGCCGAAGTCGGCGATCGTGCGCTCGATCTGTGCGAAGCCGAGCTGGTCGGCATTGCGCACCACGGGCACGACGAGCCCGCGCGGCGAGCTGACCGCGACGCCGATGTCGAAGTAGCCGTGATAGACGATGTCGGATCCGTCGACCGACGCATTGACGATCGGATACTTGCGCAGCGCGTGCACGGCGGCCTTCACGAAGAACGACATGAAGCCGAGCCGCGTTCCGTGCTCCTTCTCGAAGCGTTCCTGGTAGCGCTTGCGCAGCTCCATCACCGGCTGCATGTTCACTTCGTTGAAGGTCGTCAGGATCGCGTTCGTCTGCTGCGACTGCACCAGGCGCTCGGCCACACGCTGGCGCAGCCGCGACATCGGCACGCGCTGCTCGGGACGGCCCTCGAGCAGTTGCGAGACGTCGACCGGCGGGCGCACCTCGGGCAATGCCGGACGCGCGGCCGCCGGTGCGCCGGTGCGCGCGGTGGACTGCGCCGCCTGCGCCCCGGAAGCGGAGGCGAGCGCG
>DASWVL010000237.1:0-8375 GCA_036406255.1 Zeimonas sp.
TGCATCACCTCCTTGACCGCCTGCAGGAACTCCGGCTGGTGCGGGTCGCGCTGCGCGATCGAGACGAGGAACGCTTCCGGGGACGCGTGTTTCACCGGTACTCCTGAGCAAGATAACCCTTCATCCTAGCAAATTCGGCCCTCGGGACTCCAACGTTTCGGTGCGGCCGCGGCCGCCGGAAATCACGCTGCGGCCGATGCAACGGCCGCCGGCGTGAACGCGCGTGCTGCGTGTACCCTTGCAGCCGTTTCACCCCTTGCTCGGAGGAGCGTCGATGGAAACGCGAAGCCGCAACGCGATCGTGACCGGAGCGGGCTCCGGGATCGGCAAGGCATCTGCGCTGGCCCTGGTGCGCGCCGGCTGGAACGTCGCGCTCGCCGGCCGCCGCGAATCGCTTCTGCTCGAAGCCTGCGCCGAGGCCGCAGGCACGCCCGGCCGGGCGATCGCGGTACCGACCGACGTCACCGACGAAGCTTCGGTGCGCGGATTGTTCGCCCGCGCGGTCGGCGAGTTCGGACGGCTGGACCTGCTCTTCAACAACGCAGGGATCGGCAGCCCGCCCGCTTCGATCGACGAGGTCACGCTCGAGCAGTGGCGCGCCGTCGTCGACGTGAACCTCACCGGGATGTTCCTGTGCACGCGCGAAGCGTTCCGCGTGATGAAGACGCAATCGCCGCGAGGAGGACGCATCGTCAACAACGGCTCGATCTCGGCGCACGCACCGCGACCGAACTCGATCGCGTACACCGCCACGAAGCACGCGGTCACGGGACTCACGAAGCAGACCTCGCTCGACGGCCGTGCGCACGACATCGCCTGCGGCCAGATCGACATCGGCAACGCGGCAACCGAGCTCGCCCGGATGATGTCGCAGGGGGTGCAACAGGCGAGCGGCGCGATCACGCCCGAGCCGTCGATGGACGTGCGCGACGTCGCGAGCACGCTCGTGCACATGGCGAGCCTTCCGCTGGAGGCGAACGTCCAGTTCGTCACGGTCATGGCAACGAAAATGCCGTTCATCGGGCGCGGGTGAGAGGCTCACGCCGACTGCGTGCCGCGGCCTTCCTGTTCGCCGCCGGCGCCTCGCTCGTCGTAGCGCCTGCGCCGGGGCACGCCGCCGACCAGGCGAGCAGCGAAGCCCCCTCGTTCGCGCCCGGCTGGCATCAGCAGGGACCGATCTCGTACTACGGCCGGCGCTTCGACTCGCGCCCGACCGCCAGCGGAGAGCCTTTCGACCCGGACGCGATGACGATGGCGCACCCGACGCTTCCGCTCGGCTCGATCGTGCGCGTGAAGAACCTGCGCAACGGGCGTGTCGTCGAACTGCGCGTCAACGACCGCGGGCCGTACGAGAAGGGACGCATCGCCGATGTCAGTCGTGCCGCGGCGCGCGAACTGGGCATGCTGCGACGGGGCGTCGTTCGCGCGCGCATCGAACTGCTTCGGGTCGGAGAAGAGCCGGGGCCGGAGCCGGAACGCTGAATCAGGGCCGGCCCATCGCGAAGGCGACGACCTGCACGCCGGAGCGCAGCCTCCCCAGCGGACTGTCGATCGCCTGTTCGACACCGACGAATACGCCAGGCTCGTGCAGGTACATCACGGTTGCGCTCACGTCCACCCGGATCCGCTTGTAGCGGCCCGAGCCGTTGCAGTCGATTCGCGTCGCTCCCCCGGGGATCGCCGGGTGCACGCTCGACGCCGCGACATCGGCGCCGACGCGGCAGTCTTCGGCAAGCTCTCCGTCGCCCTCGTCGTATTCGATGCGAAAGCGCTGCCCCTGCCGCAGCGGCATGCGCAGCCCCTTCACACGCACGTCGAGACGCGTGTCCCCGGCCTTCACGAAGACGAGCCCACGCACGCTGACGCCGCGCACCGTGCGCCGCGTGCGCCCGTCCGCGTCGAGTTCGTCGCGCACCATCGGGCTGAGGCCGGCCGGCGCGCCGGCTGGTGTTCCGGCGTAGGTTTCGCGATGGCGCCGCGGCGAGCGCAATGGCCGCGTGATCACGAGGGTCCAGGCGAACGGGCGCACCGGCTCGGCCGTGCCGATCAGCCCGGAAACACGAAGTTCCTCGAGCATCGACGCAGCGATCGATGCGACGGGATCGGGCTCGGGGCCGGAGTGCGCGGGCGCCGCGAGTATCGTGCACGCAACGCCCAGCAGGTACGCGAGCGCGCCGGCGGCGCGCCGCGACCGTGCGGCCGTCAAGGCCGGTTCCGGTCGCCCGGCGCACCCGGCTGCGCCTGGCCGGCCTCGACTTCAAGCTTGGGCAACTCGAGCGGAGGCAGCAATTGCGGCGGCACCGAAGGGTCGACTTCGGCGTGCTCGGTGATGGTCGCCTGCGCCCTACGCCGGCGACGTTTCGCCTCCAGCCCGGAGAGCCGCGCCTCGAGCGCATCGAGCGACGTACGCAGGGACTCGAGATCCTCGCGTGCGACGAGCGCTCCCGAGGCGCTCGCGAAGCGGCGCCCGGCCGAGCCCGCGAAGCGCGAACGCAACTCGCGCATCGCATCGCGCGCCGCACCGACGCCGCGCCCGATACGATGCGCGACGACGTCGCCCGTGATCCGGCTGAGGTCTTCCTCGGGATCCCAGCGCACGCGTTCGGCCACTTCGGCGAGCGCCGCGGCGAGCATGACCTCGCCCTCGATGCGAACGTAGGGAGCCAACCCGCGCGTGCCTTCGCGCAACAAGGCGCCGGCCGCGGCGAACGAAGGCCGGACGTGCATCTCGACGTCGAAGCGCGGCGCATCGAGTTCCGGCGGCGTCTCGCCCGGCACCGGCGCGTCGAAGCGGGAAGTTTCCGCTGCCGCGCCGGTCGTGGTTCGGTCGGACGTGTCGAGCAGGCCTTCCTCGGTGATGCGCGCCGCGAGCCGGGGCGGCGTCATCCGTGCGAGGGATGACGCCTCCAGTTCCACCGACACGCGGCGACCGGCGAACATCGCCAGCCGCGCCCGGGCCGAGTCGTTCTGCCGCAGCAGGTGATTGAACACCGCGACGAAGGCCGAGGTTCCTCCCTCGGCCAGTCGCTCGGCGACCAATCGGAACGGACCCCCCTGGCGCTCGTCGTTGCGCGGCGATTCCGTCATTCTGGCATCCGCAAACGGGAAGGAATCAGTCCAGCTGCTGGATCCCCGCAAGCACCCAGCCGCCCGGCCCGTCCGCCGGCTTGACGAGATTCCACACCTCGTCGAACGGCCTGGCCTCGCCCCCCTCGTCCTCCCGGATCATTCCCGAGAAGCGCACGCTGGCGACGTGCTCTCCGGGCGTCGATTCGATACCGAGCAGCGCAGCGTCGAGCGTGACCACGTCGGTGCGGTTCTGCGCTGCGCCACGCTCGCCGATCTGCAGCGCCAGCTCGGCGTACATCTCCGGCGTCGTGAACTCGCGCAGGTCCTTCGTGTCGCCGGCGTCGAAGACGGCCTGCAGCCGGACGAACTGCACCTGCGCATTGCGCTCGAAACCCTCGACGTCGAACCCGGCCGGAATGCGCGAGGGCGCGGTGTCGGTGGCCGATGCGCCGCCCGAGGTAGAAGATTCGGCCGACCGCCGCGACAGCCCCGACTGGGCGGCGGGTTCATCCGCCGAATAGCGCACCGACGCTTCCCGCCCGAGCTGCGACGGGGAGTATCCGCCCTGGTAGGCCGGCTGCGGGCCCGAGGAAGGGCGACGCGCGGCGAGCCTGCGGAACACGAAGACCGCGCCCATCACGAGCAACAGCATGAGCAGCACGGTGCCCATCTCCTCGCCGAGGCCGAGGTAGCTCGCCAGCGCGGCCAGCCCCAGTCCGGCCGCGATGCCGGCGAGCGGCGCGAGCCAGCGGTTGCCGGTGGTCCGGCCCGGTGCGGCTCCCGGTCGCTGCGGGGCCTGCTGCGGGGTCGCCTGCTGCGGGGGACGCGCGTCGCGCTGGATCGGCGCGGTCGATTGCCGTCCAAAGGACTTGCCGCCGCCGAGCCGGCGCGCTTCGGCTTCCGGGATCGTGAGCGACAGCGCGGCAACCAGCACGACGAGAAGCGAGAGGAGACGTACGACGATCCGATTCATGGACACTCCGCAACGGGGCCGCGGGGAGCGGCATCACGAGGGCCGAAGCCCGGGGAAGACCGAGATGGGGACGCAGGCGGCGACTACAACCGCGTGCCCTCGTGCAATGCGACGACGCCGGCCGCCAGGTTGTAGTAACGAACGCGGGCGAATCCCGCCGACTCCATCATGTTCTTCAGCGTTTCCTGGTCGGGATGCATGCGGATCGATTCGGCGAGGTAGCGATAGCTCGCCTCGTCTCCCGCAACCCGCGCGCCCAGCCAGGGCAGCACGTCGAACGAATAGCGGTCGTACAACGGGGCCAGTTCCTTACGCACGCGCGAGAACTCGAGCACGAGCAGGCGCCCGCCCGGGCGCAGCACGCGGAACATCTCCGACAGCGCGCGCTCCTTGCACGTCATGTTGCGCAGCCCGAACGCGACGCTGACCAGGTCGAAGTGCCCGTCGGGAAACGGCAGCGCCTCGCCGTCGCACTGCACCGCCGGCTGCAGGTAGCCGTCGTCGATCATCCGGTCGCGGCCGATGCGCAGCATCGACCCGTTGATGTCGGTGAGCCAGACCTCGCCGCGGCCGCGCAGGCGGCGCGCGAAGGCGCGCGCGAGATCGGCGGTGCCGCCGGCGACGTCGAGCACGCGCATGCCGGGCCGCACGTTGGCCTGCCCGATCGTGAATGCCTTCCACAGCCGGTGCAGGCCGCCCGACATCAGGTCGTTCATCAGGTCGTAGCGCGTCGCCACCGAATGGAAGACGCCGGCGACCCGATGGGCCTTCTCGTCTTCGTCGACCTGCTGGAAACCGAAGTGCGTGCTGCGCGGGGGGCGCATCGGCGCGCTCAGCGTCCCGGGCGCTTCACGGCCGACGACTTCATCGGCGCCGATGCGTCGCGGCTGGCGCCCGCCGCGTCGAGGCGCGCCAGGTATTCGTGCCAGAGACGATCCTGCGAGTGCCCCAGGTAGTACAGGTAATCCCACGAATAGATGCCGGTGGCGTGCCCGTCGCTGAAGCGCGGCTGCACCGCGTAGTTGCCGACCGGCTCCATCGACTCGATCGTGACGTCGGCCTTGCCGACCTGCAGGACCTCCTGCCCGGGGCCGTGGCCGCGCACCTCCGCCGACGGCGAATGCACGCGCAGGTACTCGAAGGGCAGCCGGAAATTGCGCCCGTCGGAAAACTCGAGCTCGAGCACGCGCGAGACCTTGTGGACGACGATCTTCGTCGGGGTGGGAGTGCTGGTGTTCAGGCCGGCCATCTGCGTTCGGAAGTCCCGGTGACGCACCGGGAACGCCCCGGTGCCCGCGTTCGATGGTACCGCGATTCGAAGGCGGTCCCGACGCGACGCCGCGCGCCCGCCCCCGTCTCAGCACGCCCCGCGCGCGCTCTCCGTCCGCATCGACAGCCGCTCGTATCCGACGCCGCGATCCAGCACCGTGACGAATCGGATCGCCACCTCGCCGCCCGGTTCGCGCAGCACGCCGGGATCGCCACCCCGCGCGCGACCCGGTGCCATCACCAGGCAGGGAAGCTCGCAACTCGCGCCGAGACCCCGCAGCAGCCACGCATCCTCGAAGAAGACCGACTCGCCCACGCGCACACCGACCGCGATCGCCTGCCCGGCCCACGGGCGCACGATCAGCCAGTGGGCGCGCGACGCATGCCCGTCGCGGCCGGGCAGCTGCTCGATCGCCTCGACGTTGCCGAGCGCGATCGAGCGATGCGGCTGCGGCGCCGCCACGGAGAACACCGCGCGATCCGCCGGTGTCTCGGCCTCGTGCTCGATCGCCACCAGCGTGCCGACGGCTGAACGTGGAATCGACGACTCGCGCGCGATCACGGTGCGACCGTCGGGCCGGTCGACCAGCCGGGTGGCAAGCTCGCTGTCTCCGATCCAGTTGGCCGTCGCAGCGGGGCCGGGAGACGCACTGCCGAAGGCCAGGCGAATGATCGTGTTCTGCTCCCAGCGTCCGTACTCGTAGCGCGCGTCGCCGGTTCCCGTCGCATCGCCGTTCGCACCGCCGGCGCTCCCGGACGCACCAGGACCGCGCGGCGAGGCCGGGCCCGCGGCGGGCCGGAAATCAGCCGCATGCGTCTTCGGCAGGCCGAAACGAAGGCGGATCTCCTGCGAAGCCGCGCAAGCGGCCGGATGCGCACCGGTGCTGCGCGGCGTCGCCGCGGGCGCCCAGCAGCGCTCGAGGTCGTCGAACAGGCGCATCGCATCCGCCTCCGGCAACGGCACCGGGAGAGCGGAAGCCTTCGTCGCCTCGCCGTCGCCGAACCACTGCCCGCGCCATTTCGCGAGCGCAGCGGGAACGCGATGCGTGTCGAGCCGCACGGCGTGCTCCGCGGTGAGCGCAACCCGCGGTCCGTGCTCGTTGTCGCGGGGGGCGCCGCGATCGATCCGGTAGCCGACGCGCGACGCCAGCCGCGCCGCGATCCGCCGCGCCAGGTCGGCCTCGGCGCCCATCCGCGCGGCCAGCCAAGCGCACTCGAGCAGCAGCGGATACACGAAGAGCGCGCGAGCCGTAGTCGGCTTCACGAGCGGCACTTCGTCCGACAGCGCTTCGTCCTGGAACGAGCTGCGGCGCACGTTGCGCGCGAGGACGCACAGTTCGTCCCAGTCCTCGGCCTGCGGCACGCAGCGATGCCGCAACAGCAGCACGACGACGCGCGCCTGCGCATCGAGCGCACGCACCAGCGGCAGGACGCCGGTCATCGATTCGCGCGCGCCCGGGATGCGACCGCTCGCCTCGCCCGCGCGCAGCGTCTGCGCATGCAGCCGCTTGTACAGGTTGCGCAACGTGCGAAGGCTTGCCAGCGCGCTGTGCAGCAGCGGCCACTCGATCGGAGTGAACGGCACCGGGCGGCCGGCGAGCGGCTCCAGGCGCGCGACGACCGCGCGCCATTGTTCGACGCGCAGCACTTCCAGGATGTCGATCAGCGCGTGCGGCGCGGGACGGCGCGCGGCGCCGGCGCTTTCCGTCAGCTTTCCCAGCCACGCGTGGATCGCATCCAGCCGTGCTCCGGGATCGTCCGAGAGCCTGCGCAGCCAGGCTTTCGCACTTTCGGCGCCGCTGATGCCCTCGAGTTCGGAATCGAATCCGACGTTCATCCAAAGCCCGTCGTCGTGGTCGGACCCGTCAGTTTCGACCAACGGCGCGGGCTCGGCGCATCGGGCACGACGCCCGCGCCGCCCGCCACGACGTACGGCGCCTCAACGTGGACGAGCGGCGGACGGTGCGATGGCGACGAACGCGCGCTGCAACGCCGCGACGTAGGCGTCGAGCCGGGCGCGCACCGCGGCGCTGCGCGCGGTCGCGTGTCCGCTTCCGTCCGCGCGCTCGGCACCCCAGACGGCGTTCGGGAAGTGGCGGTCGTCGCGCCAGCGAGGGATCACGTGCCAGTGCAGGTGCGGCACCTGGTTGCCCAGGCTCGCCAGGTTGATCTTGTCCGGCGACAGCACCGCGCGCTGCACCTCTTCCAGGCGAACGACGACGTCGAGAAGCTCGCGTCGCGACGCTTCGTCCAGGTCGCTCATCTCCGCGACGTGCGCGTTCCAGACGACCCGCGTGAACGCCGGGTGATCGGCGTCGTCGACGAGAACGATGCGCCAGCGCGCACTGCGCACGAGCAGCCGGCCACCCTCGTCGGCGCACAGCGGACAGGTCGGGACTCGGGACATCGCCGGCACCTCAGAACAGGTTCGCGATCGACTTCCACCAGGCGTCCGGCACCCACAGCAGCGCCGCCGTGACGAGCGAATAGCGCAGCAGCTTGCCGGCCGCCATCCAGGCGACGCAGGGCCAGAACGGCATTCGCAGCCACCCCGCCACCGTGCACAGCGGATCTCCGAAGACGGGCAGCCACGCGAAGAAGAGCGCCTTCGGCCCGAGCGCCCGGAACCACTTCCAGTAGCGCGTCTCCTTGCCGCGCGCAAGCGCCTCGTGCGCACCGTAGCCGAGCCAGTAGTCGACGATGCCCCCGAGCGTGTTGCCCAGGGTGGCGACGCCGATCGCCGCCCACAGCAGCCCGGGGTTGAGCTTCACGAACCCGAACACCGCGGGCTCCGACCCGAGCGGCAGCAGCGTCGCCGAGACGAAGGCGACGATGAAGATCGACGACAGCCCGTTCTCGGGCAGCGCGAACCAGTGGATGACCGAGGCGACGGCAGCTTGCATCCGGGCAAATCGTGAGAACAGGCCCGGCGGTAGAATTCGCCGCCATGCCGATCGACTATCTCAAGAGGATCCTGACCGCAAAGGTATACGACGTCGCCGAGGAATCTCCCCTCGAGCTCGCCGACATCCTTTCCGATCGGCTCTCGAACCGCGTGCTGCTC
>DASWVL010000238.1:0-2949 GCA_036406255.1 Zeimonas sp.
GTGCCCCGGTACGCGTGGATCACCTCGGTCATCGCCGTGAGGAAGGTGTTGATGTATTCGCGCAGCGGTTCGGGCTGCATCGTCTCGGCGATGCGGGTGAACCCGCGGATGTCGGCGAAGAGTATCGTCAGTTCGCGGTTGCTGCTTTCGGCGACCCGCCAGTGCAAGGGGTCGTGCGCCATCTGCTCGACGAGAGCGGGCGACACGTATTCGCCGAAGCGCGCGAGCACGGCGCGGCGCGCTCGCCCCTCGGCAAACCAGCCGACGACGAGATTGAACAGCCCCAGCGAGACGATCGCCGCGATCGACGCCGCGATCGGCAGCGCCAGGCCGAAATTCGCCCACGCGATCGCGTTCGCTCCAAGCAGCACGAGCGCACCGACGGTCGTTGCGGCCACCGCGCCGATGACGCCCAATGCGGGTAGCGCGAGCGCGAGCAGCCCGCCGACGAGCGCCGTGGAGATCGCGCCGGCCGCCGCGGCGCCCTCCGGGCGTTGCTTGAGCACGCCGTCGAGCGCGCCGGCGATCAGCGCCGCGTGGATCTCCACGCCGGGAAATACTTCGCTCACCGGCGTCGCCCGCAGGTCGGTCTGGCCGGGCGCCGTCGTTCCGATCAGCACGATGCGATCGTGCAGGCGCCTCCAGTCGACGTTTCCTGCGAGCACGTCGCTCGCCGAGACGTATCCGAAGTGCCCGCCGCCGGGCCCGCCACGCCCGGTGACAGGGACCATTGCGGTGAAGCCCACCGACACCGGCAGTTCGACCCGCCCACGCTCGCCGACGATCGCCATCGTGTCGACGCGCGGATCCACTTCCACCGACGCGTTACCGAGGTACTGGCGCAGCACGGCGACGGCGAGCGAATCGTAGACGCCTTCGCCGTAGCTCGCGAGAAGCGGGAGCGCGCGGATGACGCCATCGGGATCGACGTCGGCGCCGAGGAAGGGGTTGAAGAATCCGGAGGCGCGCGCCGCCGTCTGCAGCGGCGCCAGGTTCGCTCCGTAGCCGGTGGCGTGCGTCAGCCGCGAGCGAAAACCGGCGACGACTTCGCCTCCGAAGAGCGGAGGGGGCAGCGAGCCGCTCGCCCGTGCACCGCGGTTGCTCGTGAAGTAATAGCCGAGGACGACCGGGCGATCGGCGAGCGCCCGGGCGAGGCGCGCGTCGTCGTCGCCGTCGGCCTGCTTCTCGGCGAAGACGATGTCGAAGCCGACGACGGCAGGACGTCCGTGCTCGACGAGCGCGTCGAGCAGCTGCGCGATCTTTGCGCGGTCCCACGGCCAGCGACCGTGCTCGCCGAGGCTGCGCTCGTCGATGTCGACGATCACGATACGTTCGTCGAGCACCGGGCTCACACTGCGCTGGCGCCCGTCGTACAGCTCGCGGTCGAGCGCACTCAGGCCGCCCATGTGCACGAGCCCGAGGTCCGCCGAAACGAAGACGAGCACGATCGCGACGCCGGCGATCGCGCGCAGGAGACGGGATCGCTGCAGCGGCGTCATGCGCGGGGCCGGTGCGTCAGCGATCGATCCGGAAGCGGAGCATCGCGCCGGCAAGCTCGATCAGGTCGCCGTCGGCGAGCGGTCGCGCGACGAGTCCGATCGGTTCGCCGTTCACCTGCGGCAGCGTCGGCCCCTCCAGATGCGTGAGGTGAAAGCGCCCGTGGCGCCGCGACAGCACCGCGACCTGCTCGGCGAACCCGTCGATGCGCTCGATCGCCCGGTCGATGCGCTGCGTGCCCCCCGCCTTCGGACCCGACAGGAAATCGATCCACCCGACCACCGCTTCGTGCGGCTGCGGCGGTGCCGGTCGGTCGACGACGAAGCGCAGCCGGTAGATGCCGATGTCGATGACGTCGCCGTTGCATAGCACGCGCCGGCTGATCGCCAGGCCGTTCACCAGCGTTCCGTTGCGGCTGTCGAGATCGTGGATGACGCTCTCGGTTCCGCGCGTCTCGATCGCCGCGTGCTCGCCGCTCACCGTCAGGTCGTCGAGCGCGATGTCGTTCTGCGGGCGCCGGCCGATCGTCAGGCGCTCCTTCGCCACTGCGGCCACGCGCAGCGTCGACTGGCCGCTGCTGATCAGCAGTCGGATCGCGGCGTCGGTGCCGTGTTCCTGCATCCCCGGTTGTTCGGCGTCCTGCATCCCGTGAAGGTAGCGGCACGCCCGTATCGGCCCGAGGAACTATTTCATGAACGGCAGTGCGATTCGGTCGGACGGAATGCAGGCGACGCGCGCGCGCATCGCCTGCGCCGTCAACCGCGACCCGTCTGGGCAGCCGGCTTGCGCCGCGCACCGATCACCTTGCCGAGCACGACGACGAGCACCGCGCCGGCGATCTCCACCGCGTACTTCAGCGGCTCGCCCGGTTCGCCGCCGAGCCAGCGAACGGTGATCGGATCGGTGATCATCATGCCGCCGGCGATCCAGCCGAGCAGCCCGCCGCCGAGCGTGATGACGATCGGATAGCGCTCGATGAGCTTCAGCACCAGCGTGCTGCCCCAGATAATCAACGGAATGCTGACGAGCAGGCCGAAGACGACCAGCCCCATCTGGTGATCGGGATCGGCCTGCTGCGCAGCGCCGGCGATCGCGATGACGTTGTCGAGGCTCATCACGAAGTCGGCGACGATGATCGTCTTCACTGCCGACCACAGCGTCGTGGCGCTCGCGATGTTGCCGTGCTCGTCTTCCTCTTCGGGCAGCAGCAGCTTCACGCCGATCCACAGCAGCAGCGCGCCGCCGACCAGCTTGAGGAACGGCACCTGCAGCAGCACGACCGCGAACGCGATCAGGATGACGCGCAGGACAATCGCGCCCGCCGTTCCCCAGAGGATGCCCTTCATCCGCTGCTCGCGCGGCAGGCTGCGGCACGCGAGCGCGATGACCACCGCGTTGTCGCCGCCGAGCAGGATGTCGATGATGATGATCTGGAGGACGGCCCCCCAGTGC
>DASWVL010000239.1:0-5395 GCA_036406255.1 Zeimonas sp.
GGGCGGCGCCTTCGCGCGGTCGAAACCTTCGGCGAACGCACGCAGGCTGCTCTCGACGCCGACGCCGCCGCGCCGGATCGTGTCCTCGAACTGCTGCCGGTCGAAGGGCAGCACGCCCTCGCCGCTCAGCGCGCCGAAGAGCACCGCGCTGATCACGCTCCCCGTGCGCTCGACCGCCTCGGCCATGTCGAACCGCACGAAGCGGCGCGCCGCGCTCGCGCACGCCTGCTCCATTCGTGCGCTGTCGCGCGCGCCCTCCCCCATCGCCGATTTCTCGGGAATCGACAGCACCCGGTGCGTCGAAGCGATCAGCGTCGTGCGATCGGGCGTCACCAGCCCGCGCTGCACGGCGCGCGCCGCTTCCATCAGTTCCGACGCGACGACGACGTCGACGTCGCCGGGGGCAGGCATCAGCGCGAGCAGCGGTTCGGCGCCGTCGCGCTCGGCACGCCCGCGCGGGAACATCTCGACGTAGTAGATGGTGGCGCCGGTGCGCTGCGCGACGCCGGCCACGGATGTCGCCTGCGCAATGTGTCCGTTGTGTTCGGCGAGGTCGACGATCCAGTCGGCGAGCACGCCGCCCCCCTCGCCGCCCATCGCGAGGATCGCGATGCCGAGCGGGCGCACCGCCGCCCCCGCGCGCGTGCTCGCGGCGTCCTGCGCCCCGGCTCGAGGCTGCCCGGCACCCGGCGCCGTCGCATCGCCACCCGAGCGCGCGTTCGCGCGCGCCTGCTGCTCGGCGCGCGCGGCTTCGAAGAGCGGCATCTGCGACACGGTCCTGGCGGAACAGGGCGCTAGATGGCCGTTGCGGCGAGCCGGCGATCGGTTCGTCGTTGCAGTGCGCCGATCACGGCGCTGCGAAGCCGGTGCCGGAATCGATCGAAGGCGCCCGGGTTGTGGACGACGCCGGCGCGGTAGAACGACGGGCACAGCACCGCCGCGTGCGAGACCTCGCCGCACATGCCGCAACCGACGCAGCTCTGCTCGACGTGCGCGACCGGGTCGGTCCGCAGGGGATCGGGATTCGGCTTCACCGTGAGCGACGGGCAGCCGGAGATCCGGATGCACGAGTGGTCGCCGGTGCAGGTGTCGGAGTCGACGCCGAAGCGCTCGCGCACGACGCGCTCGCCGGCTGCGATCGCCTTGCGCTTCTGCGGTTTCTCGCGTCGCTGCCGGTTCAGCATGCATTCGGACTGCGCGACGATGACCTTCGGCCCTTTCTCGCGCGTCGTCAGCGCCTCGCGCAGCGCCTCGCGCATCGCCGTGACGTCGTAGGTGCGCGCGATCGTGCGCACCCAGTTCACGCCGACGCCGCGCACCGCCTTCTCGATCGGATGGCGGGTGCTGCGGTTGCGCGTGATCGCCTTCGACGAGAGCACGTCCTGCCCGCCGGTGGCCGCGGTGTAGTGGTTGTCGATGATGAGCGCAACCTGGTCGCTCTCGTTGAACACCGCATTGGCGACGCCGCTCGTGAGGCCGTTGTGCCAGAAGCCGCCGTCGCCCATCACGCTGATCGCACGCTTGCCGGAGGGCGAACCGAGCGCCGACGCGGCGGCGGCACCCAGGCCGTAGCCCATCGTCGTGTTGCCGATGTTGAACGGCGGCAGGATCGAGAACAGGTGGCAGCCGATGTCGGAACTCACGTGGTGCTCGCCGAGTTCGCGCTGCACGAGCTTCATCGCGGCGAACACCGGTCGCTCGGGACATCCCGTGCAGAAGCCCGGCGTGCGCGCCTGCACCTCGCCGTCGAGGCGCCGCCGCGCGTCGGCGAGCACCGCGGCCGTCTCGGGCGTGGGCAACGCTGCCGTCGGCGCGATCGCGCCGGGCGCGTGCGTGGTGAAGAACGCTCGCAGCCCGTCGGTGAGCACCGAAGGCGTGTACTCGCCGGCGATCGGCAGCAGGCCCTTTCCGAGCACGCGCGTCGGCAGCGCGGCACTGCGCAGCGATGCAGCGATCGCCTGCTCGATGAAGTTCGGTTGCCCCTCCTCCACCACCAGCACCGCACGCTTGCCGTCACAGAAGCGCGCAAGCTCTTCGTCGACGAGCGGGTAGGTGACGTTGAGCACGTACAGCGGCACGCTCGTTCGCCCATAGACGTCGGCGAGGCCCAGGCGCTCGAGCGCACGCACCAGCGTGTTGTACAGGCCGCCCTGCACGACGATGCCGACGTCGCGCTCGTTCTCGGCGAAGAACTCGTTGAGCCCGCGCTCGCGGATGAAACGCACCGCGGCCGGCCAGCGCTGCTCGACCTTCTCGCGCTCGTGCAGGAAGCTCGCCGGCGGCAGCACGATGCGATCCACGTCGCGCCGCGGGTTCTCCAGCGCGTCGGCGAGCGCGAACGGCGAACGGCGGTTGTCCTTCGCGACGAAGCGGCCGTGCAGATGGCACGCGCGGATGCGCAGCTCGAGCATCACCGGCGTGTGGCTCGCCTCCGACAGCTCGAAGGCGTCCTCCACCGCCTTGACGATCGACGGCAGGTTCGGCCGCGGGTCGAGCAGCCACAGCTGCGACTTCATCGCGAAGGCGTGACTGCGCTCCTGCATGATGCTCGAGCCGTCGCCATAGTCTTCGCCGACGATGATCAATGCTCCGCCCGTAACGCCGCCCGACGACAGGTTGGCGAGCGCGTCGGACGCGACGTTGATGCCGACCGGCGCCTTGAACGTGACGGCGCCGCGCAGCGGGTAGTTCACCGACGCGGCGAGGGTTGCCGCGGCGGTGGCCTCGTTGGCGCTGTTCTCGAAGCGGATTCCCAGCTCGTCGAGTACCTCGCGCGCGTCGGCGAGTACGTCCATCAGGTGCGAGATCGGCGCGCCCTGGTAGCCGCCGACGTACGCTACGCCCGACTGCAGCAGTGCCTTCGTCACCGCCAGGATCCCCTCGCCGACGAATTCCTCGCCGGCGCCCAGTCGCAGCTTGCCGACTTCCTGCGCGAATGAACGCTCTGCCATGCCTGCCATGCTCCCGCCGGCTACGCGCGCCGGCTCGACGATTTCCTGCCTACCTTCCCGTCCACGAGTCGCGCAACGCGGCCTTCTGAACCTTGCCGACCGGCGTGCGCGGAAGCGCGTCGACGAAGCGCACGTGGCGCGGAACCTTGAATGCGCCGATCGACGCGCGGCAGTGCGCGATCAATTCCTCGGCGCTGAGCGCCGCGCCGCTGCGCAGGACCGCGATCGCCGCGACCGCCTCGCCCAACCGGTCGTCGGGCACGCCGATGACGGCGACTTCGGCGATCGCCGGGTGCCTCGCGAGCGCGGCCTCGACATCGACCGAATATACATTCTCCCCGCCCGAGATGATCAGGTCCTTCTTGCGGTCGAGGATCGTCAGCCGGCCGTCGGCGTCGAGGGCGCCGACGTCGCCGGTGTGGAACCAGCCGTCGCGCAGCACCGCCGCGGTCTCCTCGGGCCGCTGGTGGTAGCCGAGCATCACCCCCGGCGCACGCACGACCACCTCGCCCGGCTGCCCCACGGGACGTTCGACATCGTCGTCGTCGACGATGCGCAACTCGACGCCCACCAGCGGACGGCCGGCCGAACCGAGGATCTCCGGCTCGTCGGCGGCGATGCCGGCGCGGTGCTCGTCGTCGCCCAGGATCGTGAGGATCGGTGCCGTCTCGGTCAGCCCGTACGCCTGGTGGAACTGCGCGTTCGGAAAGAACTGCATCGCCGGGCGCATCCACGAAACGGGCATCGGTGACGAGCCGTAGAACAGGACGCGCAGCGACGAACGATCGAAACGCTGCGCATCGGGTTCGTCGAGCACCATCTTCAGCATCGTCGGCACCACGGTCGTGAACGCGATACGACGGCGCTCGATCGTCTCGAGCAGCGCGAGCGGCGTGAACTGGCGCAGGTACACGTGCGTGCCGCCGAGCAGCGTCGTGATGTTGCTGCACAGCGCGGCGGCGTGGAACATCGGCGCGACGGTGAGCGTGACGTCGCCGGGCCGGATGCCCAGCGCAAGGCCGACCTGCATCGCGTTGAAGGCGAGATTGCGGTGCGACAGCCGGACGCCCTTGCTGCGGCCGGTGGTACCGCCGGTGTACAGCACGAGCGCCTCGTCGTTCTCGTCGGCATCGTGCATGTCGGCGGGCGCCGCGCGTGCGACGCGCTCCTCGTAGGCGTCGGCGTCGACGACGACCACGCGCTCGCGCCACGCCTGCAACGCCGGATCGTCGAAACGAGGCGCGAGCTCCGCGTCGACGAGCACGAGCGCGCAGCCGGCGTCGTCGAGCACTGCGGCCACCTCGAGCGGCGCGAGGCGCCAGTTCACCGGCACCGGCACCGCGCCGCTCCAGTGCCCGGCCCACAGCGCTTCGGCCTGGCGGAAGCCGTTCTTCATCAGCAGGCCGAATCGCCTGCCGGCGACGGCGCCCGATGCGCCGAGCATTCCGGAAACGCGACGCATCCGCTCGAACCACTGCGACCACGTCAGCACGCACTCGTCGTCGAGCAGCGCGGTGCGCGGCCCGTGCACGCGCGCCGTCTCGTTCAGCAGTCGGGCGAGATTCATCCCGCACTCCTTCTCATCGAGTGATCCCTGCGCCGCATTCCCGCTCAGTCGCCCCAGACGAGGCGCGCGACCTCGACGCAGCGCGCGAGCTTCGCGCGCTCGTCGTCCTCGCTCACCGGATTGCCGGCGACCGTCGACGCGAAGCCGCACTGCGGGCTGACGCCGAGCTGCGCCAGGTCGATGTGGCGCGACGCCTCGTCGATGCGCGCGCGAAGATGGTCGACCGTCTCGAGCTCGGGCACCTTCGAGGAAACGATGCCGAGCACGACGCCCTTGTCCTTCGGCACGTGGCGCAGCGGCGAGAAGTCGCCCGCGCGCGCAGTGTCGTACTCGAGCAGGAAGTGGTCGACCTTCGCGTGGCCGAACAGCCGCTCGGCGACGTCGCCGTAACCACCCTCGGACAGGTAACGGCCCTTGAAATTGCCGCGGCACATGTGCACGCCGATCCTCATGTCCACCGGTCGGTCGGCCACCGCCTCGTTGATCGCGTCGACGTACAGCGCGACCAGCCGTTCCGGATCCTGGCCCTGCGCGCGCACCTTGTCGCGGATCTCCGGGTCGCACAGCATCGCCAGCGGCACCTCGTCGAGCTGCGCATAGCGGCCGCCGGCCTCGTACAGCTCGCGCAGCTCCTCCCGGAAGACGTTCGCCAGGTCGACGAAGAAGCTCTCGTCGTCCGGATACACGCCGGGCTCGGCGAAATGCGTGCCTCGCCAGAAGTGCAGCGTCGACGGCGACGGCATCGTCACCTTCACCGCGCGGTCGGTGAGCGACCTCGTGAACCGGTACTCGTCGACGGTGATCGGCGACGAGCGGCGCAGCCGGCTCTCGACGTGCGGCGCGGTGAACTCGACGAGCTCGTCCTGCTCGTTGCGGA
>DASWVL010000240.1:0-2459 GCA_036406255.1 Zeimonas sp.
CAGCGTGGCGGCGAAGTTCTCGAGCAGGATGATCGCGCGCGCGCCGGAGTCCTTCAGCTGGTGCTCCAGCTCGCGCGGCGTGTACAGCGGGTTGACGTTGACGACGACGAGGCCGGCGCGCAGCACCGCGGCGATCGCCACCGGGTACTGCAGCACGTTCGGCATCATCAGCGCCACGCGATCGCCCTTCTTCAACCCGCGCGCCTGCAGCCACGCACCGAGCGCGCGCGACATCTCGTCGACCTCGCGGAAGCGGATCGACTTGCCGAAGCCGACGTAGGCGTTGCGCTCACCGTACTTCGAGAACGATTCCTCGAGCAAAGCGACCAGCGATCGATACCGGTTGTGGTCGATCTCGTGCGGGACGCCCGCGGGATAGCTCTTCAACCAGAAGCGGTCCATTTCGTCTCTCTCGTGCGGCCGGGGCAGCGGCGGGCCGCGTCGCGGCCATTATGCCGGCGAAAACGTCCTTCGAGGCCCGCCCGATCGGGCAGCACGCGCGCGATGCGCGGGGAAGATCCGCTCGCCCGGATCAGGGTTCGAGCGCTTCCAGCGCGGAGCGGCGCTCGCTCTTCGGCAGCTCGCCGATCCGCCGCGCCGCCGCATAGAACGACGGCAGGTCGCCGCCCTCGCGCCCGAGCAGTGCGCGCAGCGCGGGCACGAGGTCGGTGTAGGTGGCGATCGATGCGAGATGCGCGTTGGTGAGAGGCTGCGCGAAGAAGGCGTCGTAGCCGGCGTAGCCGCCCCACGAACGCTTCAGGTCCTCGTAGTCGCGCCGGAGATCATCGAACACCGATTGCTTGCCCTCGCGCTTCGCGTCCTCCGCGGCCGACGAGGCATAGAGCGCCTCGAGCCTTGCCCGGTACCGCTTCAGCAGCGCGAGGAACTGCTGCCGGCGGGCGTCGAAGACTTCCCATTCGGCGCGCAGCGAGCCGTCGTGCGTGCGCTTTTCGTGCTCGGCCAGCCAGCGGCGCACGCCTTCGCGCTCGACCGTCGTCGCGAAGGACTCGTTGAACGTCGTGTCGCCCTTCACGTACAGCTCCTGGTGCGCAAGCTCGTGGAAGATCAGCCGCGCGACCTCCGCCTGCGGGTAGCGGATGAACGTGTTCAGCACCGGGTCGTCGAACCAGCCGAGCGTCGAATACGCCGGAACGCCGCGCACGACCGCCTCGAAGCCTTCGTCGCGCATCCGCTGCGCGAAGCGCTCGGCGTCGTCGCGGTCGTAGTAGCCGCGGTACGCCACGCAGCCGACGAACGGAAAGCACCACTGCTCCAGCTGCATCGACAGTGCGGGCGTGGCGAAGACGCTCCAGACGACGAAGGGACGTCCGAGGTCGGCGTATTCGGTGTAGCTGTCGTTGCGCGGCAGGCCGAGCGCGTCGCTGGCGAACGCGCGGATCGCGGCGACCTCCTCGAGCCGTGCCCGCAGGGCCGGCGCGGTCTGCGGATCTTGCACGATCGATGCGATCGGCCTCGCCT
Source organism: Zeimonas sp. (assembly GCA_036406255.1). Taxonomy (GTDB): domain Bacteria; phylum Pseudomonadota; class Gammaproteobacteria; order Burkholderiales; family Burkholderiaceae_E; genus Zeimonas. The sequence continues at coordinate 1,480 of DASWVL010000240.1, forward strand.
TGCTCATGACCGCCAGGTGCCCGGCGATCGACTGCAGGTAGTAGCCGGGCCCGTCGACCCAGGCCGCGCACCCCGAGAGCAGCGACAGCGCGAACGCCGCCGCGAGCGCGCGCAGCCTCGGCCGCCGGCGTCTGCCGACAGCGCGTGCGGCAGCGGGCGCAGGCCTCATTGCGCGATGCTAACGTAGAGCGTCGTACTGCTTCCCATTCCCGCGAGGTTCTCCGATGCAACTGGTCGAACGGATCGCCGAATTCCATGCCGAGCTGCGTGCACTGCGCCGCGACCTGCACGCGCACCCCGAGCTGCGCTTCGAGGAAGTGCGCACGAGCGAAGTGATCGCTTCACGGCTCGCCGAGTGGGGAATCCCGGTGCATCGCGGGCTGGGCGGCACCGGGGTCGTCGGCATCGTGGAAGGCCGGGCGCAGACGGGCGCCGCGAGCGGCACGCGCTCGCGTGCGATCGGCCTGCGCGCCGACATGGACGCGCTGCCGATCACCGAGCGCAACGCGTTTGCCCACGCGTCGACGAACCCCGGGCGCATGCACGCGTGCGGGCACGACGGGCACGTGGCGATGCTGCTCGCCGCCGCGCGCCACCTCGCGCGCGAACGCAACTTCGACGGCACCGTCTACCTGATCTTCCAGCCCGCCGAGGAAGGCGGCGGCGGCGCGCGCAGGATGATCCGCGACGGCCTGTTCGAGCGATTTCCGATGGACGCGGTGTTCGGACTGCACAACTGGCCCGGGCTTCCCGCGGGTGAATTCGCGTTGCGCGCCGGGCCCGTGATGGGCTCGTCGAACGAGTTCCGCATCACCGTTCGCGGACGCGGCTCGCACGCCGCGATGCCGCACGACGGCGCGGACCCGGTTCCGGTCGCCTGCCAGATCGTGCAGGGGCTGCAGACGATCATCACGCGCAACAAGCGTCCGGTCGAGGCGGCGGTGCTTTCGGTGACGATGATCCACGCGGGCGAGGCGACC
>DASWVL010000241.1:0-13900 GCA_036406255.1 Zeimonas sp.
CGGCCCCCGCGCGCCGTTACGGCGCACAGGGCCCGAACGGGGCCCGCTCGCAGCCCCAACGGGCCCGCCGCCGCCTGCCGCTCGAGGGACGCAGGTGGAGCACGAACGCAAGACCGAGCCGCCCACGCTCGTCGAGTGCATGCGCCGCGACGCGCGCGTCGTCTTCATTCTCGCCGCGTCTGTTCGAGCGGAGCGAGCGAAGCTCGCGAAGCGAGTTACGCGGCGCCAGCCGGCGTGGCGAGCATCGCAGCGAACCCCCGCGAAGCGGGGGCTGCGCACCGGCGCACGCGCGCCAGACCGCCCGCGCCTTTGCCCGCTGAGACTTCACCCCCCCCACGCAGAGAGCACGCGCTCGATCAGCAGCGCGAACGGCTGCTGCATCAGCGGCATCGCCAACGTGAGCAGCACGAGCCCGGCGCCGATCGTCACCGGAAAGCCGATCGCGAAGATGTTCAGCTGCGGCGCGATTCGCGAGACGATGCCCAGGCCGAGGTTGACGAAGAGCAGCAGCGCCATGAAGGGCAGGGCGATCATCACGCCCAGTTCGAAGACGCCGGCACCGAGCGGCGCAGGCTGCATGCGTCCGATCCAGTCTGCGAGCAGTGCCGCCGGCGGGATGATGTCGAAGCTGCGCACGACGGCGGCGACGAGCAGCAACGGGCCGTTGATCGCGACGAAGGCCCACAGCGACAGCGTGTTGAGCAGGCGGCTGACGCCATTGACCTGGCCGCTGTCGGGGTCGAAGAAGCCGGCGAAGGAGAGGCCCATCTGCAGGCCGATCGTCTCGCCCGCCACCTCGACGGCGGCGAGCACGACGCGCGCGACGAAGCCGATCGCGAAACCGATCAGCGCTTCGCTCGCCACCGCGAGCCAGCCGGCCGGCGAGGCGATGTCGAGCGCGGCTGCGGGCGGAATCAGCGGCGCGACGAGCACGGCGATCGCGAGCGAGAGCGCGACGCGCAGCCGCACCGGCACCGAGCGCTGCGAGAGGATCGGCGCGCTGGTGAACAGTCCGAGCACGCGAAAGAAGGGCAGCAGCAGCGCGCCGAGCCAGGCGAGCAGCTGCGTCTCGCTGACGTCGATCACGGCACCGGCGAGCCGAGGATCGCCGACGGAATCCCGACGAGGACGCGCTGCAGGTAGTCGACGAGCAGCGCGAGCATCCACGGCCCGGCGATCATCAGCGTGACGGCGATCGCGACGAGCTTGGGCAGGAACGACAGCGTCGCCTCGTTGATCTGCGTGAGCGCCTGCAGGATGCTGACGACGAGGCCCACCGCGAGCGCGGCGAGCAGCACCGGAGCGGCGGCGGCCAGCAGGATTTCGAGCCCCTGGCGGCCGAAGCCGAGCACCGATTCGGGCGTCATCGCGCGTTCATCCGAAGCTGGCGACGAGCGAGCCGACCAGCAGGTTCCAGCCGTCGGCTAGCACGAACAGGATCAGCTTGAACGGCAGCGCGACGAGCACCGGCGAGAGCATCATCATTCCCATCGACATCAGCACGCTGGCGACGATCAGGTCGATCAGCAGGAAAGGCACGAAGACCATGAAGCCGATCTGGAACGCGGTCTTCAGCTCGCTGATCACGAAGGCCGGGATCACGATGCGCATCGGCAACGCCTCCTCGGGCGACTTCGGCTCGTAGCGCGCGACCTGCGCGAACAGCGACAGGTCGGACTCGCGTGTCTGCCGCAGCATGAACTCGCGCAGCGGCGCGCTGCCGCTGGCGAGCGCCTGCTCGAGATTCATCCGCTGCTCGGAATAGGGCTTGTACGCATCGGCATAGAGCCGGTCGAAGGTCGGGCCCATCACGAAGAAGGTGAGGAAGAGCGCGATTCCGACGAGCACCTGGTTCGGCGGGCTCGACTGCAGGCCCAGCGCCTGGCGCACGAGCGAGAGCACGATGACGATGCGCGTGAAGCTCGTCATCAGCAACAGCATCGCCGGCAGGAACGACAGCGCCGAGAAGATCAGCATCGTCTCGATCGGCACCGAGTAGGTGGTGCCGGTCGGGCCGGTCGCGCTGTTCAACGTGAGCAGTCCCTGCTGGGCGTGTGCCGTCGACGACGCGACGAGCAGCAGGGCCGCGGGCAGGATGCCGCGAGCGCGCCGGCGGAGCCTGCCGCACGCGGGGGTTTCAGCGGCGCGTCGCACGGTTCGAGATCGCGCGAAGGACGTCGCCGAAGCCGCCGGCGGCCGTCGTCAGGGCTTCGGGATCGATGCCGGCCGGGGCTTCGTCCAGCTCGGCGAGCGTCGTGATCGACTGTGCGGTGATGCCGACGACGAGCCACTTGCGATCCGCGCGCACCAGCGCGATGCGTTCGCGTGCGCCGACGGGCACCGCCGCCACGACGCCGAGCGCCGCGCCGCGCGCGCCGACCGCTGCCGGACCGCGACGCACGAGCCATGCCGCCAGCGGAAGCGCACCCAGGATCAGAGCGAGCGCGACGAGCGACGGCCAGGTCGAGGTCATCCGAATCAGGCGCGGTTCAGCCGGCGCACGCGTTCGTTCGGCGTGACGATGTCGGTGAGCCGGATGCCGAACTTGTCGTTGACGACGACGACCTCGCCCTGCGCGATCAGGCAACCGTTGACCAGCACGTCCATCGGCTCGCCGGCGAGCGCGTCCAGCTCGATCACCGAGCCCTGCGCGAGCTGCAGGATGTGCTTGATCGGGATGCGCGTGCGTCCCAGCTCGACCGTCAGCTGCACCGGGATGTCGAGGATCATGTCGATGTCGTTGCGCGCGTCGCTCGTGGCGCCCGACAGCTTCGGGAAGAGTTGCGACGCGTCGCCTGCGCTCTCGACGGTCGTCACGCTCGCGGATGCGGCGGCGCTCGTGCCGTTCGCCGCCGAGCCGCTCTGCTCGGCGAGCGCGGCCGCCCAGTCGTCGTCGACGGCGCTCGCCGCGTTCGGGTTATCGGTCGTCATGCGGAACTCCGGGATCGTCGTCGTGACGCGTGAGGAAGGACTGCACCTTGATCGCATAGCGCCCGTTGGAGACGCCGTAGCGGCAGTCGAAGACCGGGACGCCGTCGACTTTCGCCACCAGCGTCTCGTGCAGATCCAGTTCGATGAAGTCGCCCGCCTTCAGCCGGATCAGGTCGGCGACGTTGGCACGCGCGTGCCCCAGTTCGGCGACCAGCTCGACCTCGGCCGACTGGATCTGCCGCGAGAGCTTGACGACCCAGCGTCGATCGCTCGAATGCGCGTCGCCGGCGAGCGTGGAATACAGCGTCTCGCGGATCGGCTCGAGCGTCGAATACGGGATGCACAGGTGCATCGCACCGCCGACGTTGCCGATCTCCAGTTCGAAGCGGGCGGTGACGACGATCTCGCTCGGCGTGGCGATGTTCGCGAATTGCGGCTGCATCTCCGATCGCGTGTATTCCAGCTCGATCGGGTACACGCCGGACCACGCCTTGCGGTATTCGCCGCAGACGACCTCGAGCATGCGTTCGATGATCCGCTGCTCGGTCGCCGAGAAATCGCGTCCTTCGATGCGCGAGTGCACGCGCCCGTCGCCGCCGAACAACGAGTCGACGATCGCGAAGACGAGCTGCGGTTCGCAGATCAGCAGGCCGCTGCCGCGCAGCGGCTTGACCTGCATGATGTTGATGTTGGTGGGCACGACGACGTCGCGCAGGAACGCGGAGTACTTCTGCACCTTCACCGGCCCGACCGAGATCTCCGGGTTGCGCCGCATGAAATTGAACAGCCCCACGCGCAGGTTGCGCGCGAAGCGTTCGTGCACCAGCTCGAGCGTGGGCATGCGCCCGCGCACGATGCGCTCCTGTGTCGCGAGGTCGTAGGGCCGGATCCCGTCGCCGGGATCGCCGCCCTCGGACTCGGGCGTGTCGCTCGCACCTTCGAGCAGCGCGTCGACTTCGTCCTGCGAGAGGAACTGTCCGGCCATCATCGTTCGCGCCCCTCCGCGGCTTGCCTTGCGCCGTTCACTGGACGATGAAGTGCGAGAAATGCACGGCGGCGACCGGATTCGGCTGGTCGGTGCCGTTTGCATCCGGCCAGCCCAGCTCGGCCGCCGTGCCGGCCGCGATCTGCGCGGCGAGCCGCTTCTTGCCGTCGAGCGTGAGCAGCTCCTCGCTCTTCTTCGAGGACAGCAGCAGCAGCACCGAGTTGCGCACCGAAGGCATCAGCGCGCGCAGCTGCTTGTCGACCTGCTCGTCGGCGACTTCGAGCGTGACGCCGATCTGCACGAAACGCTCGCCCCCCTCGTCGGCGAGATTCACGGTGAACTGCTCGAGCGCGACGAACACCGGATCGCGTTTCTTTGCCTGCGTCGCTGCCTGCTGGCCGTCGGCGCCGCCGAGGAACTGCGTCGCGGCGCCGGCCGTGGCGGTGAGCACGACCACTGCGCCGAGGATCAGCGTCCATTTCTTTCCCCGGTTCCTGCGCGGGGCTTCGGTTGCTGCGGACGCGGCTTCGGCCATCGGGGCTCCTGGTGAGATCGATCGATCGGTCCGCGCACGAGCTTGCGGAACGAGACAGCGGAGTCGATTCTCGGCCGCCGGTCCGCTTTCCAAAGTGGGATAAGCGAGGCCGCCGCGGCGCTATTCCGGGTGAGTCGTCAGGCGTAGACGTCGAGCAGGCTGCGGCGCAGCGCCATGCGCCGTTCGTCGTGTGCGGTGCTGCGCTCGTCGGTGCGGGCGCCGGCGCCGGTGCGTGCAGCGCCCGTTTCGGTTGTCGCTTGCCCGTACCCGTTCGCACCGCCGTCGGCGCGCGCGTCGCCGTGTGACACGCTCGTGTCGCCGAGCGTCAATCCGCGTTCGGCGAGCAGGTCCTTCAGGATCGGCAACGACTGCTCGATCGCCTGGCGCGTCTCGGGTTGCGCAGCCGTGAACGCGACGCGCGCCGACTCGCCGCTCAGCGACAGTTCGATGCGCACCGGTCCCAGCTCGGGCGGCTGCATCTGGATCTCCGCGCGCTCGATTCCGGCGGCGCCGAGCATCGCGACTTCGGCCGCGAAGTGCGCCGGGAAGGCGGGTGCGTGCAGCGGCGTTGCCAACGCGCCGGCGTGCGGCGTCGGGCCGGGTGCCGGCGGTGCCGATGCCGTGCGCGCAGGTTCGAAGCGTGCGGCGTCGCTCGTGGAGGCGATGCGCGCATGCGCCAGTTGCGTCGCGAAGTCGGGTGCTGCGCGCGGGGTGGCGGCGTCGGGCCGCGACGCCGTGGACGAGGAGGCTTCGGTGGAATCGAGCGAGGCGTCTGCGTCCGCCGGTGTCGCGTCTGCGTCGTCCGTTCCTGTCGAGGACGCGTCCGCGACGTCCGCCGTGGCGTGCGCATTCGGCTGAGCCGTCTTCGTCGTTGTGGCGAGCGGGGTGCCGCCCGGCTCGTCGGCCGTGGCGGCGGCCGCGCCGAGCGAAGCGAGGGGGGCGCCGTATTGCGCGGCGGCGGACGGGGAAGTCTGTGCCGCGCCGGCAGCTTCGGAGTCGGCGTCGCCGTCGGCGGGCGCGTTCGCCTCGGTGTGGGGCGAGGGACCCGTCGCGCTCGGCGGGATCGCGCTGGATGCGCCCTCCGCGGATGCAGACGCGGGCGATGGGGCCTGCGCGTCGGTGCCTGTGTCGGTACCTGCGTCGGTGTCGTCGCGTTCGCGGGCCTCGGTCGCGGGGCGGCCTTCGTTGCGGTCGGGGGAGCTGGGCTCCCGCACGTCGGCGCGCACGGGCTCCTTCGTCCCGGCGCCGGCGTCGCGTTCGGCGCGCGGCCGGGATGCACCCGCCGCAGCGTCCTGCGCGGTTCGTCGGCTCTCGTCCTTGCGCTCGGTCGCCTCGCGGCGTGCCTGTTGCAGTGCGCGCGACATCGTTGCGTCGAAGCGCTCGTCCGTCTGTCGTGATGCATCGCGGTCGGTGCCCGCCGGGCGAGCTTGCCCGAACGGGAACGCGCCGCCGGTCATGCGGGGGCCGGCCCCGAGTGAATCGCCTCGCGCGCTCGGTGAAGCAGGATTCGTCGTCATTTCGGTTCTCCGTTGCGTCGCGTGGCGCTGCGCGCGGCGATCTCGTCGGTTTCGCGCTGCGCGATGCGCTCGCGCCGACGCGCGTCGAGTGCTTCGCGACGCGCCTGCAGCGTGCGGAAGGCGAGCAGGCGCTGCTGGCGTTCGACCAGCTCGGCGCGGTGTCGCTCGATCGCGTCCTGCATCCCGTTGCGCACGCGCGTCTGCTCGTCGATCGCGCCGTCGAGCTTGCGGGAGAAACGCTCGCGCACGAGCAGCAGCGCTACGCCGGTCTCGGTTCGCTGCGCGGCGTTGCGCATCTGCTCGTCGCGGTACGACGACAGCGTGTCGAGCGTGCGTTGCGCGGCTTCGGCTTCGCGGTGGGCGCCGGCGACGCGAAGCGCCGCGTCGTCGCGCACGCGCTGCGCCTGCTCGATCAGCGTGTTCAGCGCTCGCCGCTTCATGCAGCCGACGGATCGAGGAGGGCGGCGAGCGCTTCGTTCGCGGACGCGAGGTCGCAGCGCTCGGCGAGGTCCTGCTGCAGGAAGCGTTGCATCGCGGGGTGCAGCGCGATCGCGCGGTCGGTCTCGGCATCGGTGCCGGGCACGTAGGCGCCCACCGAGATCAGGTCGCGACTGCGCTGGTATTGCGACCACAGCGACTTGAAGCGGCGCGCGTTCGCCTGTGCGGCGGGCGTCGTCACGTTCGTCATCACGCGCGAGATCGACTGCTCGATGTCGATCGCCGGATAGTGGCCGGCGTCGGCGAGCAGGCGACTGAGCACGAAGTGTCCGTCCAGGTGCGAGCGCGCCGAATCCGCGATCGGATCGTGCGGATCGTCGCCTTCGGCGAGCACCGTGTAGAAGGCCGTGATCGAACCCACACCGTTGGCGCCGTTGCCCGTGCGCTCGACGAGCAGCGGCAGGCGCGCGAACACCGATGGCGGGTAGCCCTTGGTCGCCGGCGGCTCGCCGATCGCGAGCGCGACCTCACGGGCCGCCATCGCGTAGCGCGTCAGCGAATCCATCAGCAGCAGCACGTGCTGTCCCCGGTCCCGGAAATGCTCGGCGATCGCGGTCGCGTAGACCGCTCCCTGCAGGCGCGCGAGCGGCGGCGAATCGGCCGGCGCGGCGACGACGACCGAACGGCGCAGGCCTTCGGCGCCGAGGATGTCGTCGATGAATTCCTTCACTTCGCGGCCGCGCTCGCCGATCAGCCCGACGACGATCACGTCGGCAGAGGTGTAGCGCGCCATCATGCCGAGCAGAACGCTCTTGCCCAGGCCCGCGCCGGCGAAGAGCCCCAGACGCTGGCCGCGACCGACGGTGAGCATCGCGTTGATCGCCCGCACGCCGGTGTCGAGCGGCTGGCGCACGGGCTCGCGCTCCATCGCGTTGATCGGACGCGCGTTGACCGGACGCATCGAGGTGTCGGCGAGCGCGCCGCGCTTGTCGAGCGGCGCGCCGCCGGCGTCGACGACGCGCCCGAGCAGGCCGTCGCCGATCGGCAACTGGCGCATGCGGTCGATCGCGCGACGCCGCGGGTGCGAGAGCGAATGCAGGTGTGCCGCGCGCACCGGAGATTCGACCGGCGTGACGAGCGCGCCCGGAGACAGGCCGAGTGTCTCGCCGGTCGGCATCAGGAACAGGCGATCCTCCGAGAAGCCGACGACCTCGGCCTCGACCGACACGGCGTCGTGCGCTTCGTCGTCCTGCGAGACGACGCACAGGCTTCCCACCGGAAGCCGCAGCCCGGATGCCTCGAGCACGAGGCCGGCGGCGCGTACGAGCCGGCCCTGCACCGAGAGCGGTGCGGCCGAGGCGAGCAGCGCGCGCTGGTTGGCGAACAGTGCCGACCACTCGGGAGCGAGGCTCATGCGTCGGCGCGCTCGGCGAGTCCGAGCGAAGCGAGCGTGCGCCGCCACCGCGTCTCGACGGTCGCGTCGACGCGCGCGCGCGGCGTCTCGATCCGGCAGCCGCCGGCAGCGATCGACGCGTCGGCGACGATCTCGCAGTTCGTGTTCACCAGGCGTGCGCCCAGTTCGTCGTGCACGAGCGCGGCGTCGGCTGGATTCAGGTACAGGTGCATGCGTACTGATTCGTCGACGACGCTGGCGAGCGCCTCCTGCACGACGGGAACGATCGTTTCGGGCCGAAGCGCAGGGGTCGTGCGCAGCGCGTGGCGCGCGATCTCGACCGCGAACGCGACGACCTCGTCGGCCGCCTCGCGTTCGATCGCCTGCATCCGCTCGCCGAATGCCGCGACCAGCGATTCGATCCGTTGCGCGAGCGCGCTGCCCGCCGCCTTCTCCGCGGCTTCCTGTTGGGCGCGCGCGTGCGCGGCGCCCGCTTCGAAGCCGCGCTGGAATCCTTCGGCGAGGCCCGACTTGCGCCCGGCCGCGTAGTCCGGCGCCGCCGCCTGGGTCTGCGAATGCGCGTGGCCCGCGTCGTCGAACGGCTCCGCGCCCGAGTCGAGCGGGCCCATCGAGAAAGGTATGTACCCGTCGAGCCGCTCGGAGGCGATGATCCGGCTCGTGCCGCGTGCTTCAAACGAAGGCATCGTCGCCTCCGCCGCCGAGCGCGATCTGTCCCTCGTCGGCGAGGCGGCGCACCGTCTTCAGGATCTCCTTCTGCTCGGCTTCGACCTCCGAGAGCCGCACCGGTCCCTTCGATTCGAGATCTTCGCGCAGCGTTTCGGCGGCGCGCTGGCTCATGTTGCGGAAGATGCGTTCGCGCAGCTCGGCATCGGCGCCCTTGAGCGCGACGATCAGCGAATCGTTGGCGATTTCGCGCAACAGCAGCTGGATCGCGCGGTCGTCCAGGCGGTTCAGGTCCTCGAAGGTGAACATCTGGTCGGCGATGCGCTGCGCGAGATCGGCGTCGTGCTCGCGGATCGCGTCGAGCACCGTCGCTTCGTTCGAGCCGCCGAAGAAGTTCAGGATCTCGGCGGCGGCCTTCGTTCCGCCGAGCTTCTTGCGCTTGAGCTTCTCGCCGCCCGCGAGCACCTTCGTCAGCACGTCGTTGAGCTCCCGAAGCGCATTCGGCTGGATGCCGTCGAGCGTGGCGATGCGCAGCATCACGTCGTGGCGCAGGCGTTCGGCGAGGTGCATCAGCACTGCCGAGGCCTGGTCGCGCTCGAGGTGGACGAGGATCGAGGCGATGATCTGCGGATGCTCGTTGCGGATCAGCTCGGCCACCGACTGCGGGTCCATCCACTTCAGGCTCTCGATGCCCGAGACGTCGCCGCCCTGCAGGATGCGTTCGATCAGCAGTCCCGCCTTGTCGTCGCCGAGCGCGCGGCGCAGCACCGCGCGGATGTATTCGTCGGTGTCGTCGACGAGCGTACGCAGGTCGCCGGCGTCCTTGTGGAATCGATCGAGCACCAGCTGCATGCGCTCGCTGCTGGTCGTTCGCGTTCGCGACATCGTCTCGCCGAGCTTCTGCACCTCCTTCGGCGACAGATGCTTGAAAACTTCGGCCGCCGCGTCTTCGCCGAGCGCCATCAGCAGGATCGCCGCGTCCACCAATCCGGGTTCGTTCATCGCGACGGCCTTCTCACGCGCCCTTCGGGTCGGACGCGATCCAGTCGCGCACGACGTTCGCGACCGTCCCCGGATTCTCGCGGGCGGTCTGCAGCACGTCTTCGTGCCGGGCACTTCTCGTCGAGGGAAGTGCCTTCGGCCCGGGAGGCGGCTCGGGCAGCTGCAGCGGGTCGTCGACCTGCGCGGCGACGGCGGTCGCGCGCGGCTGCACCCGGCCTGCGGCTTTCAACGCGGGGCGGATGAACGCGAAGATCACGATCAGCGCGAGCGCGACCAGGCCGAGCTGCTTGCCCAGGTCGCGCGCGAGCGCGAGGTTCTCGGGCTGGCGCCACAGCGGCAGCTCGACTTCCTTCGGCGGCTCGATCTCGGTGAACGGCGCGTTGACGACGTTGATCGAGTCGCCGCGCTCGGCGACGAAGCCGATCGCCTCGCGCACGAGCGACTGCACGTTCTGCAGTTCCTCGGCGGTGAGGGCAGTGCGCACGACTTTCCCGTCGGCGTCGACCGTGCGGCGATGGTCGACGACGACCGCCGCGCTCAGGCGCTTGATCGTACCGGTGGCGTTGCGCGTGACGCGAACCGTCTTGTCGACCTCGTAGTTGGTGACGGACTCGCGGCGGGTGTTCGATGCGAGTGCGGCGTCGGCGCCTGCGCCTGCCATGCCTGCCGCTCCGGCCGAGCCGGCCGCACCGGCGGCGCGCGTAGCCTGCGCGGAGCCGTTCACCGGCGCCGTCGTCGCCTGCGGCGGCTGGTTCGACAGCGCTCCCGGCACGCCCTGGCCGAACGCCGCGTCGCCGGTGGGCGCCTCGACCTTCTGCTGGCTGCGCACGGCGGCGGGCTCGCTGCCCTGGTTCGGCCGATACTGCTCTGCGGTCGATTCGCTCTGCGTGAAGTCGACGTCGGCCGTCACCTGCGCGCGCACGTTGCCCGCGCCGACGATCGGCTCGAGGATGTCGAGCACGCGCCGGTTCAGCGTCGCCTCGATGCTGCGCAGGTAGTTCAGCTGCGTCGCGTCGAGGCCGTTGGCCGCGACGTCGCTGTCGGACGAAAGCAGCGCGCCGCTCTGGTCGATGACGCTGACCTGCTTCGGCGAGAGATTCGGCACCGACGCCGCGACGAGATGCACGATGCCGGCGACCTGTGCGCGGTCGATCTGCCGCCCCGGGTGCAGCGACAGCAGCACCGAAGCCGACGGCTTCTGCTGTTCGCGCAGGAAGCCGTTCTGCGTGGGCAGCGCGAGGTGCACGCGCGCGCCCTGCACGGCGGCGATCGACTGGATCGAGCGCGCAAGCTCGCCCTCGAGCCCGCGCTGGAAATTGAGCCGCTCCTGGAACTGCGTGACGCCGAACTTCTGGTTCTCGAGCAGCTCGAAGCCGACGGTGCCGCCGCGCGGCAGGCCCTGCGAGGCCAGCTTCAGCCGCGCGTCGTGCACGCGGTCTTCCGGAACGAGGATCGCCGCGCCGCCGGGTGCGAAGCGGTACGGAACGTTCATCTGCGACAGCGCCGCGATGATCGCGCCGCCGTCCTTGTCGGTCGTGTTCGCGAAGAGCACGCGCCAGTCGGGCTCGCGCGTCCACAGCACGGCTACTGCCATGATCGCGACCAGCGCGGCCACGCCGGCGGCCGCCATCCATTTGCGCTTCGGCGGAATGGCGGCGAACGCGGAGAGCGGAGCGACGGGCGTCGGCAGGGTTCGGGCGGCGGAATCCATGCGGCGCAGTATCGGGCGAGGGCGGCAAAACTCGAGCCCGAATAAGCGGGTGGCGATGCCGCTATTTCGCGTCCCGCGCGTGCCCGGCCGGGGTCAAGATGCGTTCGTCGCTGCCGAGGGAGTTCGACGACGATGGACGTACGCTTTCCCGCCTTCCAGCAGTTCTCGACGCCCGCCGCACCGGGTTCGGCGGGCGTGGCCGGCGCCGGTGGGCGTGGACCGGCCGGTGCGCCGGCCGAGTCGGTGGGTGGGAGCGAACCGGGTGGTTCTTTCTCCGGGGCGCTGAAGGACGCGCTTCAGGGCGTCAGCAAGCTGCAGGAGGACAGCGTCGCGCTGCAGCGCGGGTTCCTGATGGGCGAGGAAGGCGCGAGCCTCGAGCGCACGATGATCGCGATGCAGAAGTCGCAGGTGGCGTTCCAGGCGGCGCTGACGGTGCGCAACCGGCTGGTGGCTGCGTATACGGACATCATGAACATGCCGGTGTAGGTTTGCGCCTCCGGCGTGTGGTCGGTGGGCGCTGCGCGAGCGCTCGGCTGGCGCTCCTCGAGCGCGCGCACGCGCTGCCCGAGGCCGGCACGCGCTGCCCGAGCGCGCAAACCGTGGTTTCGCGCTACCCCGTGGCTCCGCACAACACCGTCGGCTTTGCACTGCACCGTCGGCTTTGCACTGCACCGTGAGCTTTGCACTGCACCGTGAGCTCGGCACTACACCGTGGGCTAGCACCAAACAAGTCGCGCTACAAAAAGTAGCGCTGCTCGTCGCGGAATGCATTCCACGGGTCTGATCGCTACTTTTTGTAGCTCGAAATACTCGGCGCTGCCACATGGACAGGCGCTCGAGGCGGAACTCTGGCTTCCCGCTCTCTGGAAACGCCACGCCGATTTCCGGCGCGGACCTCAGTCATGCGAGCGAGGCGCTGCTCACCCCTCGCGCCGCAGCCGCTTCTCGATGTCGATCACATACATCTGCACGCGCCGCAGCACATCGTTCGGCATTGCATGGAATGCGAAGGCGACGCGCCGCGCGCCTTCGAGTGCGGGATCCTCGTAGACGCCGCGGGCAACCAGCTCGCAGGGAATGACGAGGGAACTGGACGTCTCGATGCGGCTCTGGCGCCAGAGGCGTCCGGGCGCCGGAGGCGTCTCTTCGGCCGACATCCGGATCGACAGGCCGCCCGCGCTCAGGTCGACCAGCGGATGGCGCAATTCGCGGCCGATGCCCAGCCGCTGCACGCAATGCGCCTCGTCCTCGAGCGGCGGTCGCACGCGAAACGACTCGCGGCGCTGCACGCGGTACAGCTCCGCCGGCACCGGCGCCTGCAACGTCGTCACCCGCGGAGTCGACGATGCTTCGTCGTTCGTCGCGTGCACCGGCTCGTCGGACAGATGCAGCCGTTCCAGGCGGAACTGCGTCTTCACGCTCTCCGGAAACGCGACGCCGATCGCGAAATCCGCTCGACGCAGGGCCTCGGCGCTCTGGGGCTGGCCCGAAGCGTCGAGTTCCACCCCGCTGGGCGCGACGTGCACGATGCGCGTGACGAGCGCGTCGTCCGCGCGCCCCTCGGGGTAGAGGGTCACAAGCGAGCGGCGCGCCATCAGCTCGCGCAGCACCGCGCGCACGGCAAGCTCGCCCTCGATGCGGTATTCGGGGCTCAGGGCGCCGGGTGCGTCCGGGCCGATCGGGGAGGCAGCGGCGTTCGACATGTCGCGTAGGGCGAGCGCCGGATCATTTCCCCTCGGAGAAACGATGTCAAGCCGGGCGCGAGGCGTCGCCGCCGCGCGCGGGCGGATCGAACATCGAGTCGAGCCGCGCGCTGGCCGGGTCGGCGAGCCGGCGCAACTCGCCGTCGACGACGACGAGGCGCGTGAGAATGCGCATCCGCTCGCGCCGCTCGCCGGCGTCGAGCGCCTCGGGGCCGCCGGCGCGTGCGACGTCGTCCGCGAGCGAGCGGATCGTCGAGCCGAGGTCGCCCACGCGCGTCCAGTCGCCGGCGCGTCCCGCTTCGAGCATCTCGCAGGCTACGCCCTCGATCTCCCGGTAGCGGTCGATCAGCGGCATGCGGGGAGGGCGGTGCCGCGCGCGGGGAGAGCCCGCGCGGTGGGGCATGCGTCGTTGTGCACGGGTCATGCCGGCGCCAGTTCGCCGGAGCGCGCCGGGGCCGATGCCGGCGCTTGGCCGCGCACCTGGCCCGCAATGCGCTTCCACGCATCGCGCAACTGATCGAGCATCGCGCTCACCTCGGCGTATTTCGCGTCGTCGTTCGACAGATTGGCGGCGAGCAGTCGATGCGTCATGTATTCGTAGAGCGCCTTCAGGTTCGCCGCCAGCTCGCCGCCGCGCGGATCGAGCGAGGCCTTCAGGCCTTCGTCGAGAATGCGCACGGCGCGCCCGGTCGCCTCGCCTTTGGCGGCCGTGCGGCCCTCGTGCAGCGCGATGCGCGCCTGCGCGATCGCTGCGGCCGCGCCGTCGAAGAGCATCTCGATCAACCGATGCGGATCGGCCTGCGCCACGGAGGTCTCCAGCTCGAGGTTGCGGTAGGAGGAGGTGAAGGCGGAGGAAGCGAAGGCGGAAGCGGGGCTGGGGGGCGAAGCGAACATGAAGCGGCGTCCTTGCGATGACCGATGTAACGGTTATCGGCCGTTCGTCGCCCGTCTTGATGCACTCACTTTTGTGCGATCACTTCTGCGAATTGTTCATGTTGTTC
>DASWVL010000242.1:0-2186 GCA_036406255.1 Zeimonas sp.
GCGCGTCTTCGCCGATTTCCTGCGCGAGTACTCCGCCGGTCGTACGCCGAATCCGGACGTGCTGTGCAACGCCGAGATCAAGTTCAAGGCCTTCCTCGATCACGCGATGGCGCTCGGTGCCGCGCACATTGCCACCGGGCATTACGCACGCGTGCGGCGGGTTGCCGCCGGGCAGCGCAGCGGTGACGCCGTCGAGCGCGACAACGCGGTGGCCGGGCGCGGCAGCGCCGCTGCCGCGATGCGCTTCGAGCTGCTGCGCGGCGTGGACCCCGCCAAGGACCAGAGCTACTTCCTGCACCGGCTCACGCAGGCGCAACTCGCGCGCACGCTGTTCCCGCTCGGCGACCTGCACAAGAGCGAGGTGCGCGAGATCGCCCGCTCGATCGGCCTGCCGAACGCGCAGCGCAAGGACTCGACCGGGATCTGCTTCATCGGCGAGCGTCCGTTCCGGGAATTCCTCGGCCGCTACCTTCCGACCCGCCCGGGACCGATCGTCACCGACGACGATCGCACGATCGGCGAGCACGACGGGCTCGCGTTCCACACGATCGGCCAGCGCAAGGGACTGCGCATCGGCGGAACGCGCGGCGGCACCGGCGAGCCGTGGTTCGTCGCACGTAAGGACCTCGAGCGCAACGCGCTCGTCGTCGTGCAGGGGCACGACCACCCGATGCTGTGCTCGGCGAGCCTGCACGCGATCGACGCGCACTGGATCGCCGGCGAGCCGACGGCGGACGACGGCTCGCTCGCCGCCAAGACGCGCTACCGACAGGCGGACGCGCGCTGTTCGCTGGAGGAAGTGGACGGCGCACGCTTCGTACTGCGTTTTGCCGATCCCCAGTGGGCGATCACACCCGGCCAGAGCGCCGTCGTCTACCGCGGCGACGTGTGCCTCGGCGGCGGAGTGATCGAGGGGGCGGAGTGATCGAGGCGGCGGAGTGATCGAGGGGAGTGGGGGCGAGCCTTGCTGATCCGCTCGAAGTTCGACCGGATGCTTTCGTTGCGCGACGGCGATCGCTTCGTTACCGTGCAAAACCCACCGGTTGCTTTCTGGCGTGAAGAGGAATGCGCGAGTTGCGAGCGAATCCGCGGGCACTACCGACGGCGCGAACGAAATTGCGCCAGCAACGAGCGAAATCGCGCACGTTGCCGAGGGGGCGCGGCCGAACGCTCGTGAAGCGAGTCCTTTTGGGGGTGCCGTCGTGGTCGGCCTGACTGCCAGGACCGCCGACGTCGGCACATGCGCCCCATCCCCCACAGGCGTGCTCCGCGGTGAATGCGCGGGGTCTCGGCGGCCTCGACGACGCGCTTTGTCACGGGGTGGGCTCGAGCGTCGCCGACGAGCGAGCGGCGCGAGCGTCGTCGACCGGTGAACTGCCTGGGCGTCGTCGATGGCGAACCGCGTGAGCCGGAGCGTCGTCTGCGCTGGGGACCGCAGATGGCAGCCGACTCGCAGGCGAATCCGGCGACTCGCAGGCGAATCCGGCGACGCGACGAAGCGCGCGGCCGGATCATTCGAACCGGACGACTACGAGGGCACCGTCTCGGCGAAGCTCGGCCGGGCGAACAGCTTGTCGGCATGGCGCGCGAGGTTCGAGAACTGCGCGCGCCAGCCGAGTGCCGGGAAGCGGAAATCGAGATAGCCGAGCGCGCAGCCGAGCGAGATGTCGGCCAACGAGTACCTGCCGTCGACGCACCACGGCTTGTCGGCGAGGGCATTCGACATCGCCTGCAGCGAAGCTTCGATCTTCGACATCTGGCGCGCGATCCACGCCGGGCTGCGCTGGGTGTCGGTGCGCAGCGTCTGCTCGAGGCGCACGAGCACGGCGGCGTCGAGCAGGCCGTCGCCGAGCACTTCCCAGATCTTCACTTCGACACGCGATCGCCCGTTGGGCGGAACGAGCTTGTGGACCGGTGTAAGGTTGTCGAGGTACTCGGCGATGACGCGCGAATCGAACAGCGCGGCGCCGTCGTCCATGATCAGCGCGGGAACCTTGCCGAGCGGGTTGATGCTCTGGATGGTGGAATCGGCCGACCAGACGTCTTCCAGTTCGTACTGGTATTCGATCTTCTTCTCGGCGAGCACGACCCGCACCTTGCGGACATACGGACTCGAATTCGAACCGATGAGCTTCATTGCGCCGCCGCGGTACGGCGGGCCAGTATAGCAAAGCGCCCGACGCGCG
>DASWVL010000243.1:0-6389 GCA_036406255.1 Zeimonas sp.
ACCGCCTCTTCGATCGCTGCCTGCGCGCCTGCGCCGCCCAGGCGCGCCTCGCCGTCGAGCACGACGTCGTGGAACACGACGTCGGCGGCACGCAGGTCGTCGACGGTGCGAAAGGTCTTCATCGACACGCCGCTGCCGCGCGCATCGACGGCGAACACGCCGATCTCGTCGCCCTGCCCGAGTGCGTCGGCGACGCGTGCCGTGACGACCAGCGCGTCGGCCATCGGTGCGTGCAGCACCATGCGCTTCGCGCCCGACAGCCGCCAGCCGTCGCCGGAGCGCACGACGGTGGTCGAGAACGAATGCACGTCCGGCGACTCGAGGTGCGCGAAGGCGAGCTTCGCCGATCCGCCGACGATGCGCGGAACGAGCGCGGCGCGCTGCGCGGCCGAGCCGAGCGTCGCAACGAGCCGCCCGGCCGGGGCCAGCGTCGAAGCGAAGGGTTCGACGAGCAGCGCCGCGCCGAAGGCCTGCATCGGCGCGACGAGGTCGAGTGCCCCTCCGCCAAAGCCTCCGTCGTCGGCGGCGAACGGAACCGACAGCAGGCCCATCGCTGCCAGATCTCGCCAAACGGAGGCGCTGAAGCCGTCGGCCGACGAAACGATCGCCTTCCGGGCCTCGAAGTCGTAGCTGCGTTCGAGCAGGCGCTGCACGCTGTCGGCGAGCAGCCGCTGCTCTTCGGTGTACTGGAAGTCCATTGCGGTCGTCCGGGAGCCGTCGGTTCAGAGACCGAGAGCGTTCTTCGCGATGATGTTGCGCTGGATCTCGTTCGATCCTGCGTAGATCGACGTCTTGCGGAAATTGAAGTAGCGCGGCGCGACGGCGGCGGTGGTTTCGTCGAAGCCGTCGTAGTCGATCGGTCGGAACATCTGCGCGAACGGCCCCGCCACCTGCATCCGCAGCTCGGTGAGCGCCTGCTGGATCTCGGTGCCCCGGATCTTGAGCATCGACACCTCGGGTCCTATGCGGCCGTTGCGGCGCATCTCGTCGACGAAACGCAGGTTCGTGATCTCGAGTGCCATCAGTTCGATCTCGACGCGCGAGAGCCGGTCGCGAAAACGCACGTCGTCGATCAGCGCGTGCCCGTCCTTCGTCGCACGCGCCGCCAGCTCCTTGAGCCGCGCCAGCTCGCGCTTCGAACCGCCGATGCGTCCCGTGTTCAGCCGTTCGTGGCCGAGCAGGTACTTCGCCACCGTCCAGCCCTCGTTCTCGCGGTGCACCAGGTTCTCGAGGGGAACCTCGACGTCGTCGAAGAACACCTCGTTCACCTCGTGCCCTTCGTCGAGCAGGATCAACGGACGCACGGTGATGCCCGGCGTCTTCATGTCGACGAGCAGGAAGCTGATTCCCTCCTGCTTGCGCGAAGCAGCGCTGTCGGTTCGCACCAGGCAGAAGATCCAGTCGGCGAAATGCGCCATCGTCGTCCAGATCTTCTGCCCGTTGAGCACGAAGCGGTCACCGCGCCGCTGTGCGCGCGTCTTCAGCGACGCGAGATCGGAACCCGACCCCGGCTCCGAGTAGCCCTGGCACCAGAAGTCGTCGGCGCGATAGATGCGCGGCAGGAAGCGCTCCTTCTGCGCTTCGGTGCCGAACTGCAGCAACACCGGCGCGCACATCGCGACGCCGAACGGAACGATCGGCGGCGCGCCCGCGTAGGCACATTCCTCCTCGAACAGGTAGCGCTGCACCGGCGACCAGTCGGTGCCCCCCCATTGCGTCGGCCACGCCGGCGCGATCCAACCCTTGTCGGCGAGAATGCGATGCCAGGCGACGAGGTCGTCCTTCGTCAGTTCCTCGTGGTCGAGCACCTTGCGGCGCAGCCCGGCGGGCACGCTCGCGTCGAGCCAGGCGCGCACTTCGTCGCGAAAGGCCCGCTCTTCGGCCGAGTAGTTCAGGTCCATGCGAGGTCTCCCGCGTACGGATTCATCCGGTCATTCGAGCGCCTCGGCGCCGATCGGGGCGCAGCCGGCGAGGTCGGATTCGCTGCACGGCGGCAGCTGCGACGACAGCGCGCGCAGCGCGCTGCGCAGGCCCTCTTCGAGCACGGGATGATAGAACGGCATGCGCAGCAGGTCGTGCACGGTGAGCGTGCGTTCGATGGCGAGCGCGATCAGGTGCGCGAGATGCGCGCCGGCAGGCACGCACAGCTCCGCGCCGAGCACGAGGCCGATGCCTCGTGCGGCATAGATGCGCAGCACGCCGCGATCGCGCAGCGCGATGCGCGCACGGCCCTGGCGCTCGAAACGGTATTCGCCGACCAGCACCTCGTTCGCATCCAGTTGCGCGAAGCGACGGCCGACGACGGCCACCTCCGGATCGCAGAAGACGATCGACAGCGGTACGCGGCGACGGAAGCGCCGCGCGACGGCTCCGCTGGCGATGAGTCCGGCGATGTGCCCTTCGTCGGCCGCCTCGTGCAGCAGCGGCACCTGGCCGCTCGCGTCGCCTGCGACGAACACCTGCAAAGCGCCGACGCGCATCGTCGTCGGGTCGACGCCCGGCATGCCGTGCTCGTCGAGCGGCACGCCGAGCGCATCCAGGCCGAGGCCGTCGACGACCGGCCGCCGGCCCAGCGCGGCGAGCACCGCGTCGACCTGCACTTCGTTGCGTCCGTTGCTCACGCGCACGGAACCGTCGTCGGACGGCGAAACGACCGCCGGTGCGCCGACGTGCACGGCGAACTCCTGCCGCAGCGACGCGAGCAGCGCGGCGTTCACCGCGAGGTCGCTCAGACCCGCCAACCGCTCGCTCGATCCGAAGGCCGTCACCTCGATGCCGAGCCGCGACAGCGCCTGCGCGATCTCGGTGCCGACCGCCCCGATGCCGACGACGGCGATGCGTTCCGGAAGATCCTCTCGTTCGAACAGCGTATCGGTGGTGAGCAGCCGTTCGCCCAGCGCGTGCCACGGCGCGGGCACGACGGGTTGCGAACCGGTGGCCACGATGATGCGTCGCGCCTGCAGCCGGCGACCGTTCACCTCGACGCAGTCGGGCGCGACGATGCGCGCGCGGCCTTCGATCGCGCGGTCGCCGAGCGCGTCGGTGACCTTTCGTACCCCGCGCACGAACTGGTCGCGCAGCGCGCGCACGCGCGCGAGCACGGCCGGGATGTCCGCGTGCAGCGTCTCGGCGCCGCGAATCCCGAAAGTCGCGAACGAGTGGCGCCGGTGAAACGCACCGGCCGCCTCGATCAGCGCCTTCGACGGCATGCAGCCGACGCGCGCGCAGGTCGTACCCCACTTGCCGTCGTCGATCAGCACGAAACGCTCGGTGCGCTTGCGGATCTCCCGCAGCGCGGCGAGCCCCGCCGTGCCGGCGCCGATGACGACGACGTCCAGGATTGCCTCGTCCATCGAACGATCTTACCTTGCGGGATCGCCGTTTTTCGGTATGTTCGGTCGAACCCGGGAGGAACGCATGAACGAGAACCTGTCCCGCTTTCGCGCTGCGCGGGACCTCCTCTTCCAGCATCGCACCGACCACGACGCCGCCGTCGCGGCGTTCCGCTGGCCCCGGCTCGAACGCTTCAATTGGGCGCTCGACCACTTCGACGATCTCGCCCGCGCCAACCAGGCCACCGCGCTGTGGATCGTCGAGGACGACGGCGCCGAGCGGCGCTGCAGCTTCGCCGAGCTGCGCGAACGCTCGAACCGCGTCGCGAACTGGCTCGAGTCGCTCGGCGTTCGCCGCGGCGACCGCGTCCTGCTGATGCTCGGCAACGAGGTCCCTCTGTGGGAAACGATGCTCGCCTGCATCAAGATCGGCGCCGTGATGATCCCGGCGACGAACCTGCTCACGCGCGACGACCTCGCCGACCGGCTCGAGCGCGGCCGCGTCTCGCACATCGTCACGCGTTCGGCGAACGCCGAGCGCTTCGAGGGCATCGCGGGCAACCGGACGCGCATCTGCGTGGACACGCCGCCCTCGGGATGGATCGCCTACGCCGGCGCCGACGACGCGCCGGCCGAATATGAACCGAAGGCCGAAACGCGGCCCGACGAGACGCTGCTGCTCTATTTCACGTCGGGCACGACCAGCAAGCCGAAGCTCGTGCGGCACACGCACCAGAGCTATCCGGTCGGTCACCTGTCGACGATGTACTGGATCGGCCTGCAGCCCGGCGACGTCCACTGGAACATCTCTTCGCCCGGCTGGGCCAAGCACGCGTGGAGCTGCTTCTTCGCGCCGTGGAACGCGGGCGCCTGCGTGTTCGTCTTCAACATGGCGCGCTTCGACGCGAAACGGGCCCTCGAACAGCTCGTTCGCGCCGAAATCAGCACGCTTTGTGCGCCTCCCACCGTCTGGCGCATGCTGATCCAGGAAGACCTCGCCGCGTATCCGGTGAAGCTGCGCGAGCTGGTCTCCGCAGGCGAGCCGCTGAACCCCGAGGTGATCCAGCAGGTGCGCGACGCGTGGAACCTGACGATCCGCGACGGGTACGGGCAGACCGAGACGAGCTGCATCGTCGGCAATCCGCCCGGGCAGCCGGTCAAGCCGGGCTCGATGGGACGGCCGCTGCCGGGCTTTCGCGTCGCCCTGCTCGATGCCGACGACGCGCCGGCCGGGGAAGGCGAAATCTCGCTCGACCTCTCCGCCCAGCCGGTCGGCCTGATGCCCGGTTACGCCGACGACGACGAGCGCACCGCGCAGGTGATGCGCGCCGGCCACTACCACACGGGCGACGTCGCGCAGCGCGACGCCGACGGCTACGTCACCTACGTCGGCCGCGCCGACGACGTCTTCAAGGCGAGCGACTACCGGATCAGCCCGTTCGAGCTCGAGAGCGTGCTGATCGAACACGACGCGGTGGCCGAAGCGGCGGTCGTCCCGTCGCCCGATCCGGTCCGGCTCGCGGTGCCGAAGGCCTTCGTCGTGCTCGTTGCCGGCCGCACCGCCGACGCGCAGACGGCGGCCGACATCCTGCGCTTCTGCCGGGAGCGGCTCGCGCCGTACAAGCGCATCCGCCGCCTCGAGTTCGCCGAGCTGCCGAAGACGATCTCGGGAAAGATCCGTCGCGTCGAGATGCGGCAGCGCGAGCAGCAGCGCGCGCTGCCGATCGTGCGGGCGGCGGGCGAATACTTCGACGAAGACCTGCGTTGAATCGGCGGGCGGCGCCGGGCGGGCGCCCAAGCGCGCGTCACGAGGGGCGCACGCGGGCGCGCTCGAGCTTCAGCCCCACCTTGACGACGTGGCCGGCGACGACCTCCCGCGCGATCAGCAGCAGGCCGGAGATGTGCACCGCATCGCCTTCGACGATGTTGCGCGCGTGCCGGCGCATCGCCTCGTCCAGCGACAGTCCGTCGAGCCCGGCAGGCATCTCGCACCCGTAGGCGGCGCAGACATCGGCGAACGACGCGGCGCCCTCGAGCACGAAATCGCCGTAGAAGCGCCGGCGGGCAGCCGCGTCGACGCTGGTGAAGAGGTCGGACAGGTGGTCGACCTCGACGTCCGGGGCAACGAGCATCACGACGTCGTCGCGCCGCAATGCTCCCGTGTCGTCGTCGTGCACGACCGCGCTCGCACGCAGGACGCCGACGACGCGCGCTCCCTCGGGCAGCAGCAACGTGCGCAGGTCGATGCCGAGCATCGGGGATCGCTCCCCGATGCGGAACTCGAGCACCGCGAGCCGGTCGTCGGACAGCGTCGGACGCACGCGGGGTTCGTCGCGCGGCGGAAGTCCCACGCCGAACAGGCGTGCCGCCAGCGGAACCGACGAGCCCTGTAGCAGCAGCGAGGTCACGACGACGACGAAGGCGACGTTGAAGAGCAGCTCGGCGTCGGGAACGCCGGCCAGAAGCGGAAAGACGGCGAGCACGATGGGGACCGCGCCGCGCAGTCCGATCCACCCCATGAACGCCACTTCGCGCGACGCGAAGGAAAAGGGCAGCAGGCACAGCCACACCGCGAGCGGGCGCGCGACGAGCATCAGGAACGCCGAGACCGCAAGCGCCTGCCAGACGATCGCCGGCAGTTCGGACGGCGTCACCAGCAGGCCGAGCAGCAGGAACATGCTCGACTGCGACAGCCACGCCATGCCGTCCATCGCGCGCAGCAGGTTCTCCGCGGTGCGCCGCATCCGGTTGCCGACGACCAGCCCGACGAGATAGACGGCGACGAAGCCGCT
Organism: Zeimonas sp.; assembly: GCA_036406255.1. Taxonomy (GTDB): domain Bacteria; phylum Pseudomonadota; class Gammaproteobacteria; order Burkholderiales; family Burkholderiaceae_E; genus Zeimonas. Next base: position 6,125 of record DASWVL010000243.1, read on the forward strand.
GCCGCCGAGCATGCTCGTGATCGCGAAGGCGGTCACGCCGCCCGAGCACAGCAGCAGCGCGCTCAGCCCCTCGCCGACCTGCGCGCTTCGCATCACCCAGGCCATCGCACGACCGAGCACGAGTCCGAGAACGGCGCCGAGCCCGAACTGCACGACGAGCTGGCGCACGAGCCCGAAGCCTTGCAGCTCGTCGGGCGCGATCAGCACCTCGATCATCATCATCGTGAGGAAGATCGCCGTCGGGTCGTTGATGCCCGACTCGATC
>DASWVL010000244.1:0-2072 GCA_036406255.1 Zeimonas sp.
TCGACCGCATCTTCGACAACTGGTGCAACGAGTCGGCGCTGCTGCTCGATCGCGCGAGCGCCGCGCAGGTCGACACGGTGGCGGGCGAATTCGTGCACGCCGGGCCGTTCTTCGTGCTGAACCTCGCGCACGGCAACCCGATCATCGTCGAGACGAACACGCTGCAGGCCGACGAGGAAGGCGAGCACTACCGCCCGGCGTCGATCTTCGGGTCGGTCGAGCGCTGGCAGACGGTCGCGCCCGGGAAGACGGTGCCGGTCGACGCGCCCACCGCCTCCGCCGTGCGCGACCGGCTGCTCGGCGTGCTCTTCTCGCAGTCGGTCGACATCCTCGACCGCGCGATCGGCGAGGCGGCCGACCTAGACCTCGGCTGCCGCATCGCGCTCGGCTTCCGGCAGGGGCCGCTGACGCTGATGCGCGATCTCGGCGACGACGAGGCCGCGCGCGTCCTGCAGCGTTTCGCCGACGAGCGCCCCGGCATGCCGATGCCCGGGCGTGCGCTCGACGAGTACCAACGCTTCGAGCGCCACGTGCTCGTCGACGACGTCGGCGACGTGAAGGTGATCACGCTGCGCCGTCCCGAGGCGCTCAACGCGCTGCACGACGAGATGACCGACGAGATCCTCGCGGTCATCCGCCGTCACGAAGACGATCCGGCGGTGGCCGGCTTCGTGATCGTCGGCTACGGCACGCGCGCGTTCTGCGCCGGCGCCGACATCGGCCGCTTCCCGTCGATGCTCGGCGACGCAGGGGCCGCGGCGCAGTACGCGCGCGACTGCTCGCGGCTGCTCGTGCATCTCGACGCGATGCGCAAGCCGGTGGTCGCCGCACTGAACGGAATGGCTCTCGGCGGCGGCTTCGAGCTGGCGATGCGCTGCCATTCGCTGGTCGCCGCGCGCGGCGCGTCGATGCAACTGCCCGAGGTCACGCTCGGCATCGTCCCCGGCATCGGAGCGATGGTCGTGCCGTACCGGCGCTGGCCGGCTGCCGCTCCGGTGTTCCACGCGATGCTGCGCAAGGGCGAGCGGCTCGGCGCCGAACGCGCGCACGAACTCGGCATCGTCGACGCGCTCGCCGACGGATACCGGGAGCTGATCGCCTGCGCGGTCGAGCGCGTGCACGCGCTCTCGGGGGGCGTTCCGCGCATCGCCGAAGGCGCCGTCGACCTGCCCGGCTTCGACGAGCGCGTCGAACGCGCGGCGAACGGCATGACCTTGAGCGCGACCACGGTCGGGATCATCGAGAAAGCGGTGCGGGATGCCGCAGCGGCTTCCACGCTCGCGCAGGCGCTCGAGGTCGGCTACGCCGCTTTCGGCACGAGCGCCTGCACTGCGGCCGCGCGCGAGGGGATCGCCGCCTTCGGCGAGCGGCGCAGCCCCGATTTCGGGCGCACCGGATAGGTAGCGCGTTACCAAAGGCCAACGTTGTTCGGAGAGCCCCGATGAAACCCTCGTTCGCCCGCGTCGCCGGCTTCCTCGCCGCGGGTCGCGGCTTCCTCGCCCTCGGTGGCTCGCAGTTCGCGCTGCTTTCTGAAGCGTTCGGGCTCGTGGAATCGATTTCACGGGCGAAAACGCGCCAAATTGAAGCGGCAACCGAAATCTTGTCGTGGCGACCTGCTCACCCGGAAGCTCGCCGCCCGGACGTGCGATGCTCTTTGCGTTCAACCCGTCCAGCGCAGCACCGCGCGTCCGCGGTGATCAGGCGTGCCGAGCCATTCGAGCGCCTCGCCGGCCTGCGCGAAATCGAAGGCGCGGCGCTCGACGCGCAGCGTGCCTTCGGCGATCCGCTCGAGCAGCCCGGGCGCCGCCGCGCGGCCCGTTGCCTCGCGCGTCAGCATGTTCAGCGGCAGCAACGACACGTCGCGCTGGATGAACTGCGTCAGGTCGAGCACGAGGCGCGAGCCGCCGAGATAGCCGACGAGCACCGCTCGTCCGCCGGCGACAACCGACGGCAGCAGCGTCGAGAGCGTCGCGCCGCCGACGGTATCGATCAGCAGGTCGGCCTGGACGCCTCCCGCGGTGTGCGGGTCGTCGCGATCGACCACGACCGGCCGCACGCCCTCGCCCAATTGC
>DASWVL010000245.1:0-13039 GCA_036406255.1 Zeimonas sp.
CCTCGCCCACCGGTCCGCCGGGCGGCGGCGCGACGCCGGGCGTGTCGGTCACCGGTGCCTGCGCGATCGCCTCGCCGATGCCGCGGCCGACAATCCCCGCCAGGCCCTCGTCGGAGTAGCCCATCTGCTGCGCGAACGCCCGCCGCACCGCGCGCAGCAGGCGGCGCTCTTCCTGCAGCTGGATCTCGAGCGCGCGCAGCCGGCGTTCGCCCGCTTCGATGCGCTGCGCGAGCGCCTGCACTTCGGCGTCGCCCGTCGCCTCCTGCGCCGCGGCCGCATGGGGCACGACCAGCGCGGCCGACCCGACCGTGAAGGCCGCGACGACTGCGCCTGCGACGCGCTTTCCGTTTGCCTGGGTCATCGCCCCTCCCCTTTGGACGACGGCCGGATCGACGAAGCGCCTATCCGTGGCCACCGGCCGTTTGTTGTGCCGCGCTGCGGCCCGCCTTCGTTTCGATCGACAGCCGCCGCACGAGCCGGTACAGCGTCACGCGCGAGATGCCGAGATCGCGCGCGGCGGCCGATACGTTGTTGGTATTTCGCTGCAAGGCGGCGAGGACCAGCTCGCGCTCGCTGCGCTGGCGCGCGCCGGCGAGGGAAATCGCGGCGGCCGGTCGCCGGGTACGCTCGAATCCGAGGTCGGCGGCGCTGATCCAGGCGCTCTCGCACAGGATCATCGCGCCATGCACGCGATTGACCAGTTCGCGCACGTTTCCGGGCCACGCGTAGGCGCGCATCGCATCGAGCGCCTGCTCCGAGAAGCCGCGCAACGCCTGCGACGCATCGTTGCGATAGCGCTCGAGCACGTGGCGCGCCAGCGCCTCGATGTCCTCGGTACGCACGCGCAGCGGGGGGACCTCGACGCGCAGCACGTTCAACCGGTAGAACAGGTCTTCGCGGAAGCGCCGCTCGCGCACGGCGGTGACGAGATCGATGTGCGTCGCGGCGACGACGCGGACGTCGACCTTCATCGACTGCGTCGATCCGACGCGCGTGATCGTCGACTCCTGCAGGAAGCGCAGCAGCGCCGCCTGCGCCTCGGCGGGGAGGTCGCCGATCTCGTCGAGGAACAGCGTGCCGCCGGAGGCGGCCTCGACGCTGCCGATCTCGCGCCGGTGCGCGTCGGTGAACGATCCCTTCTCGTGACCGAACAACTGCGTCTGGATCAGCGTGGGCGGGATGGCGCCGCAGTTCACCGCGACGAACGGACCCTCGCGCCGCGCGGAATGACGGTGGATCGCCTGCGCCGCAAGCTCCTTTCCGGTTCCGCTCTCGCCGCCGATCATCACCGGCGCATCGGTGCGCGCGACCTTCTCGAGCGTGCGATAGAGCGCCTGCATCGGCTTGCTCGCGCCGACCATGCCGAAGCTCGACTCGCTGCCGAGCTTGCATGCGTGACGGCCGCGCAATTCGGCCTTGCCGAAGGCGTGTCCCAGCGTGAAGCGAAGCCGTTCCGCGTCGACCGGCATCGTCAGGTAATCGAAGAAACCGCAGAGCAGTTTCGCGCAGACCGCGTCGTCGATGGCACCGGGCGGTGCAACCGCAACCCACTCGACGTCGCTGCCGGCGATCGCCGTGCAGACGCCCGAGCGCTGGAAGGCGGCGAGATCGTCGAGGACGGCAATGCCGACGCGGCAGCGCCCCGCTTCGGCTGCCAGCGAATCGGGTTCGAAGACACGCTGGACCGACCAGTCGCTCGAGTCGAGCATCGCACCGAGGTCGACCGGGGAGGCAGGTTGCTGGACCAGGAGAACGCGCCGGCTCATTTCGTTCTTCCTTCTTGCTCGCCACCGGACGACAGATACCGACTGAAAGCCTAAGTCGCGGGTCTTATCCGACCCAATACTCCTTTCGGGGGGGGAACCCGGACGACCGGCCCGTCCGCGCGAGGGCGAAAGGCGGAATGCTTGCGCCGCGCGCGGATCTGGACTCATGCTTCGTACGGACGGCGATCGAATTCACGCAACGACGGGGAGGCCATGCATGCCCGCGCATCCGATCGAAAACCTTCGAACGCTTGCATTCGTCGGCCACGCGGGGGTCGGCAAGACCTCGCTGATCGAATCGATCCTCGCGGCAGCAGGGTCGATTCCCGCCGCCGGCTCGATCGAACGGGGCAATACCGTCTGCGACTACGACCCGCTCGAGAAGGAGCACGGGCATTCGCTGAAGCTCGCGTGCGCCCACTTCGAACGTGATGGCGTACGCGTCCACGTTCTCGACACCCCGGGCTATCCGGATTTCGCGGGACGCGCGATGGCCGCGCTCGACGCGGTCGAGTCCGTGGCGATCGTCGTCGATGCCCAGCGCGGCGTCGAGATGGCCACCGCACGCATCGCACTGCTCGCGCAGACACGACGCCTGTGCCGCTTCGTCGTCGTGCACCGGATCGACGCCGAAGGGGCCGACCTGCCCGCGCGCGTGGAGGAGCTGCGCGCGGCCTTCGGTCCGGAATGCCTGCCGCTGAACCTGCCGGCCGGCAACGGCACCCGCGTCGTCGACTGCTTCTTCGCGCCCGAGGATGTGCCCACCGACTTCGCCGGCGTCGCCGATGCCCACCGTGCGCTCGTCGAGCAGGTCGTCGAGGTCGACGATGCACTCACCGAGCGTTACCTGTCGGGCGAGGAGATCGAAGCGGGCGCGCTGCACGACGCATTCGAGCGCGCGCTGCGCGACGGACACATCGTTCCGGTCCTGTTCGCGTCGTCGCGCAGCGGCGTCGGCGTGAACGAGCTGGTCGATTTCATCGTGCGGCTCGCGCCGAGCCCGCTCGAAGGCAACCCGCCGCTGTTCGAGCGCTGGCCGAGCGGCGATCGCGAGCGCGCCGAGCCCTTCGTCGCATCGCGCCGCCCGGACGACCACGTGCTGGCGCACGTGTTCAAGGTGGAGATCGATCCGTACATCGGCCGCATCGCGATGGTGCGCGTGCATCAGGGCAGCTTCACGCCCGAGACGCCGCTGTACGTCGGCGACGGCCGCAAGGCGGTGCGCGCGGGCGTGCCGCAGCTCGTGCAGGGGCGCGAGTTCCAGCCGCTCGCCGCGGTCGGTCCCGGCGAGATCTGTGCGCTCACCAAGATCGACGAACTGGTCTACGACGCGGTGCTTCACGATGCCGCCGAGGACGCGACGATCCACTACCGTCCGCTGCCGCTGCCGCACGCGGTCTACGGCCTGGCCATCCGCGTGAAGAAGCGCGGCGACGAGCAGAAGCTCTCGGAGGTGCTGCACCGGCTGTGCGCCGAAGACCCGAGCCTCGGCGTGGAGCACGACCCCACGACGCACGAGGCGGTCGTGCGCGGACTGGGCGAGGTGCACGTCGCGCGCGTGCTCGAGCGCATCCGCTCGCAGTACAAGCTGGAGGTCGACGCGCATCCGCCCACCGTGCCGTACCGGGAGACGATCTCGGGTCATGCCGAAGGGCATCACCGGCACAAGAAGCAGAGCGGCGGCGCGGGTCAGTTCGGCGAGGTGTTCCTTCGCGTCGAGCCGCTCGCGCGCGGCGAGGGTTTCCGCTTCGTCGACGAAGTCAAGGGCGGCGCGATTCCCGGGCCGTTCATTCCCGCCGTCGAGAAAGGCGTGCGACAGGCGCTCGACGGCGGCGCCGTGGCCGGTTTTCCGGTGCAGGACGTCAAGGTCACCGTCTACGACGGCAAGACGCACCCGGTCGACGGCAAGGAGATCGCCTTCATCACGGCCGGCCGCAAGGCATTCCTCGATGCCGCTGCAAAGGCGCGGCCGGTGGTGCTCGAGCCGATCGTCTCGCTCGAGCTGACGATCCCGGCCGACGCCATCGGTGCAGTGTCGGGTGAACTGTCCGCGCGCCGCGGGCAGGTGTCGGGCGCCGACGCCGCGCGCGCCGGCATGGCCACGATCAACGCGCGGGCGCCGATGGCCGAACTCGGCGACTTCCAGGGACGCCTGAAAGCGATCACCGGCGGACAGGGCAGCTACTCGCTCGAGCTGCTCGGCTACGAGGAAGCGCCGCCGGCCGTGCAGCACAAGCTGCGCTCGGCGTGGCGGCCACAGGAAGAGGAATGAAACGGCGCGTGTCAGAATGGGGCGAATCGGAACCAGCGAGGTGAAGCGCTCTCATGTACGAGGATCTCTGTCTCTATATCGATGGTGAGTTCGTCGCGGCGCAGGGTCGCCGCGAGCAGGACGTCTTCGATCCGGCCACCGGCGACGTGATCGGCAAGCTGCCGCACGCCACGCACGAAGACCTCGACCGCGCGCTCGCCGCCGCGCAACGCGCGTTTCCCGCGTGGCGCGACACCTCGCCGCTCGAGCGCAGCCGCATCCTGCGCAAGGCGGCCGACCTTCTTCGCGAGCGCGCCGCGCAGATCGGCCGCAACATCACGCTCGACCAGGGAAAGCCGCTCGCCGAGGCGATCAACGAAGTCAAGGGCTGCGCCGAGCACGCCGAATGGCACGCGGAGGAAGGCCGGCGCATCTACGGGCGCGTGATTCCGCCGCGACACCCGGCGGTGCGCCAGCTCGTCGTTCGCCAGCCGGTCGGCGTGTGCGCGGCATTCACGCCGTGGAACTTCCCGGCGAGCCAGGCGATCCGCAAGATCGGCGCCGCGCTCGGCTCGGGGTGCACGATCGTGCTCAAGGGTCCCGAAGACGCGCCGAGCGCGATCGTCGCGCTCGCGCGCGTGTTCCACGAAGCCGGCCTGCCCGCCGGTTGCCTGAACGTCGTCTGGGGCGTGCCGCACGAGGTTTCCGACTACCTCATCCGCTCGCCGATCGTGCGCAAGGTCTCGTTCACCGGTTCCGTTCCGGTGGGCAGGCAGCTCGCCGCGCTCGCCGCACAGCAGATGAAGCGCACCACGATGGAACTCGGCGGTCACTCGCCGGTCATCGTCTTCGAGGACGCCGACGTCGATCGCGCCGCCGACTCGCTGCAGGCATTCAAGTTCCGCAACGCCGGGCAGGTGTGCGTCTCGCCCACCCGCTTCTACCTGCACGAGAAGATCTACGACCGCTTCATGGCGCGCTTCCTCGAGAAGACGCGTGCGATGAAGGTCGGTGCCGGGCTCGACGAGAACACGCGCATGGGCCCGCTCGCGCACGAGCGGCGCGTTCCCGCGATGCAGGCCTTCGTCGACGATGCGAGCCGTCGCGGCGGACGCATCGAGATCGGCGGCGAGCGCCTCTCCGATCGCGGCAACTTCTTCGCACCGACCGTCGTCACCGGGCTGCCCGACGACGCGATGCTGATGACCACCGAACCCTTCGGCCCGATCGCGCCCTTCGCGCGCTTCACCGACTTCGACGACGTGATCCGGCGCGCGAACTCGCTGCCCTACGGACTGTCGTCGTACGTGTTCACGACGTCGAGCCGCTACGCGAACGCCGCGGCGAACGCGCTCGAAGCGGGCAACGTCAACGTGAACCACTTCGGCCAGGCGATCGCCGAAGCCCCGTTCGGCGGCGTGAAGGACAGCGGATGGGGCAGCGAGGGCGGAACCGAGACCTTCGACGGCTACCTGAACACGAAGTTCATCACGCAGCGCGACTAGGAAGCGTCGCGACACACGATGGCCGGCGCACGTCCCGTCATCGAGCTGCTGCGCCGGCTCGTCGCCTTCGACACGGTCAGCGCGAAGCCGAACGTCGAACTGATCGACTGGGCCGCGCAGCGCCTGGAGGATGCAGGGCTGCGCTGCTTCGTGCAGCACGGCGACGAGCCGGGCAAGGCGAACCTGTTCGCCACGGTCGGCCCCGACGACGTCGCCGGATGGATGCTCTCTGGCCACTCGGACGTCGTTCCGGTTGCAGGGCAGGCGTGGACCTCCGACCCGTTCACGCTGCGCGAGCAAGGCACGCGACTGCACGCGCGCGGCGCCGCCGACATGAAGGGCTTCCTCGCCTGCGTGCTCGACGCCGCGCCGCGCCTGGCCGCGATGAAGCTGCGCGCCCCGGTGCACGTCGCGTTCTCCTATGACGAGGAGACGACGATGCGCGGCATGCGAACGCTCGCCGCGCACCTGGTCGACGCGCCGCTGCGTCCGGCCGCGTGCATCATCGGCGAACCGACGTCGATGCACGTCGTCGTCGCGAACAAGGGCGCGGCCGGCTACCGCGTCCGCGTGCGCGGGCACTCGGTGCATTCGTCGCTGCGCGACCGCGGCGTCTCGGCGGTCGAGCAGGCGGCCGAGATCATCGTCTTCGTCGGTCGGCTGCAGCGCGAACTCGACGCCGCCGCACGCCACGACGGCTTCGAATACCCGCACACGAGCGTGCACGTCGGGCGCATCGAGGGCGGCACCGCCCACAACATCACCGCGAAAGACTGCGAGTTCGTGCTCGAGATCCGCACGCTGCCGGGCATGCGCTCGGCCGACGTGCTCGACGCGGTGCGGCGGCATTGCCGCGACGTCGTCCTGCCCGCGATGCGGCGCATCTCGCCCGACACGGCGATCTCGTTCGAGGAGATCTTCGACACGCCGCCGCTGGACGAACACGGCAACCTCGCGCTCGCGCAGGCGGTCGCCCCGTTGTGCGGGCACGCGGAACTGCGTCGCGTGAGCTTCGGCACCGAGGCGGGAATCCTGCAGGCGATCGGCGTGCCGACGGTCGTCTGCGGACCGGGCGACATCGCCGTCGCACACCAGCCCGACGAATACGTCGAGGTCGGCCAGCTCGAGCGGTGCCGGGCGTTCCTCGACGCGCTCGGGCGCCATCTTGCCGACGGTCCGAGTCCGTGATAGCGCTGTGAGACAATAGCGGGTTCGCCTTTTTTCGGGCCGCTGCGCACCGCGGCGGCCGCTTCCATCATGGCCCTGTGGATCTCCATCGCGATCGTCACGCTCGTGGCGACCGCCCTGGTCGTCTGGCCGCTCGTCTCCACGCGCCGCCTTCGCGTCGATGCCGTGCGCGACGACGAGCGGCGCCTGGCGGTGTTTCGCGATCGCAAGCGCGAGATCGAGAGCGAGCGCGCCGCCGGCCGGCTCACCGACGCCGAAGCCGACCAGGCGCACGACGATCTCGTGCGCCAGCTCTCGGAAGACCTCCCGCAGGCGCTGGCGGCCGACGCGCCCATCGCGTCGTCTGCGGCGTCGCCTTCGCCGCGCACCGCGTGGGCGGCCGCCGTGATGGTCGCGCTGCTCGTGCCGCTGGTCGCGTTCGGCGTGTATCGGCAGGTGGGTTCGCCGCACCTCGCAGCGGTCGACGCCGTCGACCGGCAGCCGCCGCCGGACGCCGCACAGATCGAAGCGATGATCGGGCGCATCGAGCAACGCACGCGCGAGCAACCCGACGACGCGGAAGCGTGGGCGATGCTCGCCGAGGCGCGCAAGATGCAGGGACGTCACGACGAGGCCGTCGTCGCCTTCGCAAAGGCAGTCGAGCGCCTGCCGAACGACGCGCGGCTGCTCACCGACTATGCCGAATCGGCCGCGCTTCGCGCCGGCGGCGACTTCGCCGGCCAACCCGTCGAGCTGCTCGAGCGGGCGCTGAAGATCGATCCCGGCGAACCGAAGGCGGTGGCGCTGATGGGCGCCGCGCAGTACCGGCTCGGCGACCTGCCGCGCGCGCGTTCGTACCTGAAACAGCTCGAGACCTTCCTGCAGCCCGGCAGCGAGGAGGCCACGCAGATCGCGGCGATCCTGCAGCGCATCGACGGCGAGATCGCGGAGCAGGCCTCCGGCGCGACGCCGCCGCGCGTCGAAGCACCCGTCGCGTCGAACGACGCTCCGGCACCGGCGAGGGCGCTTTCCGGCACCATCGCGGTCGATCCCTCGCTCGTCGCGCGGGCAGCGGGCGGCGGAACGCTGTTCGTCATCGCGCGCGCCAGCGGTGGACCGGCCGTGCCGATCGCGGTGCTCAGACTGCCGACGCCCGATTTTCCCGCTTCGTTCACGCTCGACGATTCGAACGCGATGGACCCGTCGCGCCGTCTCTCGGGCGCCGATTCCGTCGACCTCGAGGCGAGGCTGAGTCGAAGCGGGCAGGCGATGCGCGAGCCGGGCGACCTGTACGGCCGCATCGAGAACGTGCGCCCGGGCAGCGAAGGCGTGCGCATCGTCATCGACCAGGTCGTCCCGCGTTGACGCGGCCCGGCGCCCTTCCCGGCCTGGAGACGCGCGCGCTCGCCTGCGCGGCCGGCTATCGCACGTTGTTCGCGTCGCTCGACCTGCGGATCTCCGCCGGCCAGTGGACGATGCTCGTCGGCGCCAACGGCAGCGGCAAGTCGACGCTGCTGCGAACGATCGCCGGACTCGCGCGCCCGGTCGCCGGCGAGATCCTGTGGCGCGGCGCACCCCGGCGCATCGACGACGCCGAATGGCGCGCAGCGTGCGTCTACCAGGGCCACGCCCCGGGCTGGAAGGACGCTTTCGACGTTCGCGAGAACCTTTCGGTGCAGCTCGCGCTCGACGGGCTGCGGGTGCACGACGATGCACTCGAGGCCGCGATCGAGCGCGTCGGCCTCGCCCGCCAGTCGAAGCTGCCCTTCGCGCGCCTGTCCGCCGGACAGCGCCGCCGCGTGTCGCTCGCGAGGCTGTCCTGTTCGCACGCGCGCCCGCTGTGGCTGCTCGACGAGCCGGGCACCGCCCTCGACGCCGACGCGCTGCGCCTGCTCGGCACGCTCATCGATGCGCACCTGCGCGCCGGCGGACTCGCCCTCGTCGCGACGCACCAGCCGCTGCCATGCACCGAGACCCCGATCCGGCTCTCGCTCGACGAAGCGCGCGCCTGACGCCGCCGTCGCCTGCCGGTGTCGCGGCGCATGCGGGCGTGGCGACGGCGCCCGGCGTGCTGCGCTCGCTGCATTGGGCGTGCACGCGCGATCTGCGGCTGGCCCTGCGTTCGCGCAGCGAACTCGCGCTGATCGTCGTGTTCTTCCTGCTGGTGACGAGCCTGTTCCCGCTCGCCGTCAGTCCCGACCCCGAGCTGCTGCGCACGATCGCCGCCGGCATCGTCTGGGTCGCGGCGCTGCTGGCGAGCCTGCTGGGGCTCGCGCGCCTGTTCGCCGCCGACCACGGCGACGGCACGCTCGAGCAGATGGTGCTGGCACCCGCGCCCTTGCCGGCGCTGGTCGCCGGAAAGGTGCTCGCGCACTGGATCGCCACCGGGTTGCCTCTGGTGCTGCTCGCTCCGATCGCCGGACTGCAGTTCGGCCTCGCCGCCGAGGCGATCGGCGTGCTCGTCGTCTCGCTCGTGCTCGGTACGCCGATCCTGTCGTGGCTCGGCGCGATCGCCGCCGCGCTGACGCTCGGCGCACGCGGCGGCTCGTCGCTGCTCGCACTGCTCGTGCTGCCGCTCGCGGTACCGGTGCTGATCTTCGGCGCCGGATCGGTCGAATCGCACAGTGCCGGGCTCGGCGCGCAGGCGCACCTGTCGCTGCTCGCGGCGGGAGCGATCGCCGCCTGGGTGCTGGGGCCGGCCGTCACCGCGCTGGCGGTTAAAATCGCACACGAATGACCACTTTCGCCCGGTTCTGGTACCGCTACGCGTCGCCGGCCAGCTTCTACCCGCTCGCCGGGCGACTCATTCCCCTGTTCGCCACGCTCGCCGCGCTGCTCGCCATCGCCGGCCTGTACGTCGGCTTCGTGGTGGCGCCCACCGACTGGCAGCAGGGCGAGGCCTACCGCATCATCTACATCCATGTGCCGGCGGCGTGGATGGCGATGTTCGTCTACCTGGTGATCGCGTTCTGGTCGGCGATCTCGCTCGCCTTCAACACGCGGCTGTCGGCGATGATGGCGCAGGCGCTCGCACCCACCGGCGCGATGTGGGCCTTCGTCTCCCTGTGGAGCGGCGCCTTCTGGGGCCGTCCCACCTGGGGTGCGTACTGGGTGTGGGACGCGCGCCTGACGTCGACGCTGATCCTGCTGTTCCTGTACCTCGGCTACATGGCACTGCGCGCGTCGATCGAGGATCCCCGCCGCGCCGATCGGGCCGCTGCGCTGCTCGCGCTGGTGGGCGCGATCAACGTGCCGATCATCTACTTCTCCGTGCGCTGGTGGAACACGCTGCACCAGGGCGCGACGGTCTCGATGACCGCCGCGCCGAAGATGGCGCAGACGATGCTCACCGGCATGCTGCTGCTCACCCTGGCCGCGTGGGCCTACACGATCGCGGTGGCGCTGCATCGGGTGCGCAGCATCATCACCGAGCGCGAAGCGGCGAGCGGCTGGATGTCGCGGATCGCCTCGCACGGCCGGCCTCCATCCGACGACACCGCCGCGTCGGGCGCGGCCGTGCGCTGAATCGAGGGGAAACGTTGATCGACTGGCTGCAGATGGGCGGCTACGGTTTCTACGTCTGGAGCTCGTACGGCATGCTCGCGCTGGCGATCGCCGTCGAGCTGTTCGCGTTGCGCCGCCAGCGACGCAACGCCGAGCGGCGCGCCGACGAGATGCGCGCCGAGCAGGCTGCGCAGGCCATGCAATACACGGGAAGCCCGGAATGAAAGCGCGTCATCGTCGGTTGTTGTGGATCGTGGCCGGGCTGGCGGCGCTGGCGGTCGCCGCCACCTTCGTCACCAATGCGTTCCGCAGCAACCTCGTGTTCTTCTTCACGCCCACGCAGATCGTCGACGGCGAGGCGCCGACGAACAAGGCGTTCCGCATCGGCGGCCTCGTCGAGCCCGACAGCGTGAAGCGCGTCGGCGACGGCACCACGGTCACATTTCGCGTGACCGACAATGCGAAGACGATTTCGGTGGCGTACACGGGAATCCTTCCCGACCTGTTCAAGGAGGGACGTGGCGTGGTCGCGCAGGGAACGCTCGAGCCCGACGGTACCTTCAAGGCGCGCGAAGTCCTCGCCAAGCACGACGAGAACTACATGCCGCCGGAAGCCGCCGAAGCGCTGCGCCGCGCCGGCCACCCGGTCGGCGCGCCGTCGCAGTTCCAGCAGGCCGACCGCTGAGCGCCGGCGCAGGGAGGCAAACAGATGATCGCCGAATTCGGCCAGTACACGCTGGCTCTCGCGCTCGCCGTCGCAGTGATCCTCGGCACGCTGCCGATGATCGGCAGTTTCGTCCGCGGCGCCACCGGCGCACGGCTGATGGCCGTCGATCGCTCCGCGTCGATCCTGCTCGCGGCGCTGGCGATCCTCGCCTTCGGTTCGCTCGCCGCGCTCTTCGTGGGCAACGACTTCAGCGTGCTCCTCGTGGCCACGCACTCGAACCTGCACCTGCCGCTGCCCTACCGCATCGCCGCCACCTGGGGCTCGCACGAGGGCTCGATGCTGCTGTGGGTGCTGATCCTGTCGTTCTGGACCGGCGCGGTCGCGGTCTTCTCGTCGTCGCTGCCCGACGTGCTGCGCGCGCGCATCCTGTCGACGATGGGCCTGGTCGGCGCCGGCTTCCTGCTGTTCCTGCTGTTCACGTCGAACCCCTTCGAGCGGCTGATGCCGCCGGCGGCCGACGGGCGCGACCTCAATCCGCTGCTGCAGGATCCGGGGATGGTCTTCCATCCGCCCCTGCTCTACATGGGCTACGTCGGGCTGTCGGTGGCCTTCGCGTTCTCGGTGGCGGGCCTGATCGGCGGGCGTTTCGATGCGGCATGGGCGCGCTGGGCGCGGCCGTGGACCGTCGTCGCCTGGTGCTTCCTCACGCTCGGCATCGCGCTCGGCTCGTTCTGGGCGTACTACGAGCTGGGCTGGGGCGGCTGGTGGTTCTGGGATCCGGTGGAGAACGCGTCGTTCATGCCGTGGCTCGTCGCGACCGCGCTCATCCACTCGCTCGCCGTCGCCGAGAAACGCGGCACCTTCAAGAGCTGGACCGTGCTGCTGGCGATCCTCGGCTTCGGACTGAGCCTGCTCGGCACCTTCCTCGTACGCTCCGGCGTGCTCACGTCGGTGCACGCCTTCGCCACCGATCCGGCACGCGGCGTCTTCATCCTGTTCTTCCTGTCGATCGTCATCGGCGGCTCGCTGACGCTGTTCGCCGCACGCGCACCGTCGATCGGCAACGGCCCCGGCTTCTCCGCCGTCTCGCGCGAGTCGCTGCTGCTCGCCAACAACGTGCTGCTCGTCGTCGCGATGGCCGCGGTGCTGCTCGGCACGCTGTATCCGCTGATCCTCGACACGCTCGAGATGGGCAAGATCTCGGTCGGCCCGCCCTATTTCGATTCGGTGTTCGTGCCGTTGATGGCGCCTGCGCTGTTCCTGATGGGAATCGGGCCGATCGCGCGCTGGAAGCGCGCCGAGCTTCCCGATCTCTTCGCGCGGCTGCGCTGGGCGCTGGCGGTGGCCGTCGTCGCGTCGCTGCTGCTGCCTCTCACCGTCGACGGCTTTCGGCCGATGACGAGCATCGGCCTGTTCTTCTCGCTGTGGATCGCCGGCTGCGTCACGGTCGCCGTGCTCGACATGCTGCGCGGGCACGACGGGCGCGTGTCGCTGCGTCGGGTGAAGCTGCATCCGGCGAGCGCGTGGGGAATGCACTTCGGGCACCTCGGCGTCGCGATGTTCGTCGCCGGCGTCACGCTCGTGAACAGCTACTCGGTCGACCGCGAGTTGCGCATGGAAGTCGGGCAGACGATCGTGCTCGGCGACTACTCGATCCGCTTCGTCGGACTGCGCGACGTTTCCGGGCCGAACTACGACGCGACGCGCGGACGCTTCGAGGTGCGCCGCGCGGGCGCCGCCGACGATGCGGCGCCGATCGCGATCCTGTCGCCGGAGAAGCGCACCTACCGCGCCACCGGCCAGCCGATGACCGAGGCCGCGATCGACCGCGGCCTGACGCGCGACGTGTATCTGTCGATGGGCGAGCCGCTCGGAGGGAATGCGTGGGTCGTGCGCGCGCACGTGAAGACCTTCGTCAACTGGATCTGGCTCGGCTGTCTGGTGATGGCGCTGGGCGGCTTCGTGTCGGCGGCGGACAAGCGGTACCGGCGGCGGCTGACGGAGCGGGCGGCGGCGCGGGCGGCGGTGGCGTCGGCATGACGCGGCTGCTGTCGGGGGCGCGTCGGACCGTTGGCGCGGGTGAGCGGCTTCGCTTCGCGCGGCGCACGGCTTCGGCCCCCGCTTCGCGGGGGCTTCCCGGCTCTGCCTCGGAAACTTGCACCCGCTGCCGAGGGGCGCT
>DASWVL010000246.1:0-6960 GCA_036406255.1 Zeimonas sp.
AAGGGGGAAGGGAGAAGGGAGAAGGGGGAAGGGAGAAGGGGAAAACCGAAGCGCGCGCTTCGTCGCAGTCGAGGCTTTCCCCCTTCTCATTCCTCCGGCGGTACATACCCCGCCACCCGGTCCGCTCCGTCGCCGAAGAAATACTGCTCCATCTGCTGCGCGAGATACTTTCGCGCGCGCGCATCGGCGAGGTTCAGCCGGTTCTCGTTGACGAGCATCGTCTGGTGGCGGATCCAGCCCTGCCACGCTTCCTTCGAGACGTTCTCGTACAACCGCTTGCCCAGTTCGCCGGGGTACGGCGGGAAGTCGAGGCCTTCGGCCTCGCGCCCGAGCTTGATGCAGTGGACGGTTCGTGCCATGGCCACTCCTACAGGTTCTTGATCAGCACCAGCGAGCGGCGCTGCAGGTTGTACAGGTTCTTGCGTTCGGCCGGCAACTGGTCGACCGGCGCGACGACGAAGCCGCGCTTGAGGAACCAGTGCATCGTGCGCGTGGTGAGCACGAAGAGCTTCTTCAACCCGGCCGCGCGCGCACGCTGCTCGATGCGCCGCAGCAGCCGCTCGCCGTCGCCGCGGTTCTGCACGTTCGGATTCACCGCGAGGCAGGCCATCTCGCCCATCCCCGACTCGGGAAATGCATAGAGCGCCGCGCAGCCGAAGATGACGCCGTCGTGCTCGATGACGGTGAAGTTTCCGATCTCGCGCTCGATGAGTGCACGATCGCGCTTGACCAGGGTGCCGTCTTCCTCGAGCGGACGAATGAGCGCGAGCAGCCCGCCGACGTCGTCGGGCGTCGCCTCGCGCACCGACTCGAGCGTTTCCTCGACGAGCATCGTGCCGACGCCGTCGTGCTGGAACAGCTCGAGCAGCACGCTGCCGTCGATGCCGAACGGAATGATGTGCGCACGTGCGACGCCGCCTTCGCAGGCTCGCAGTGCGTGGCGCAGCGTGAAGGCGCTGTCCTCGCCCAGCGAGCCGGATTCGAGCAGCGTCCGGGCGTCGGCTTCCGAGATCTCGCCGTGCAGGACGCCGTCGCGGCCTTCGATCGCCGTCTCGGCGAGCACGATGAGCTTGTCGGCGTCGAGTGCGACGGCCGTGCTCGCGGCGACGTCCTCCATGCTCAGGTTGAACGCCTCGCCGGTGGGCGAATAGCCGAGCGGCGAGAGCAGCACGATCGAGCCGCTCTCGAGCGCGAAGCGGATCGTCGGCACGTCGATCTTGCGCACGAAGCCGGTGTGCTGGTAGTCGACGCCGTCGACGATGCCGACCGGACGCGCCGTGACGAGATTGCCCGAGACGACGCGCACCGCGGAATGCGCCATCGGCGTGTTCGGCAGGCCCTGCGAGAACGCGGCTTCGAGGTCGAGGCGGATTTCGCCCGACGCCTCCTTCGCGCATTCGAGCGCAACCGGACCCGTGATGCGCAGCCCCTCGGCGTAGGCGGCTTCGACGCCGCGCAGGCGCAGCTGCTCGTTGACCTGCGGGCGCGAGCCGTGCACGACGACGATCCGCATGCCCATCGCATGCAGCAGGCTGAGGTCCTGCACGAGCGCGTTCAGCCGCCCGGCCTCGATCAGCTCGCCGGGCACGGCCACGACGAATGCCTTGCCGCGGAATGCGTGGATGTAGGGGGCGACCTGGCGCAGCCAGGCGACGAAACGCGCTTCGTCCTCGGCGGACGGATCGGCCGGAGGGGCGGGCTGCGCAGCCGGATCCGGCTCGTGGGTGGCGTTCATCGCCGCATTATAATTTCGGTCTCATGCGATCGAAGCAGCGCCCGTCCCTGCGACCGCTGCCGCCGCTGCGCTTTCCCGAGAATCTGCCGGTTTCGGCGCGTCGCGACGCGATCGCCGACGCGATCCGTCGCCACTCCGTCGTCATCGTCTGCGGCGAGACCGGCTCCGGGAAGACGACCCAGTTGCCCAAGATCTGCGCGCTCGCCGGGCGCGGCCAGGCGGGTCTCATCGGTCACACGCAGCCGCGGCGCATCGCCGCCACATCGGTTGCCCGCCGCATCGCCGAGGAGATCGGCTCGCCGCTCGGAATGCACGTCGGTCACAAGATCCGCTTCGACGAGCGGATCGATCGCGGCGCGACGATCAAGCTGATGACCGACGGCATCCTGCTCGCCGAGACCGCGTCCGACCCGCTGCTGCGCGCCTACGACACGCTGATCGTCGACGAGGCGCACGAGCGCAGCCTGAACATCGACTTCCTGCTCGGCTACCTGAAGCAGCTGCTCGACGGGCCGCGGCGCGACGACCTGAAACTCGTCGTCACCTCGGCGACGATCGACGCCGAGCGCTTCGCTCGCCACTTCGGCCGCGTCACCGAGCGGGTCGACGCGAATGGCCAAGCGGTGATCGAGCCGGCGCCGGTCGTCGAGGTCTCCGGTCGGCTGTATCCCGTGCAGATCCGCTACCAGGGCTTCGACGACGCGCATCGCGATGACGACGACGAGTCGGACCTGCCGTCGCGCATCGACGAGGCGATCGAGGCGCTGTGGCGGGAGAAGCCGGGCGACGTGCTCGTGTTTCTGCCCGGCGAGCGCGAGATCCGCGACGTCGCAGAGCATCTGCGCCGGCTGCACGCACGGGCGACGGCCGCGCGCGACGGCTCGCCGTGGTCGCGCGGGCCGGTCGAGCTGCTGCCGCTGTACTCGCGGCTGTCGGCCGCCGAGCAGCAACGCGTGTTCGGTGCGTCGAACGCCCGGCGCGTCGTGCTGGCGACGAACGTCGCCGAGACCTCGCTCACCGTTCCCGGCATCCGCTACGTGATCGACCCGGGCCTGGCCCGGGTGAAGCGCTACCGCTATCGGGGCAAGGTCGAGCAGCTGCAGATCGAGCCGGTTTCGCAGGCGGCGGCGAACCAGCGCGCGGGGCGCTGCGGGCGCGTGTCCGACGGTGTCTGCGTGCGGCTGTACGACGAAGCGGACTTCCACTCGCGGCCGCGTTTCTCCGACCCGGAGATCCTTCGTTCGTCGCTCGCCGCGGTGATCCTGCGGATGAAGTCGCTGCGGCTCGACGACATCGAGCGCTTCCCGTTCGTCGACCCGCCGCCGCGCAAGGCGATCGCCGACGGCTACGCGTTGCTGCAGGAGCTGGGCGCGGTCGACGACCGGAACGAGTTGACGTCGATCGGGCGCACGCTCGCGAAGCTGCCGGTGGATCCGCGCGTCGCGCGCATGCTGCTCGCCGCGAACGATCTCGGCTGCCTGCGCGAAGTGGCGATCATCGCGTCGGCGCTCTCCACGCAGGACCCGCGCGAGCGTCCGCTCGATGCGCAGCAGGCGGCCGACCAGAGGCATCGGCGCTTCGTCGACGAGAAATCCGATTTCGTCTCGTTCGTGAAGCTGTGGGACTACTGGAGCGGCGCGCAACGCGACCGGCATGCGAACGGCGAATCGAACCGCGGGCTGGCGCAGCGCCTCGAGCGCGAGTTCCTGTCGGTGCGCCGGCTGCGCGAATGGGCCGACGTGCACGAGCAGCTGCTCGAGGCGTGCCGCACGCTGAAGTGGAAGGCGAACGAGTCGCCGGCCGCGCCCGAGGCGATCCATCGGGCGCTGCTCGCCGGGCTGCTCGGCAACCTCGGCACGAAGTCGCCCGACGACGCGCAGTACCTCGGAACGCACCAGACGAAGTTCTCGATCCATCCGGGCAGCGCGCTGGCGAAGAAACCTCCGCCGTGGGTGATGGCTGCCGAGATGGTCGACACGGCGAAGCTCTATGCGCGCACGGTGGCACGCATCGACCCGGCATGGGTCGAGCGCGCCGCTGCGCACCTGATCCGGCGCAGCACCTCCGATCCGTACTGGTCGCGCGCGAGCGGCCAGGCGATGACGCTCGAGCGCGGAACCCTGTACGGGCTCACGGTGTACGCGCAGCGTCGCGTGCCGCTGGCGCCGGTCGATGCCCGGCACGCGCGTGAGCTGCTGATCCGCGAAGCGCTCGTCGGCGGGCAGTGGGACACGAAGCTGCCGTTCTTCGTGCACAACCGCCGGCTCGTCGCCGAGATCGAGGCGCTCGAGCAGCGCATCCGCCGTCCCGACCTGCTCGTCGACGAGCGCGACCTCTTCGACTGGTACGACGCGCGTGTTCCGCAGGACGTGCACTCGGCGCAGGCGCTCGAGCGGTGGTGGAAGGCGGCTTCGCGCGAGACGCCGAAGCTGCTCTTCCTGTCGCGCGAGGCGCTGCTGCGCAAGGATCCGGACACGGTGAACGCCGAGGCGTTCCCGCGCGCGATCGAGTTGCACGGCGCAGCCTTTGCGCTCGAGTACCGCTTCGACCCCGGCGCCGCCGACGACGGCGTGACGATGACGGTCCCGATCGCCGCGCTGAACCTGGTCGACGCGTCGCGCTGTGAATGGCTCGTCGCGGGCATGCTCGGCGACAAGGTGCAGGCGCTGCTGAAGTCGCTGCCGCAGCGCCTGCGGCGTCCTCTGGTTCCGTTGCCGGAATACGCCGCGGGCTTCGTCGAGCGCTGGCGCGAACGCGCAGGTTCGCGGGCGCTCGTCGATGCGATCGTCGACGACCTCGCGGCGCACAGGCAGTTGCGTGCGCAGCCGGCCGACTTCCGTCTCGAGACGCTGCCCGTGCACCTGTCGATGAATTTCCGCCTGGTCGATGCGCACGGCGCCGTGCTCGCGCAAGCGCGCCAGCTCGCCGCATTGCGCGCGCAATACGGCGAGCGCGCGAAAGGCGCGCTGCAGCAGGCCTTCGAGCGCGCGGCGCTCACGACGCCGCCGGCCTCGGCCGGATCGACGAAGACGGCCGACCGTACGGCGAAGGAAGACGGCGGCGCCGCGAAGCGGGCCGACCGCACCTCGCACGCGCTGCCGCTCGGCCGCCGTTTCGTCGACTGGTCGTTCGGGACGCTGCCCGATCGCATCGATGGCGCGCACGCCGCCGGCGCGGGCGGCGCATGCCTGGTCGGCTATCCGGCGCTCGTCGATCTCGGCGACGCCGTCGAGTTGCAGGTATTCGACGACCCCGCGCAGGCCGTCGCGTCGACGCGGGCCGGACTCGCGCGGCTGTTCACGATCGCGCTGAAGGAGCCGTTGAAGTTCTTCGCGAAGAACATCCCGGGCTTGCAGCGCCTGTCGCTGCTCTATGCGGCCTTCGGCGGCTCGGACGATCTGCGCGACGAGCTGGTGGCGGCGGTCATCGAGCGCACCTGCCTGGTCGATCCGCTGCCGCTCGACGCGCAGGCGTTCGCCGCGCGCGTCGCCGACGCCCGCACGCGGATCAACCTGGTCGGCCAGGAACTCGCGCGCACGCTCGCCGAAGTGCTCGACGCCTGGGCGCTCGTGCAGAAGAAGCTGCCGGCCGCGAGGGCGCATGCCCAGGCGAGCGAGGACGTGCAGGCGCAACTCGCCGCGCTGCTGCCGAAACGCTTCGTCTCGCGCACGCCGGCCGCTCGATTCCGCGAGCTGGCGCGCTACCTGACGGCGATCGCGATGCGACTGGACAAGCTGCGCGAGGCGCCGCTGCGCGATGCGCGCGCGCGGGCGGAACTCGAGCCGCTGCTCGCGCGCTGGCGGCGGATCGCGCAGCAGCGGCGCGGCCAGCCCGATGCGCGCGTCGAGGAGGTGCGCTGGCTTCTGGAGGAGCTGCGCGTGTCGCTGTTCGCGCAGGAGCTGCGTACGCCGGTGCCGGTCTCGGCCAAGCGGCTTGGCAAGGCGATCGATGCGTTGCGTGCCTGAAGGCCGTCGCGCCGTCGCGTTCAGCCGGCCATCACGAGGACCGGCTGCGGGCGCGTTTCGCCCGGCAGGGGATCGATCGGATCCGGGAGCTTCGCGAACAGGTCGGCGTATTCGGGAGCGCTCAGCTGGATGAGGCTGAGCAGCTTCGGAGTGATCCCGACCTGCTGGCGGTCGATGTGCGCCGCCAGGCGCAGCAGCGTGTCGAGCGTGCGTGCGGTGAAGCCGGGGCGCCCGTCCGGCGAACCGGTTCGCGCGAGCACGGCCTGGACCATCGCGGCACGCACGACGAAACCGTCGCGACGTGCCTGCGAGAGCAGGTTGCGCAGCGACTGCAGGCCCCAGCGCATGTCGGTCAGGCAGACGAGCAGCTGGTCGGCTTCCCGGTCGACCACGCTTCCGCCGGCCTCGCGAACGCGATCGCCGTACTCGGCGATCGCGCGATCCGGCAGGCCGGGCGCCGGTTCGCCGGGTTCGAAACGCAGCAGGACGAGCAGGTTCAGCATGGTGGCGTGCGGGCAGCCTAGCGGTCGGACGAACCCGCGGCAGCTGCGCCGCGACGGGCGGCGGTCTGCGGCCGACGCGGGCGCGCGCCGGTATGATGACTCGATGCAGGCCGTCCTGACCGCATTCGGACGCGCGATCGTCAGCCAGCTGCATCCGAAGATGCTCGCGCTGCTCGTCGTGCCTTTCGTGCTCGCGCTCGTGTTCTGGGTCGTCACTGCCTGGTGGCTGTGGGCGCCGATCACCGGCTGGCTGCAGGCCTGGCTGTTCGACGGCGGCTGGATGGCCAGCCTCGATGCGTGGGCGGCCTCGCATGGTTTCTCCGGGTTCTCGCAGTGGACGGTCGCGCTGCTCGCGCTGCTCGTCGTGGTTCCGGTGATGTTCGCCACCGCCGTCGTGCTGATCGCGGTGTTCGCGATGCCGATGGTCGTCCGGCACCTGGGCAACGGCCCGTACCGCGACGTGGCGCGCGAGGGGTCGATGGCACTCGCGCCGAGCGTCTGGAACGCGGTGTCGAGCACCGTGCTGTTCGCCGTGGGCTACGTGCTGTCGCTGCCGCTGTGGCTGATCCCGCCGCTCGCGCTCGTCGTGCCGTGGCTGTGGTGGAGCTGGCTCACGGCGCGCGTGATGCGCTTCGACAGCCTGGTCGAACACGCAAGCGCGGACGAGCGCAGGCTCGCCATCGGCGGGCGCCGGCGCGACTACTTCGTGCTGGCGTTGCTGGTCACCGCGCTCAACTACGTTCCGCCGCTGTTCCTG
>DASWVL010000247.1:0-1598 GCA_036406255.1 Zeimonas sp.
GTGGCCGCCAGCGAGTTGGTGAGAACGCGCACGCGCACCCCCTGCCCGGCCATGTGCATCAGTGCCGCAGTGCCCGTCGTCGCCGGAACGAAATACGGCGAGACGAGCTCGAGCTCCGTCTGCGGACCGCCGAGCAGTTCGTTGATCCGGCTCGGCAGCATCGTGTCGTCCCCGGCCCGGCCGAGCCCCTTCGCCGGGTCGTCGCTGACCAGGTGCGCGGGAGCCCATTCGAGCTCGAGCGCCCCGGCGAGAAGCTCTCGTACGAACGGTTGCCGAGCGACCGCGCGCAGGTAGTCCGACGCACCCGGCGCAAGCCGGGCGCGCGCCACCCGCGCCGCCAGTTCGTCGGGCTCCGCTGCCTCGATCTCGCCGACGACGCGATCGACCGGCCACGCCGACGCGCTCGCCCAGTAGCGATCGAAGTCCTGCGACACCTCCTCGACGACCGGCCCGATCGCCATCAGGTCGAGGTCCACGAACAGCAACTCCTGCCCGGCGCCGAAGTACTCGTCGCCGACGTTGCGCCCGCCGACGATCGTGACCTGGTTGTCGGCCGTGAACGACTTGTTGTGCATGCGCCGGTTCAGGCGCGCGAAGTCGGTCAGATAGCCGAGCCAGCGCCAGCGGCGATGCGGAAAAGGGTTGAACAGCCGCACCTCGATGTTCGCGTGCCGATCGAGCGCGACGAGCAGCGCATCGAGTCCGGCCGTGTTGTTGTCGTCGAGCAGCAGCCGCACGCGCACGCCCCGCCCGGCGGCGCGCAGCAGCGCTTCGAAGAGCAGCGTTCCCGACAGGTCGCCGTGCCAGATGTAGTACTGCACGTCGAGCGTGCGCTCGGCCGCCTCGGCGAGCAGGGCCCGCGCGGCGAAGGCATCGCGGCCGTCGCGCAACGCGAACACGCCCGACTCGGACCCGTGCGCTTCGACGCGCGGCGACACGGCACGACCCAGCGAGGTGTCGCCGGTGTCGCGCTGCACGAACGAGGCCGTTCGCCCCTCGGGCGCGGAAAACGGCGAGCACCCGGCGAGCGGGGAGGCCACGGCCATCGCCAGCAGGACCACCATTGCCGGCAGGAACGCGTTCACATGTGCGCGGGCAGGAAGGTCGCGATCACCGGGAACGCCACGAGCACGGCCAGGCGCACGAGGTCGGTGACGACGAAGGGCGCGACGCCGAGGAAGATCGTCGACAGCTTCACGTCGCGCACGACGCTCTTGATGACGAACACGTTCATCCCGACCGGCGGGTGGATCAGCCCCAGTTCGACGGTGACGACGACGATCACGCCGAACCAGATCGGATCGAAGCCGAGCTGCATGATCAGCGGGAACACGATCGGAATCGTGAGAATGATCATCGCCATCGCGTCCATGACGCACCCGAGCAACAGGTACATCAGCAGGATCAGCGCGAGCACCTCGTATCGCCCGAGGCGCAGTCCGGTGAGCCACGAGGTGAGCGCCTGCGGCGTCTGCGTGATCGTGAGGAAATAGCCGAACAGCAGCGCGCCGATCAGGATCGTGAACACCGCCGAGGTCGTGCGCAGCGACTCGATCAGGCACTGCATGAACTGCTCGCGCGAGAGCTTGCGCCGCAGC
>DASWVL010000248.1:0-12189 GCA_036406255.1 Zeimonas sp.
CCTGCACGCGCCGGTGCTCCTGCACGCGCCGGTGCTCGTGTGCGCGCGCGGTGCTCGTGCGCGCGCCGCTACCCACTGCGCATCTCGCAGCGCATCCCGCACCGCGCCCGCGGCGCGCACTTCCCCCCCTACAGCACCGACGCCAGCGCCCTGCGCACCTCGTCCTCATCGCGCCCGGAACGCTCGACGAAATCGCGCAACTGATCCTCGCCGATCCGTCCCACGTTGAAGTACTGCGACGCCGCATGCGAGAAATAGAACCCACTCACGCTCGACGCCGGCATCATCGCGAAGCCCTCGGTGAGCTGCATGCCGATCGCCTCGGCGTGCACGGTCTCGAAGAGCGCGCGCTTGACGGTGTGCTCGGGGCATGCCGGGTAGCCCGGGGCCGGGCGGATGCCCTGGTATTTCTCGGCGATCAGCTCGTCGTTCGACAGGGACTCGGCGGCCGCGTACCCCCACAGCTCGCGCCGCACCCGGGCATGCAGGCACTCGGCGAAGGCCTCGGCGAGCCGATCCGCCAGCGCTTTCAGCGTGATCGCGGAGTAGTCGTCCAGCTCGCGTGCGAACTCGTCGAGCTTCGCCTCGATGCCGACACCGGCCGTCACCGCGAAAAGCCCGATCCAGTCTTCGATTCCCGAAGGCCGTCCGTCGATCGACCTGGGCGCGACGAAATCCGCGAGGCACTTGTTGTCGACGCCCTCGTGCTTCTCGACCTGCTGCCGGAGGTTGCGCCAGGTGAACGCCACCTGCGAACGCGTCTCGTCGGTGTAGACCTCGATGTCGTCGTCGTTCACCGAGTTCGCCGGCAGGAACGCGACGACGCCGTTCGCGCCGAGCCAGCGCTCGTCTACGATGCGCTTCATCATCGCCTTCCCGTCGGCGAACACGCGCCGCGCCGACTCGCCGACGAGCGGGTCGTCGAGCAGCGCCGGGTAGCCGCCGTGCAGGTCCCACGCCTGGAAGAACGGCCCCCAGTCGACGTAGCGAACGATGTCGGCGAGGTCGTAGTCGCGGAACTCGCGCCGTCCGACGAACGAAGGCCGCGGCGGGACGTACGAGGTCCAGTCGATGCGCGGACGATTCGCGCGCGCCTGCTTCAGCGATACGAGCTTCGGCCCCTTCTTCGCCGCGTGCTGCGTGCGCACCCGTTCGTATTCGTTGCGCACTTCGGCCAGATACGCGTCGCGCTGCTCGGACGAGACGAGGTTCTGCACGACCGGAACGGAGCGAGACGCATCGGGCACGTAGATCACGGGCCCCGAGTAGTGCGGCGCAACCTTCACCGCGGTATGCACGCGCGAGGTCGTCGCGCCGCCGATCAGCAGCGGGATGCGGTTGTCGCGGAAATGCGCATCGCGCTCCATCTCGCGCGCGACGTGCGCCATCTCCTCGAGGGACGGCGTGATCAGCCCCGAGACGCCGACGATGTCGGCGCCTTCCTCCTTCGCCTTGGCCAGCAGCGCGGCGGCCGGGACCATCACGCCCATGTTGACGACTTCGAAGTTGTTGCACTGGAGAACGACCGTCACGATGTTCTTGCCGATGTCGTGCACGTCGCCTTTCACCGTGGCGACGACCACCTTGCCGCGCGACGAGACGTCGGCGCCGCTCGCCGCCAGCTGCCGCTTCTCCTCCTCGATGAACGGCACGAGGTGCGCGACCGCCTGCTTCATCACGCGCGCCGACTTCACCACCTGCGGCAGGAACATCTTCCCGGTGCCGAACAGCTCGCCGACGATGTTCATCCCGTCCATCAGCGGGCCCTCGATGACCTCGATCGGCCGACCGCCGCGTGCATCGATCTTCTGCCGCACCTCTTCGGTGTCTTCGACGATGAACGTCGTGATGCCGTGCACGAGCGCATGCGACAGGCGCTTCTCGACCGGCTCGCGCCGCCAGGAGAGGTCTTCCTCCGCCCTCGCACCGCTCGCGCCGGGCTTGAGTGTTGCGGCGAACTCGATCATCCGTTCGGTGGCGCTCTTGCCGTGGTCGGGATCGCCCGGCGCAACGCGCGGCGGCCGGTCGAGCACGATGTCCTCGACTCGCTCGCGCAGCGCCGGGTCGATGTCGTCGTAGACGCCGATCATCCCGGCGTTGACGATCCCCATCGTCAGCCCCGCCCGGATCGCGTGATACAGGAATACCGTGTGGATCGCCTCGCGTGCAACGTCGTTGCCGCGGAAGCTGAACGACACGTTCGACACGCCGCCCGAGACCTTCGCGTACGGCAGGTTCGCGCGAATCCAGCGCGTCGCTTCGATGAAGTCGACCGCGTAGTGATCGTGCTCCTCGATGCCGGTGGCGATCGCGAAGATGTTCGGGTCGAAGACGATGTCCTCAGGCGGAAATCCCACGCGGTCGATGAGCAGTTCGTACGCGCGCCTGCAGATCTGCGTCTTGCGCTCGAAGGTGTCGGCCTGCCCGTCCTCGTCGAAGGCCATGACGACGACCGCCGCACCGTAGCGACGGCACAGCGTCGCCTGTCGCAGGAACTCGTCCTCGCCTTCCTTCAGCGAGATCGAGTTGACGATCGGCTTGCCCTGCACGCACTTCAGGCCGGCTTCGATCACCGCCCATTTCGAGCTGTCGATCATCACCGGCACCCGCGAGATGTCGGGCTCGGAGGCGACGAGGTTCAGGAAGCGCGTCATCGCGGCGACCGAGTCGAGCATGCCCTCGTCCATGTTCACGTCGATGACCTGCGCGCCGTTCTCGACCTGCTGGCGCGCGACGGCGAGCGCCTCGTCGTACTGCCCGGCGAGGATCATCCGGGAGAAGGCCTTCGAGCCGGTGATGTTCGTGCGCTCGCCGACGTTCACGAACAGCGACGCATCGTCGACGTTGAAGGCCTCGAGCCCGGCGAGGCGCATCGCGCGCGGACGCTGCGGCACGCGGCGGGGCGGCACGTTCTCGATCGCGCGTGCGATCGCCGTGATGTGCTCGGGCGTCGTTCCGCAGCAGCCTCCGGCGATGTTGACGAACCCGGCCCGCGCGAACTCGGCCAGCAGCGACGACGTCGTGTGCGGCGTCTCATCGAAGCCGGTTTCCGACATCGGGTTCGGCAGACCCGCGTTCGGGTAGACGCAGATGAAGGTGTCGGCCTTCGCCGACAGCTCCTCGATGTACGGACGCATCAGTGCCGCCCCGAGCGCGCAGTTCAGCCCGATCGTCAGCGGCCGCGCATGGCGCATCGAGTTCCAGAAGGCCTCCACCGTCTGCCCGGACAGCAGCCGCCCTGACGCGTCGGTGACGGTGCCCGAGATCATCAGCGGAATGCGAGGCAGGCCGCGGCTCTCGCGCTCGGCCATCAACTCCTCGATCGCGAACACGGCCGCCTTCGCGTTCAGCGTGTCGAACACCGTCTCGAGGAGCAACAAGTCGACCCCGCCCTCGGCGAGCGCGCCGGCCTGCTCGGCATAGGCGTCGCGCAACTCGTCGAAGGTGATCGAACGAGCACCCGGGTCGTTGACGTCGGGCGAGATCGATGCGGTCTTCGGCTGCGGGCCGATCGCGCCGGCCACGAAGCGCGGACGCTCGGGCGTCGAGAAGCGGTCGCGCGCCTCGCAGGCCAGGCGTGCGGCCGCCAGGTTCATCTCGCGCGCGTGCGCGGACAGGCCGTAGTCGGCCTGCGCAATGACGGTCGCGCCGAAGGTGTTCGTCTCGATGACGTCCGCGCCCGCCGCGAGGTACTGCTCGTGGATCTCACGGACGATCCCCGGCTGCGTCAGCGACAACAGTTCGTTGTTGCCCTTCAGGTCGCGCGGGTGCGACGCGAAGCGCTCGCCGCGAAAGCCCTGTTCGTCGAGTCCGTAGCGCTGCACCATCGTGCCCATCGCGCCGTCCAGGATCAGGATGCGGCGAACGAGGAGGTCGCGCAGGCGGGCTTCGAGGGTCATTGGCGTGCAGCGCAAGGGTGGAAGGAAACGATCGAGTATATCGAGGGGGTTGCGAGCCCATCGGGCTATAGGCGCATTGGCTTCGTGCCCGCATCTCGGCGCCCGACGAATTTCCGGCCGTGCGCTCGACGAAGACGCAGGTTCCGGGAACCGGGGAATGCCGCGGCTTAGAATCCGCCCATGGCCACCCCGAAACCCTCCATTCCTGCCACGCTGATCCCCGGTGACGGAATCGGCCCCGAGATCGTCGAAGCGACGCTCGCTGTCCTCGACGCGCTCGGCGCGCCGTTCGATTGGGACCGCCAGGTCGCCGGCCTCGAAGGCCTGCGCATCTCGGGCGACCCGCTGCCGCCCGTCACGCTCGACAGCATCCGGCGGACCCGCCTCGCACTGAAGGGCCCGCTCGCGACGCCCTCGGGCGGCGGCTACCGGTCGTCGAACGTGCGGCTGCGCGAGGAGTTCCAGCTGTACGCGAACCTGCGCCCGGCACGCACGATCGTTCCCGGGGGACGATTCGACGACATCGACCTGGTCGTCGTGCGCGAGAACCTCGAGGGCCTGTACGTCGGCCACGAATACTACGTGCCGGTGGGCGACGATCCGCGAGCGGTGGCGGTGGCCACCGGCATCAACACGCGCGTGGGCAGCCGCCGCATCCTCGAGTTCGCGTTCGAGACCGCCGTGCAGCGCGGGCGACGCAAGGTCACGCTCGTGCACAAGGCCAACATCATGAAGGCGCTCACCGGCATCTTCCTCGACGTCGGCCAGGAGCTCTACGAGCGCAAGTACAAGGGCCGCTTCGAATTCGAGACGATGATCGTCGACGCCTGCGCGATGAAGCTCGTCATCGACCCCTGGCAGTTCGACGTGCTGGTGACGACGAACCTGTTCGGCGACATCCTGTCGGACCTCGTTGCGGGGCTGGTCGGCGGACTGGGCGTGACGCCGGGCGCGAACATCGGCACGGACGCGGCGATCTTCGAGGCGGTGCACGGCTCGGCGCCGGACATCGCCGGCAAGGGCGTGGCGAACCCGACGGCGCTGATGCTGTCGACGGCGATGATGCTCGAGCACTGCGGCCTGGCGGAGATGGGGCAGCGGATGCGCGAGGCGATCATCGCGACGATCGCGGTGGATGGGGTGCGCACGAGGGACCTGGGGGGGAGCGCAGGCACCGCCGCGTTCACGAACGCGGTCGTAGCGCGGATCCAACGCGCGTGAACGCGCCCAGGAGCAAGGCCAGGCCGAGGCCCGTGGCATCGGCACCGAAGTCTGCCCACGAAGAGGAGCGGTAGGCGACGAAACCCTGCAGCAGCTCGATCCCGCCGCCGTAGGCCAGCAGCGCGATCCACAGGCGGGGACGGCTCGAAAAGGCCCCGATGCCGAGCAAGCCGAGCACGAGGTATGCAACGACGTGATCGGACTTGTCCCACCCGGTGGAGATCGGG
Organism: Zeimonas sp.; assembly: GCA_036406255.1. Classification (GTDB taxonomy): domain Bacteria; phylum Pseudomonadota; class Gammaproteobacteria; order Burkholderiales; family Burkholderiaceae_E; genus Zeimonas. Next base: position 5,348 of record DASWVL010000248.1, read on the forward strand.
GAGGGCTCAGGCGAAGGCCAAAGCGACAGGACGAGCACCGCGAGGAGGGCGGCGGCGAAGGCTGCGCGGAAGAAGTGGATGCGGGTCACGTGCTCGGCGGCTCGTCCGTCGATTCTGCCTCGTCCGCAGTTGCAGGCGCACCGCCGGCTCCCCGGCTGCGGAGCGAGAATCACCGCAACGACGAGCGAGGCGCGGCGCCCGACGAGCCTCACAACACCGACGGATGCATCCGTGCTCCCCGATCTCTCCATCGACCTGCTCGCATGCCATCCCGAGGCCGTGCCCACGCTTTGCGAGTGGTTCGAAGCCGAGTGGCCCTCGTACTACGGCCCCGAAGGTCCCGGCTGCGCAAGGCGCGATCTGGAGTCGTGCACCCGGAGCGACTGCCTGCCCGTTGGGGTCATTGCCCTGCAGGCGGGCAGCCTCTGCGGCTTCGCCGCCCTCAAGGCAGAGTCGATCGACACGCACGCGCACCTCTCGCCGTGGGCCACCTCGGGCCTCGTCCCTCCTGCGCTGCGCCGGCGGGGCATCGGTCGTCAGCTGCTCGCAGCGATCGAGGAGCAGGCCGCGAAACTGGGCCTCGAGCGGATCTACTGCGCAACCGGCACGGCAAGCACGCTTCTGCAGCGATGCGGCTGGCAGCTGATCGAGCGCGTCCTGCACGAGGGCGAGAATCTCGGCGTGTACTCGAAGGCGCTCCCTCGAACGGACCGGCGCCACTGAGCGGGCGCGTGTCGCCCGCGTTCAACGGGGCGCGCGCAATGCGCTCCCCGGCACCCTCACACCGTGCAATACCGCTCCTGGATCTCCCGATCCGCCAGCAGCGCGCTCCCCGCCCCCTGATGCACGATCGTGCCCTGGTCCATGATGTACGCGCGATCGGCCACTTCCAGCGCCATCTCCACGTTCTGCTCCACCAGCACGATCGTCGTCCCCGACGCCTTCAGCTCGAGGAACAGCTCGAACATCTCGTCGACCAGCACCGGCATGATCCCTTCGGTCGGCTCGTCGAGCATGATCAGCTTCGGTTCGGAGACCATCGCGCGCGCGATCGCGAGCATCTGCTGCTCGCCGCCCGACATCGTGATCGCTTCCTGCGCCAGGCGCTCGCCCAGGCGCGGGAAGCGCTTCGCAACGCCGTCGATGATCCCGTTCTCGCGATTGCGATTGCCCGAACGCAGCAGTCCCAGCCGAAGGTTCTCTCGCACGGTCAGGCCCGGCACGATCCGCCGCTCCTCGGGCACGTAACCCAGCCCCATCCGGAATCGCTCGTGCGGGGCGCGTCCGCCGATGTCGACGCCGTCGAAGCGGATCGTTCCCGTGCTGCGCGCGAGCAGCCCCATGATCGCGCGCAGCGTCGTCGTCTTGCCGGCGCCGTTGCGGCCGATCAGCGCGACGATCTCGCCGGCTTCGACGTCCAGGTCGACGCCCTGCAGCACGTGGCTGCGACCGTACCAGGCGTGGAGCTTCTCAATTCGCAGCACGCTTGCGCTCCCGGCCGAGATAGACGCGCCTGACCTCGTCGTTCGCGCGGATGTCGTCCGGCGCGCCTTCGGCGAGCACCTGCCCCTGGTGCAGCACGACGAGGTGGTCGCTGATGCCCATCACGAGCTTCATCTTGTGCTCGACGAGCACCACCGTGCGCTCCTCGGCGAGCCGCACGATGAGTTCCATCATCTCGCGCGTTTCCTCGGGGCTCATGCCGGCGGTGGGTTCGTCGAGCAGCAGCAACCGTGGACGACAGGCGAGCGCGATCGAGATCTCGAGCGCGCGCTGCTGGCCGTGCGCGAGCGTCTCGGCAGCGCGCTTCGCGTGCTGCAGCAGGTGCACGGTGCGCAGCAGCTCGTCGGCCTCGTCGATGAGATCGGTCATCGCCTCGCGCCGGCGGAACATCTGGTAGCGCGTGCGCATCGCCTGCACGGCGATGCGAACGTTCTCGCGGGCGCTCAGCCGCGGGAACACGTTCGTGATCTGGAACGACTTCGCGATGCCGAGGTGCGCGAAACGATGCTGCGGCTGTCCGGTGATGTCGGCGCCGTCGTAGACGATGCGCCCTTCCGACGGCGGAAAGGCGCCGGAGATCACGTTGAAGAACGTGCTCTTGCCCGCGCCGTTCGGGCCGATGACGGCGGTGAGGCGCCCGCGCGGGAAACGCACGCTGACGTCGTCCAGCGCCACGAAGTTCTGGAAGCGCTTCGAGACGCCTTCGGCGTGCAGGATGACGTCGTCGGTGCTCATCGGCGGATCCATGCGAGCAGGCTGCCCCACATCCCGCGCGGGAAGAACAGCACGAAGACGATGAAGACGACACCGGCGACGAACTGCCAGTACGGCGTGTACAGGCTCACGACGTCCTCGATCAGCAGGAAGGTGGCCGCGCCGACGAACGGGCCGAACAGCGTTCCCATGCCGCCGAGCAGCGCCATCATCACGACCAGGCCCGAGGTCTGGTAGTGCAGCAGGTCCATCGGGACGATCGAGATGTGCAGCGCGTACAGCGCGCCGGCCAGTCCGCAGAACAGCCCCGACAGGATGAACGCGAGCAGCTTCGTTCGTGCGACGTCGTAGCCGCAGGCACGCGCCCGGTTCTCGTTCTCGCGGATCGCCTCGAGCACGCCGCCGAAGGGCGACGCGAGGATGCGCGAGAACAGCCACAGAGCGAGCGCGACGAAGGCGAGCACGACGTAGTACTTCACGGTCGGGTCCAGGAAATCGAGCCGGTACGGCCCGAAGCCGACCGTCTCGATCGTGATTCCGCGCAGCCCGTTCTCGCCGCCGGTCCAGTCGGTCGCCTGGAAGAACAGGTAGTAGACGAGCTGCGACAGCGCGAGCGTGACCATCGCGAAATAGATGCCGCGCGAACGGATCGACATCAGCCCGATCAGCACGGCGAGCACGCCGGCGGTGGCGATGCCGGCGACGATCGCGCCGAGCCACGCCTGGCCGAAGTGCGCAATCGCGATCCCGGCGCCGTACGCTCCGCCGCCGAAGAAGGCGGCGTGGCCGAACGAGAGCAGCCCGGTGTAGCCGAAGAGCAGGTTGAAGCCCACTGCATACAGGCCGAAGATCAGGATGCTTACCGCGAGCGCCTCGTGCGGCATCCACCACGGCATCACGAGCAGGAACAGCAGGATCGCGATCGTGCGGTGACGCGCGACGCGGTCGTACCAGCGGTCGACGAAGCGCTCGCCCGCCGGGCCGTTCCACTCCAGCTTTGCCGACACGCGCCTACCCCAGCAGCCCGGCACGGCCGAGCAGCCCCTGCGGGCGCACGAGCAGCACGAGCGCCCTGATCGCGAACATCGACACGTCGGCCATCTCGGGAAACACGAGCGAGGTCATGCTGGCGACGACGCCGACGAGAAGACCGGCGAGCACGGCGCCCTTGAGCGACCCCATCCCGCCGACGACGGTGACGACGAAGGCCTCGACGAGCACCGGGATGCCCATCTCGGGCGTGACGGCGCGCATCGGCGCGGCGAGGATTCCCGCGAGCCCCGCGATGCCGGCGCCGAGCGCGAACACGAGCAGCCAGATGCGACCGACGTCGACGCCGAGCACGCGCAGGATCTCGGGGTCGCGCGAACCGGCGCGGATGACGAGCCCCAGCGTGCTGCGCTCGATGAACAGCCACAGCGCGAGCAGGATCAGCGCTGTGGCGGCGATGACGAACAGCCGGTACAGCGGGAAGTAGCCGACGCCGATGTTCACCGCGCCGGCGAGCGCCTCGGGCGTGCCGAGCGGGATGCCTTCGACGCCGAAGATCATCCGCACGACGTCGACGAGCACGTAGGCGAGTCCGAAGGTGAGCAGGATCGGGTAGTCGATGCCGCGCCCGTAGAGCGGACGCACCAGCCATCGCTCGATCGCCAGGCCGATGGTGCCCACTGCGAGCGGCACGACGACCAGCGCGACCCAGAAGTTGCCCCCGGCCCGCAGCACTGCGACGCCGACGTAGGCGCCCACCATGTAGAACGCGCCGTGCGCGAAGTTCACGACGGTGAGCAGCCCGAAGATCAGCGACAGCCCGATCGCGAGCAGCACGAACACCGATCCGAGCGCGAAGCCGGTGAACAGCTGCAGCGCGAGCAGGTCGAGCGTCATGGTTCAGGCGCGTTCAGGAACCGGCAGGGCCGCGCGCGGCGGCCCTGCCTTCGAGGCGACGATCACGCGCTGTGGCCGAGCTCGCTGCAGCTGCGCAGCACCTTCTCGCTGCCCTGCTCGATCTCGAGGATCTTGAAGACGTCGTTCGGGTTGCGCATCTCCGACTGCTTCTTCGACTCGACGATCAGGATCGGTTGCACCGACTGGTGGTCGCACTTGCGGAAGTACTGCGGGCCCTTGTAGTAGTCGTACTTCATGCTCTCGAGCGCGGCGATGACGGCGTCGGAGTCGGTGGTTCCGGCCTGCCGGGCCGCGTCGAGCACCGACTTCACGCCGACGTATCCGTACGCGCCGTAGTCGGACGGCACGGTGCCGTCGTACGCCGCGCGGTACGCGTCGTTGAACTTCTTCGCCGACGGCATCTTCTCCTCGAGCGTCCAGTGGTAGTTCGCCGCGCCGACCACGTCCTCGAACGGCGCTGCGCCGCCCGCCAGCCGCTGGTTGTACAGCAGCACCGGCACGACGATCTTCATCTGCTTCTTCATGCCGAAATCGGTGGCCTGCTTGATCGAGTTCAGCTGGTCGCGGCCGAAGTTGCAGATCGCGAGCGCGTCGGGCTTGAGCGCCTGGATGCGCGGCAGGAAGATCGAGTAGTCGGTGGAGCCCGCGGGGTGGCGGATGTCGTCGAGCACCGTGAGCCCCATCTCCTCGGCGACGCGCCGGAACCCGCGCACCATCTCGTGTCCGTAGGCGTAGTCGGCGGTGAGGAAGGCCACCTTCTGCCCTTTCTTGAACGCGTAGCGGCCGACCGCCCCTGCCGTCATGTGCGGGTTCATCGCCTCGTGGAACGTGTACTTGCTGAAGTCCTTCGCCTCGTTGATCGAGTCGGACTGGCTGATCGAGTTGTAGACGATGCCGCGCGCCTTCGCGACCTCGTTCACCGCGAGCTGCACCGAAGCGGAGAGCGCCCCGACGATGAAGTGCACCTTGTCCTTCTCGATCAGCTCGAGCGTGCGCGTGGCCGCCTCGCCCGGCTTCAACTTGTCGTCGCGCACGAGCAGCACGGCCTTGCGGCCCTTCAGCCCGCCTTCGTCGTTGAAGTGCTTGATCGCCAGCTCGGCCGCCTGGACCTGGTCCTTCGCCTCGGCGCCGAAGGGGCCGGTGAGCGGCGTCGGGAATCCGATGCGGATCGTGTCGTCCTGCGCCCAGGCAGAACGGCCCCACAGCGACGCCGTGGCCGCGCCGGCGCCACCCGCCGCGATTCCCTTGAGGACGCGTCGACGCCCGTTTTCCATCGTGAAGAGCCTGCTCATCGTCTCCTCCTTCGCCAGTGTCGGTTCAGCCGATCGTTTGGAAGCAGCGTACGCCGTTCATTGCCCGGGAGGGATTTTCCCGAGCGCCTCGAGAATCCGCTGCGGCGTGAACGGCATCGCCGTCAGCCGCGCGCTGAAAGGCGCGAGCGCGTCGTTCACCGCATTCATCACGGCGGCCGACGCACCGGCGGTGCCGGCCTCGCCGGTTCCCTTCACGCCCAGCTCCTGCAGCTGCGTCGGCGTCTCGACGTGCGCGACGACGATGTCGGGCATCTCGCCCGCCATCGGAACGAGGTAGTCGGCGAGCGTGCCGCTGAGCATCTGCCCTTCCTCGCTGTAGACGCAGTGTTCGAAGAGCGCGGGGCCGATGCCCTGCACGACGCCGCCGCGGATCTGCTCGGCGACGAGCATCGGGTTCAGCACCTTGCCGCAGTCCTCGACGACCCAGTGCCCGAGCAGCTTCACGAAACCGGTCTCGACGTCGACCTCGACGTGCGAGGCCTGGATGCCGTTGGTGAACGCAAAGGGCTGTCCGCGCGGCACGTAGTGGCGCACGACGTTCAGCTCGGCCTGGAAGTCCTTCGGCAGCGTGTCGGGACGGAAGTGGCCGATGCGCGCGACCTCGGCGACCGAGAGGCGCGACGTGCCGGTCTCGGCATCGACGACGTGTCCCTGCCGGATGTCGAGCGATTGCGCAGGCGCCTGCAGCACGACACCGGCGAGCGTCAGCACGTTTTCCTTCAGCGTGCGTGCGGCGAGCATCGCCGTCTCGCCGCCGATGCCGGCGCCGCGCGACGCCCAGGTCGCGCCGCCGTGCGGCGTGGTCTCCGTATCGCCGGTGATGACGCGCACGTCCTCGATCGCCACACCGAGCGTGTCGGCGACCACCTGCGCCATCACCGTCTCGGTGCCCTGGCCGAGTTCGTTGACGCTGATCAGGCAGCGCACCTTGCCCGAGGGCTCGAGCTTGAGCACACAGCCGTCCTGCGAAGAGATGCGTGCGCCGCCCACGCCGTAGAACGCCGGGCCGGGGTTCGTGATCTCGATGAACGCGGCGAGCCCGATTCCGCGCCAGACGCCGCGCTCGCGCAGCGCCGCCTGCTCGGCGCGCAGCGCGTCGTAGCGCATCAGCTCGAGCAGCTTGTCGAGGCTCTGGTCATGCGACAGGCGCTCGAACCAGTATCCGGTGGGCGACGTGTACGGGTACTGGTCGTCGGACACGTAGTTGCGCCGGCGGAATTCGACGGGGTCGATGCCGAGCGCGGCCGCCGCCTTGTCGACCATCGCCTCGGTGACGGTGCACGCGATCGGATGCCCCACCGCGCGGTACTGCGACATCAGGTTCTTGTTCTGCAGCACCACCTGCAGCTTCGCGCGGTAGTCGCGGAACCGGTAGGGTCCGCCCATGATGCGGATCACCTGCGC
>DASWVL010000249.1:0-8122 GCA_036406255.1 Zeimonas sp.
GCGAGCGAAGCTCGCGAAGCGAGTTACGCGGCGCCAGCCGGCGATGCGAGCATCGCAGGGGCACCCCCCGCGAAGCGGGGGGCTGCGCACCGGCGCGCAGGCCTCGGCGCAATGCGCTCGCCGCGCCCAACCGGCCCGCCGTCGCCTGTCGCGAGCGCGCCGGCTCAGATCAGGCGGAACGCGGCGATCGCGACGAGCGTGGGGATCGTCGCGGCCGCCAGCAACCCGAGGGCGCTGATCTCCTCGTGCTCGAAGCGGTTCTTCAGGATCGAATAGCCGGCCGGGTTCGGCGCGTTGGCGATCACCGTCAGCCCGCCCCCGGTGACGGCCCCGGCCACCAGCGAATACTTGAACTCGTCGGTGAGCCCGTCGACGAGCGAACCGAGATAGGTGAGCGCCGCGTTGTCGGTGATCGCCGTGAGTGCGGTCGCCCCGTAGTACACGGCGGTGGGGCTCATGCTCTCGAGCAGCGGCTGCAGCCACCACTGCTGCTGTCCGCCGAGCACGACGAGACCGGCGAGAAAGAACGCCACCATCAGCGCCTCGCGCAGGATCAGCCGGTCCTGGTACCGATCGTAGGCGCTGGCGACGCCGAGGAAGAACAGGAACAGCGCCATGAACACGACAGCGTGGTGCGCGAAGACGACCACCCCCAGCAGGAAGAGCACATGCACGAGCGTGAGCTGCCACGGCACGCCCGCGCCCGGTTGCGAGGCAGAAGGTGACGACGACAGCTGGCGCAGCTCGGGCGCGAACAGCAGCGTGACGCCGCCGGCGTTGACGAGGCACGCGAGCGCGGAACGCCAGCCGAAGTGCTCGAGCATGAACGGCAGCGTCCATTCCCATTTCGCAGCCACCATCAGCACCGGCGGCGCGGCGAAGGGCGTCAGCGTGCCACCGATGGAGACGTTGACGAAAAGTACGCCGAGCGTCGCGTATTTCAGCCGGTTCGAGATCGGCAACGAGTAGAAGCGGTCGCGCAGCAGCAGCGCCGCGAGCGTCATCGCGGCCGGCTCGGTGATGAACGAGCCGAGCAACGGCAACAGGCACAATGCGAGGAAATAGGTGGCCATTGCCGACGGCATCGGCAGCAGCCGCGATCCGCGTTCGACCGCCGCGAGCGCGATCCGCAGGATCGGGCGGCTCGCCGCGACGACCATGATCACGAACACGAACATCGGTTCGGTGAAGTTGCGCGTCTCGATGTAGTGCAGCGCCTCGCTGCCGCCGCCGACGAGCGCGATGTACAGCACGAGCACCATCGCCCAGAAGCCGAAGACGACCTCGACCTCGCCGAGCAGGTGCCAGATTCCGGCGTGCGCGGGATAGCGGTGCGCGAAGCGCTCGAGCGCCTTCGCGGAGAAGGTGTGGACGAGTGCGATCGCGAACAGCAGCGCCCCGCCCAGCTGGATCGTCGTCGGGTTCAGTTCGTTCTCCGTCAGCCGAAATAGCGGTCGAAGTCGTCGTGCAGCCGCTCTTCGATTCGCGTGCGGAACACGGCGAGCAGGCCGGCGAGCCGCGCGTCGAGGACGACCCGGTCGCGCGCGACTGTGAGGACTCCCGACACGCCGCTGCGCTCGAAGCGCAGCGAGTTGCCGTCCCACTCGCTGGTCATGTCGAAGGACTGCGCCATGTCGTCGGCGACCCGCTGTGCCGCCGCGCGCGCCTTCTTCAGTCCGAGCCGGTGCGCCCTCTCGAGGTGGATCGCCGGCACGGCGCTCAGGCGGCGACCGGCGTCGGCAACGGCCGCCCGCTCGCCCAGGCGACGAGGTTGTCGGCCGCGAGCATCGCCATTCCGAGCCGCGAGCTTCGCGTGGCGCTGCCGATGTGCGGCGTGAGCACGACGTTCGACAGTTCGAGCAGCGCCGGCTCGACCTTCGGCTCGTTCTCGTAGACGTCGAGGCCGGCGGCACCGATCGGCCCCGTGCGCAGCGCCCGCGCGAGCGCCTTGTCGTCGACGATGCCGCCGCGCGCGATGTTCACGAGCACGGCGCCCGGCTTCATCGACGCCAGCTCGCGCGCACCGATCAGGTGATGCGTCTCGGGCGTGTACGGAACGACGAGCACGACGTGATCGGCGCTGCGCAGCAGCTCGTCGAGCCCGACCCGGCGCGCGCCCAGCTCGGTCTCGTTCGGTGCACGGGAGCGGTTGTGGTAGAGCACCTGCATCGAGAAGCCGCGCGCACGGCGCGCGATCGCCGAGCCGATCCGGCCCATGCCGACGATGCCGAGCGTTGCGCCATGGACGTCGGCTCCGAGGAACTGGTCGAAGGCCCAGCTGTTCCAGCGACCCTCCCTCAGCCAGCGCTCGGTTTCCGACAGGCGACGTGCCGCCGCCATCAGCAGCGCCCAACCGAGGTCGGCAGTGGCTTCGGTGAGCACGTCGGGCGTGTTGGTGACCGCGATTCCGCGCTCGGCGCAGGCGGCGACGTCGATGTGGTTGTAGCCGACGGTTCCGGTGGCGACGATCTTCAGTCGCGGGCAAGCATCGAGCAGCGCGCGGTCGATGCGGTCGGAGCCGACGACGAAGAGCGCATCGCGGTCGGCCGCGCGGCGCAGCAGTTCCTCCCGAGGCCACAGCGTGTCGTCGGGATTGCCTTCGAGCGCGAAGTGCGGCTGAAGGCGCTCGACGACTTCGGGGAACACCTTGCGCGTGACGAGCAGTTTCGGTCGTCGGTTCATCCGTCAAAACTCCGGGCGCCGAAGAATCGGCGCGATTATAGCGATGGGGCCCCCGCGTTCACAGATCCTCGTCGATCTGGAATACCTGGCGCAGGTACTTCACGTACGCCTCGTCCTCGCACATGTTCTTCGCGGGAGTGTCGGAGATCTTCGCCACCGGCTGGCCGTTGCAGCGAACCATCTTGAGGACGATCTGCAGCGGCGGATGGCCGAGATCGTTGGTGAGGTTGGTGCCGATGCCGAAGGCGATGCGCGTGCGATTGCGGAAGCGGCGATACAGCTCTGCCATCAGCGGGAAGGTGAGCGCGTCGGAGAAGACCAGCGTCTTCGTCTTCGGGTCGACGCGGTTGGCCTCGTAGTGCGCGATCAGCCGCTCGGCCCACTGGAAGGGATCGCCCGAATCGTGCCGCGCGCCGTCGAACAGCTTGCAGAAGTACATGTCGAAGTCGCGCAGGAACGCCGACATCCCGTAGACGTCGGAGAGCGCGATGCCGAGGTCCCCGCGGTACTCGCGCGCCCACGTCTCGAAGCCGAATACCTGCGTGTCGCGCAGCCGCGGACCGAGCGCCTGGCACGCCTGCAGGTACTCGTGCGCCATCGTTCCGAGCGGCGTCATGCCGTGCTTCATCGCGAAATGCACGTTCGAGGTGCCTGCGAAGATCGCGCCGAGCCGCTCGCGGCAGTCGACCAGCACCTCCTCGTGCCACGCCCGCGAGAAGCGCCGGCGCGTGCCGTAGTCGGCGATGCGCAGGCCGGCGAGATCGGCGTGGCCGACGATCGATTCGATCTTGCCCGACAGGCGCCGGCGCCCCTCGGCGTAATCGGGCGTTGCGACGGTGGCGCGGAAATACAGCTCGTTGACGATCGCGAGCACCGGCACCTCGAACAGGATCGTGTGAAGCCACGGCCCGCGGATCGTGATGTCGATCTCCCCGTTGTCCTTCGACGACGGCCCGATCGAGATGTATTTCTCGTTCATGTGGAACAGGCCGAGGAAGTCGACGAAGTCGCTCTTGATGAAGCGCAGTCCGCGCAGGTAGTCGAGCTCCGCCTCGCGAAAGCGCAGCGAGCACAGGTGTCGCACCTCGTCGCGGATCGCCGCGACGTAGGGCCGCAGGGCGATCCCCTCGTTGCGACACTTGAAGCGGTATTCGACCTGCGCGCCGGGAAAATGATGCAGGACGACCTGCATCATCGTGAACTTGTACAGGTCGGTGTCGAGCAGCGAGTCGATGATCATCGGTGAGCCGGCCGTCCCGCACCCCGCGGGATCGAAGCGCGCCGCCCGGCGGGCGGCGCAGCTGCGATCATAAGCGATCGACTTCGGCGATCGCCGCGCGCAGATCGCCGCGCGTCGCGCGCGGCCCCGGTTCCCGCCGCACGTAGCCGGCGATCATCCGCAGCGCACCGCTCCAGTAGCGCTCGAGCGCGCCGCGTGCAGCGACGTCGCGGCCGAGCACCGCCGACAGCGTGTGCCGGTTCGACAGGCAGAAGTAGCCCAGGCTCGCGATCGCCACGTACAGCTCGGTCTCGTCGATGCCCTCCCGAAACACGCCCTTCGCCGCGCCGTCGGCGAGCATGTCCGAGAGCATCTGCGCGATCGGCGAAACGAGTTCGCCGAGCCGCGCCGAGCGGCGCAGATGCCGCGCACGGTACAGATTCTCGGTGCCCAGCAGGCTGATGAACTCGGGATGTTCGAGGTAGTAGCGCCAGACGAAGCGGCAGAACTGCTCGAGCGCATTCCACGGGTCGTCCGGGTCGAGGCGCACGCTGCGCTCGGCGTCGCGCAACTGCGCGTAGGCCTGTTCGAGCACCGTACGGAACAGCTCGTCCTTGCTGCCGAAGTAGTAATAGACCATGCGTTCGCTGGAGCGGGCGCGCCGGGCGATGCGCTCGCCGCGCGCGCCGGCGAATCCGTGCTGGGCGAACTCGGCGCTCGCCGCCTTCAGGATGCGCGCTCGCGTCGCCTCCGGGTCGCGACGCCGCGGCGCGGCCTGTGCGCCGCGACGTGACGCCGCCTCGGGCGCTGCCGCTGCATTCGTCGTCGCCATCGGCGCCTCAGGACTCCACCGCCGGCACTTCGGCCGCCGGTGGCGTGTTGCGGCTGCGCGTGCAGCGAACGATGCCGTCGATCATCACCATCCCGACGCCGGGGATGTCGCCCAGGCGCACGCTCTCGAGCAGGTCGCGGCCTGCCGAATGCTGTGCACGGTCGAGGAAGACGAAGTCGGCCGGACGCCCCACCTCGACCAGCCCCTGTTCGAGCCCGCGCAGGCGCGACGTGTTCCCGGTGGCGAAACCGAAGCAGATCTCCGCCGGAATGTCGGCCATGCTCGAGAGCAGCGCGACGAGTCGAAGGATGCCCAGCGGCTGCACGCCCGAGCCGGCCGGTGCATCGGTGCCGAGGATGATGCGATGCGGGCAGCGCAGTTCGATCGCGTGGCGCGCGGTGAGGATCGCGATCCGCTCGTTGCCGTTGTGCACGATCTCCATCGCGCGCGGACTGCGCTCGCACAGCGTGCACACCGCCTTGTACGACAGCGAGGTGTGGCCGCCGTTGATGTGGCCGATGACGTCGGCGTCCGCCTCGAGCACGACGTCCTCGTCGATGAGGCCGGAGCCGGGAATCGACGGCCCGCCGGTGTGGATCGTGCTCTGGATGCCGTGCTGGCGCGCCCACGCCACCATGCGCCGGGCCTCGTCCCCCTGCTTCACCGAACCGAGCCCGACCTCGCCGAGCAGGCGCACGCCGGCGGCGGCCATCTCGGCGAAATCGGACTCCTCCATCCCTTTCTCGAGCACCGGCGCACCGGCGAGCACCTTGACGCCGCCCGCCAGGCCGGCGGCACGCATGCCGTCGAAGGCGCGCTGCGCGGTGATGGCGAGCGCCTTGACGCCGACGACGTCCTTCGGGCGACCGGGCAGGTGAACCTCGCCGGCGGAGATCATCGTCGTGACCCCGCCGTGCAGGCACGAATCGATCCAGCCGATCTGGTTCTGGCGTGGCGTCCAGTCGCCGAAGACCGGATGCACGTGCGAGTCGATCAGCCCCGGCGCGAGCGCGGTGCCGCGCGCGTCGATCGTCGTCTGCGCGCCACCGGTGTCGCAGTCGTTCGCGCGCCCGATCGCCGCGATGCGCCCGTCGTCTACGACGACAGTGTCGGCGTCGAGGATGGGGCGATCGATGTCGCCCGACAGCAGCAACCCGATGTTGCGCACGACGACCTTCCCCGATTTCTGCAAGTTCGCTGTCACGGCCATCTTCGTTCCCTCCTCATGCGCGGCGCCTGCGACGCTTCGCAAGGCGGCCGCGCGCTTCAAATCGCCAGGTACTGCCTGCGGACGTCCTCGTCGGCGTCGAGCGCGGTCATCGTCCCGGCGAAGCGCACCTGCCCCTTCTCCAGCACGTAGACGCGATCGGACACCGCCGAGGCGAACGCAACGTTCTGCTCGGACAGCAGCACCGACAGACCCTGCTTCTTCAGCTCGACGATCATGTCGGCCATCTGTTCGACGATCACCGGCGCAACGCCCTCGGACGGCTCGTCGAGCAGCACGAGGCGCGGATTGCCCATCAGCGTGCGCGCGACGCTGAGCATCTGCTGCTCGCCGCCGCTCATGCGCCCGCCCGGGCGGTCGGGCATCGTGCCGAGATTCGGGAACAGCGCGAACAGGCTCTCGACACTCCACGACGGAGCGCCCGCGCGCGCGGGACGGCGACCGACGTCGAGGTTCTCGAGCACCGTGAGGTCGGTGAAGATGCGCCGGTCCTCCGGCACGTAGCCGATGCCGGCGCGCGCGATGCGGAACGAATCGAGGCGATCGATCCGCGCGCCGTCGAAGACGATCTCGCCGGTGCGCGTGCCGACCAGCCCCATGATCGACTTCATCGTCGTGCTCTTGCCGGCGCCGTTGCGCCCCATCAGCGCGACGACTTCGCCCGCGCCGACGTCCAGGTCGACGTCGAACAGCACGTGCGCGCGGCCGTACCAGGCGTTCAGCCGGCGCACGCAGAGCAGCGGCGGCGTGTCGGTCACGAGCGCACCTCCAGGTGCGCCGCGCGGGCCTGCGCCCGCACGCCCTGCACGAGCCTGCCGCTGCCGAAATAGACCTCGCGCACCTCGTCGTTCTCGCGGATCTCGGCCGGCGTTCCGTCGGCGATCAGCCGTCCGCGCGCGAGCACCATGATGCGGTCGGCGTGCGCGAACACGACGTCCATGCTGTGCTCGGTGAACAGTACGCCGATGCCGCGCTGCTTGACGAGATCGCGCGTGAGTTGCATCAGCGCATTGCGCTCCTTCGGCGCCATGCCGGCGGTGGGCTCGTCCATCAGCAGCAGTTTCGGGCGGTTGGCCAGCGCGATCGCCAGTTCGACGGTCTTGATGTCGCCGTAGGCGAGCGTGCTGCACGGCTCGTCCGCGCGCGCGCGCAGCCCCACCGCATCGAGCAGTTCGAGCGCCTCGTCGCGGTGCAGCTTCGCCGCACGCGTCCAGAAACGGTAGAGCTGGCGATGGTGCGACAGCAGTGCGATCTGCACGTTCTCGACGACCGTCATCGACGCGTAGGTGGCGGCGACCTGGAACGTGCGGCCGACGCCCAGCCGCCAGATGTCGCGCGGGCGCCAGCCGGAGATCTCCCGGCCGAGGAAGCGCACGCTGCCCGCGTCGGGGGCGAGCTGCCCGTTGATCATGTTGAAGCACGTCGACTTGCCGGCCCCGTTCGGCCCGATCATCGCGCGCAGCTCGCCCGCGTCGAGGGCGAAGCCGACGCCGTCGACGGCGTGCACGCCGCCGAAGGCCTTGCGCAGCCCGTCGACCCTCAGCAGTTCGGTCACGCGCGCACCTCGCCGGGCAGCGGGCCGCGCCAGCGCAGGCGTTCGACGAGCGCCGCGACGCCGCCGACGATGCCCTGCGGGAACGCGAGCACGAGCGCGAGGATCACCAGCCCCATCAGCGCGCGCCAGTACTCGGTGCTGCGCAGGACGGCGTCCTGCAGCCAGGTGAAGACGGCGCTGCCGACGATCGGGCCGGCGAGCGTCTGCACGCCGCCCAGCAGCACCATCACGAGCCCGTCGATCGACTTGCCGACGTGGATCGTCTCGGGCGAGATCGAGCCCTTGGCGAACGCGAAGAGCGCGCCTGCGAGCCCGCAGAACAGCCCGGAGACGATGAACGCCTTCCAGTGCACGTCGACCACGTCGATGCCGGTGCTCTCGGCGCGAAGCGGCGAATCGCGCCCGGCACGCATCGCGTAGCCGAAGGGCGAGAACAGCATGCGGCGCAGCGCGTAGACGCTGGCGCCGACGAGCACGAGCGCCAGGTAGTAGTAGGCCGCCTTCGACGCGAAGCGCTGCGACGGCCAGATGCCGACCATGCCGTTGCTGCCGCCGGTGACGTCGTCCCACTGGTAGACGATCGACCAGACGATCTGCGCGAACGCG
>DASWVL010000250.1:0-6624 GCA_036406255.1 Zeimonas sp.
TGCGCCCCGTCCGAGGACGGCGGGGCACGCAACGCCGCGCTCTGCGGCGCGGCGCATCCCGCGAG
Organism: Zeimonas sp.; assembly: GCA_036406255.1. GTDB lineage: Bacteria > Pseudomonadota > Gammaproteobacteria > Burkholderiales > Burkholderiaceae_E > Zeimonas. The sequence continues at coordinate 66 of DASWVL010000250.1, forward strand.
CACCAGCGCCGCGAGTGCCAGGGACAGCGCGCGCGCGAAGCCGACGCGCGTGCGGGCCATCGCGCTCAGCGGATCGGCCGCGTGAACGGGAACACGCGCGTGAAGCCGAGGATGTCGGTGACCAGCAGGATCACGAACACCAGGAAGACGACGCCGAGCACGCTTCCGCCGGCCGGCATCTGCTCGAGGCGCGCGGCGAGCGCCTGTGCCTGCGCGTCGTCGAGCGCCTGCACCCGCGCGAGCGCCTCCTCCGGATCGACGCCGAGCGATTCGAGTTGCGCGCGAACGTCGTCGCGCGCGAGCAGCGCGTCGAGGGCGGCGCGATCGAAGCGCGCCGGCGCCTCGGTTGCGGCACCGTTGCCGGCAAGCGCTTCCTCGGTCGTGATGACGCGCGCCTGGATCGGCGCAGGGGTGGTGGTGGCGACGAGCGCGACGACGACGCCCGCGACGACGGCGCGCAACAGGGGACTGGCCTTCATGGAGCACTCCGATGATGGATCGACCGAACCGGGGGCGCCGGTGCTGCCGTCCCCGACAATCGATCATAGCCGGAAGAAGCGCGCTGCGAGCGATCGGCATGCGGCGGCCCCGGGCGCTACGCGTCATCGCAGCAACTTCCTATCGCGTGACCGTCTTCGGTAGTAAAGTGGCCGGCGACGATCGCCGCATCGAACGGCGACGTTGCACTGCACCCATGGAGGGAGACTCGTTGCAGGCAACCGACACGCGCAATCCCGACTACTTCCACCGGGTCGTCGATTGTCAATGGGCCTGTCCGGCCCACACTCCCGTTCCCGAATACATCCGGCTGATCGCCGCCGGGCGCTACTCCGACGCGTATCTCGTCAACTGGCGCTCGAACGTCTTCCCCGGCATTCTCGGCCGCACCTGCGACCGGCCCTGCGAGCCCGCGTGCCGTCGCGGCCGCGTCGAGGCGCAGCAGGCCGAACGGCCCGAGCCGGTGGCGATCTGCCGCCTCAAGCGCGTCGCCGCCGACCTCAAGGACGACATCCGCGCGCGACTGCCGCGCCCGGCGCGCGTGCCCAACGGCCGGCGCATCGCCTGCATCGGTGCCGGGCCGGCCTCGCTCACCGTCGCACGCGACCTTGCCCCGCTCGGCTACTCGGTAACCGTGTTCGACGGCGATGCGCGTGCCGGCGGCATGATCCGCACGCAGATCCCCCGCTTCCGGCTGCCCGAGGAGGTGATCGACGAGGAAACCGGGTACGTACTCGGGCTCGGCGTCGATTTCCGGGCGAACACGCGAATCGACTCGATGAAATCGCTGCTGGGCGAGGGCTACGACGCGATCTTCGTCGGCAGCGGCGCACCGCGGGGGCGCGATCTCGATCTCCCCGGCCGCCAGGAGGCGGCGACGCACATCCGCATCGGCATCGACTGGCTCGCGTCGGTCTCCTTCGGGCACGTCGACCGCATCGGCCGGCGCGTGCTCGTGCTGGGCGGCGGCAACACCGCGATGGACTGCTGCCGCACGGCGCGGCGCCTGGGCGGAGAAGACGTGCGCGTCGTCGTGCGTTCGGGCTTCGCCGAGATGAAGGCTTCCCCGTGGGAGAAGGAAGACGCGATGCACGAGGGCATCCCGATCCACGACTTCCTCGTGCCGAAGGCCTTCCTGCACGAGGACGGGCGCCTCACGGGGATGCGCTTCGAGCCGGTCGAGGCGCGCTACGACGCGAACGGGCGACGCTCGCTCGTCGCCACCGGCGCACCCGAGCGCATCTTCGAATGCGACGAGGTGCTGATCGCCGTCGGCCAGGAAAACGCGTTCCCGTGGATCGAGCGCGACGCCGGCATCGCGTTCGACGCACACGGCATGCCGGTGCTCGACCGGGTCACGCTGCAGTCGACGCGCACCGAAGTGTTCTTCGGCGGCGACGCGGCGCTCGGCCCGAAGAACATCATCTGGGCGGTCGCGCACGGCCACGAGGCGGCCGTCTCGATCGATCGTTACCTGAACGGCGAAATCGTCGGCGAGCGCCCCGCCCCGGCGGTGACGATGATCGCCCAGAAGATGGGCATCCACGAGTGGAGCTACGACAACGAGCCCACGGGCGACGCACGCCACAAGGTGCCGTGGCACGACCCGGCGCACGCGCTGCGCAACATCCGCGTCGAGGTCGAGCTGGGCTTCGACGCGCAGACCGCGTGGCGCGAGGCGCAGCGCTGCCTGAACTGCGACGTACAGACCGTGTTCAGCGCGCCGCAGTGCATCGAGTGCGACGCCTGCGTCGACATCTGCCCCACCGACTGCATCACCTTCACGCCGCTTCCCGCCGACGGCGACGAGCGCGTCTTGCGCGCCTCGCTGCGTGCGCCGGCGATGAACCTGGAGCAGCCGCTGTACGTCTCGATGCCGCTGAAGACGGGCCGCGCGATGGTCAAGGACGAGGACGTCTGCCTGCACTGCGGGCTGTGCGCCGAGCGCTGTCCGACCGGCGCGTGGGACATGCGCAAGTTCCTTCTCGATGTCGCGCACGCCGGTGCGGCGTGCCGCGACGCCGCACGCAAGGTGGCGTGATGACGACGAAGCGCATCGAGGCGGTCAACGACTTCGTCGTCCAGTTCGCCAACGTCAACGGCTCGGGGTCCGCGTCGGCCAACGAACTTTTCGCGCGCAGCTTCCTGCGCATGGGCGTCCCGGTCAGCCCGCGCAACATCTTCCCGTCGAACATCCAGGGGCTGCCGACCTGGTACGAGGTGCGCGTCACCGAAAAGGGGCATCTCGGCCGTCGCGGCGGCGTCGATCTGCTGGTCGCGATGAACCCGCAGACGTGGGATGCCGACGTCGCTTCGATCGAGCCCGGCGGCTACCTCTTCCACGACAGCACCCGGCCCATGCCGGCGTCGAAGTTCCGCGACGACGTGCACTCGATCGGCGTGCCGCTCACCGAGATGTGCAACGCCGCCTACGACGATCCGCGCGAACGGCAGCTGCTGAAGAACGTCATGTACGTCGGCGCGCTCGCCGCGCTCATCGGACTCGACCCTGCGGTCGTCGCCGAGCTGATCGGCGAGCAGTATCGCGGCAAGGAGAAGCTGCTCACCCCGAACCTCGACGCGTTCCGCAAGGGGTACCGCTACGCCGAGGAGAATCTCGAGAACGCGATCGGGCTGCGCGCGCAGCGCGCCGCGCAGGTCGGCGAGCGCATCTTCGTCGACGGCAACTCCGCGCTCGCGCTCGGCTTCGTGTACGGCGGAGCGACGGTCTGCGCCTGGTATCCGATCACGCCTTCGTCGTCGGTCGCCGACGCATTCACGAAGTACTGCGGGAAGCTGCGCGTCGACGCCACCGGCGAGCGACGCTACGCGATCGTCCAGGCCGAGGACGAACTCGCCGCGGTCGGCGTCGTCGTCGGCGCGGGGTGGAACGGCGCGCGCTCGTTCACGGCCACGTCGGGACCCGGCATCTCGCTGATGACCGAGTTCATCGGACTGGCATATTTCGCCGAGATCCCCGTGACGATCGTCGACGTGCAGCGGGGCGGGCCTTCCACCGGAATGCCGACGCGCACGCAGCAATCGGACCTGCTCGCCTGCGCATACGCGTCGCACGGCGACACGAAGCACGTGCTGCTCTTCCCCGAAGACCCCCACGAATGCTTCGAGTTCGCCGCGCAGGCGCTCGATCTCGCCGATCGCCTGCAGACACCGGTGTTCGTGATGACCGACCTCGACATCGGAATGAACCAGCGGCTGTGCGCACCCTTCGCCTGGGACGACGCGCGGCGCTACGATCGGGGCAAGGTGATGCGCGCCGACGAGCTGGAGGCGGGGGCCGACTTCGGCCGCTATCTCGACGTCGACGGCGACGGCATTCCGTATCGAACGCTACCGGGTACGCACCCGACCCGGGGCGCGTATTTCACCCGCGGCACGACGAAGAACGCCTACGCGCGCTACTCCGAGCGCGGCCCCGACTACGTCGAGAACGTGCAGCGGCTGCTGCGCAAGTTCGACACCGCGAAGTCGCTCGTGCCGCGAGCCATCGAGCGACTCGCAACGTCGGCGGCCGCACCCGGCGCCACCGCCTCGCCCTGCCCGATCGGTGCGATCTTCTACGGCTCCACCAGCCCGGCGATGCGCGAGGCCGTCGAGGCGCTGCGATGCCTCGGCTGCCCGATCGACACACTGCGGGTGCGCGCCTTCCCGTTCGGCGACGAAGTGCGTCGATTCATCGACGCGCACGAGACGGTGTTCGTCGTCGAGCAGAACCGCGACGGACAGTTGCGAACGATGCTCGTCAACGAACTGGGCATCGCCCCGACACGGCTCGAGTCGGTGCTGCACTACGACGGTACGCCGATCACCGCGCGCTTCATCGCCGACGCGATCGCCGCTCGCGCGAGCGCCGTGAACGTGCGGCCGCTGAAACTGCCGGCGAAGGCGCGCGGACGCGTCGCCTGATGGACGGGACCACGCAATGACCTACCTCGCGAAACCGGCGCTGCACCATCCTTCGCTGCCGAAGAACCGGCTCGGATACACGCGGCGCGACTACGAGGGCCGCATCTCGACGCTGTGCGCCGGCTGCGGCCATGACTCGATCTCCGCGGCGATCGTCCAGGCGTGCTGGGAGCTGGACGTCGAACCCCACCGCGTCGCGAAGCTCTCGGGCATCGGCTGCTCGTCGAAGACCACCGACTACTTCCTCGGCCACTCGCACGGCTTCAACTCGGTGCACGGGCGCATGCCTTCGGTGCTCACCGGGGCGAACCTCGCCAACCGCACGCTGCTCTACCTCGGCGTCTCCGGCGACGGCGACTCGGCGTCGATCGGCCTGGGCCAGTTCGCGCACGCGATGCGCCGCGGCGTCGACATGACCTACATCGTCGAGAACAACGGCGTCTACGGCCTCACCAAGGGCCAGTTCTCGGCCACCGCCGAGCGCGGCTCGAAGTCCAAGCGCGGCGTGCCGAACGAGGACGCCGGCATCGACCTCGCCGTGCTCGCGCTGCAGCTCGGCGCGACCTACGTCGCACGCGGCTTTTCGGGAGACAAGGCGCAGCTCGTGCCGCTGATCGAAGGCGCGATCCGCCATCGCGGCGCCGCGCTCGTCGACGTCGTCAGTCCCTGCGTCGCGTTCAACAACCATCTCGGCAGCACGCGCAGCTACGACTACGTGCGCGCGCACAACGAAGCGGCCAACCGGATCGAGTTCATCGCGAAGCGCGACGAGATCACCGCCGAGTACGAGCCCGGCTGCGCGTTGGAAATCGTGCAGCACGACGGATCGCTGCTGCGGCTGCGCAAGCTCGACGCGGGGTTCGACCCGCGCGACCGCCTCGCCGCGATGAACCGCGTGCTCGAACACCAGGCGCGCGGCGAACTGCTCACCGGGCTGCTCTACGTCGACCCGGACGCAGGCGACCTGCACGACCGGCTGGGAACGACCTCCGTGCCGCTGAACGCGCTCGACGAAGCTGCGCTGTGCCCGGGAAAGGCCGCGCTCGAGCGGATCAACGCGTCGCTGCGCTGACCCGCGACCGGGCGCCCGCGCCTGCCCGCGCTACCGGGTGCCTACCCCTTCACGCGCGCCGGAAGATCGCGCCGCGCATGCCCGGTATACAGCTGGCGCGGGCGCCCGATCTTCTGGTCGGGGTCGGCGATCATCTCGCCCCACTGCGCAATCCAGCCGACCGTGCGCGCGAGCGCGAAGATGCAGGTGAACATCTCGGTGGGAATGCCGAGCGCCTTCTGCACGATGCCCGAGTAGAAATCGACGTTCGGATACAGCTTGCGCTGCACGAAGTAGTCGTCCTCGAGCGCGATGCGCTCGAGCTTCATCGCCAGCGCGAACAGCGGGTCGTCGTGCAGCCCGAGTTCCTCGAGCACCTCGTGGCAGGTCTCGCGCATCAGCTTCGCGCGCGGATCGTAGTTCTTGTAGACCCGGTGGCCGAAGCCCATCAGCTTGACGTTCGAGTTCTTGTCCTTGACCTGGTCGATGAACTCGCCGATGCGCTCGATCCCGCCCTGCCGCTGGATGTCGCGCAGCATCACCAGGCATGCCTCGTTGGCACCCCCGTGCGCCGGCCCCCACAGCGTTGCGATGCCGGCGGCGATGCAGGCGAACGGATTGGCGCCCGAGGAGCCCGCCAGCCGCACGGTGGAGGTGGACGCGTTCTGCTCGTGGTCGGCGTGCAGGATCAGGATGCGGTCGAGCGCGCGCACCAGCACTTCGTTCGGCTCGTACTCCTCGCAGGGCGTGCCGAACATCATCCGCATGAAGTTCGCCGAGTACGAGAGCCGGTTCTGCGGGTACATGAAGGGCTGGCCCATCGAGTACTTGTAGGCCATCGCCACCAGCGTGGGCATCTTCGCGATCAGGCGGATCGCCGAGACGAACCGGTGCTCCGGGTCGTTGATGTCGAGCGAGTCGTGATAGAACGCCGACAGCGCACCGACCATCCCGACGAGCACCGCCATCGGGTGCGCGTCACGGCGGAATCCCTGCAGGAAGCGCGTCATCTGCTCGTGCACCATCGTGTGATGCGTGACGCGGTGCTCGAAGTCGATGCGCTGCTCCTCGTCGGGCAACTCG
>DASWVL010000251.1:0-9247 GCA_036406255.1 Zeimonas sp.
GCGACCTCGCGCATCTTGTTCCAGAACACCGAGTGGAACCAGTGCTCGACGTAGAACAGGTGGTTCTCGACGTACGGGAACACGGTCTTCGCGCAGCCGAGCAGCTCGTCGAACTGCCTGCGGTCCTCCTCCTTCTCGATCAGCGCGCGGTACTCGGCGGTGATGCGGTCGCGCTCGGCGCGCACCTTCTCGGTCGGCCGGTCGATGCTCTGGCCGTTGCGCAGCTTGCCGATGTAGGTCGCGATCCCGGCGAGCGGGACGTTCATCTGGTCGTTCCACGAGCGGTCGTGGTGGAACCAGCCGGTGCCGGTCGAGACGTTGAACCAAGGCTCGCGCGCGAGGTTCAGCGAAGTGAGCCACTCGGTGCCGCGCGGAATTTCCTTCAGCGCGCGTTCCACCTCGGTCCATTCGGTGCTCGACGTCACCGCGCGGTCGACGCCCAGCTCGATGGCGCGGCGGGCGAGCTTCTTCAGCTCCTCGTCGGGCTGGTACATCATCACGTCGATGCCCGACACCATCTGCGTGACGCGCTGCGTCGGGATGCTCGGGAAGAGCTTCTGCACGAAATCGAGGAAGAACACGTAGGCCGCGTAGCCGAGGTTCAGGAACTCGAAGTGGTACTGCCAGCACTTGATCCCGAGGTTGATCAGGTCGTCGTAGTTCTTCAGCAGCCGGTAGCCCTGCGACTCGCCGATCGCGTCGGTGACGACCGAGATGTCCTCCATCTCCTCCAGGCGCGGGATCCGCAGCGCCTCGAGCTCGCGGATCGTCGCTTCCATCTTCACTTTCCACTTCGCCTCGAGCGCGTCCCAGTTCTTGTAGTAGAACCCGGCGCGCTCCATGAAGTTCGGCACGCGGCGGCCGATCTCTTCGGGATCCTTCACCGGCACCGGAGAGATGTAGACGTAGCCGTTGATGATCCGGTGATCGACGCCGCGCACGGGCGGCACCATGAAGATCCGGTTGTTGAACTGCGAGAGCGCGAGGTACCACGCCTCGTCCCAGATCGTGTCGAACGGGTACAGCGGCTCCGGGTAGTGCAGGCCGTCGTAGAACCAGAAGGTCTCCTTCTCGTACGCATTGCGCTGGGCGTCGTCGGTGACGAACTGGTACTGGTACGGGTACATCCGCTCCCAGCCTTCGGTGCCGGGAATCACGTCTTTCTTTACGTCGTGCGGTACGGGGAATTTCATCGCTGGCCTGCTCCCTGGATCGTCGGATTCGATGGACCTGGATCGGGCGGCGTCGCGCATCGCGGGCGCTGCGTAGGGTTGGATCGCAAGGCCTGTGCCACTTGCGGCGATCGGCCCATGGCGCACCGCAGCAGGGAGACCGGGCGGACCGCCTGTCGCCGCCGGCAGGCGAAAGGCCGGCGGCGCCCCCGCCGCGCACGCGCGGGCGCTTCGAGCGCGTGCTGCAGTGCGATGAGCCGGGCCCACGGCGCAGGCGTTCGCGCCGTCACCGTCCCTGGCGCCGCTTGCTCGTTTGAGCGAACCGCGCGCTCGCACGCGGGCGGTTTGCTCTTTTGATCAAATGCCGAAGCCGCGCGACGCCGACGAACGTTGATCTCCATCAAGGAGCGGCGGCGGTGCGAAGCCTCGAATGCAGTCTCGGCAGGAGACGACGATGACGAGGCTGCGCAGCGTTCCGCGTGCCACCGATGAAGATCGCGCGAAGGGTGCGATCCGCGCCGACGACTTGCGCGCGCAGGTGCACTTCTGCTCCGAGACCGGGCAGATCTGGTTGCGCGAGCATCGGATGCTGCTCGTGCACGCCGAAGCGCAGGCGCTGTTGCGCAAGGAGCTGATCGACACGCTCGGCATGCCCCGCGCGCGCGGCCTGCTGATGCGCATGGGCTACGCATCGGGCGCCCGGGACGCCGAGATCGCGCGCACGCGATCGCAGAGCGCGAGCGATCTCGATGCCTTCATGACCGGACCCCAGCTGCACACGCTCGAAGGCATCGTGCACGTCGTCCCGCTGCGGCTGGAACTCGACCGCTCGGCCGGGCACTTCTACGGCGAGTTCCGCTGGGAGAACTCGTGGGAGGGCCAGTGGCACCGGCACTACTACGGCACGCACGACGAGCCGGTGTGCTGGACCCAGATCGGCTACGCCTGCGGCTACACGTCGGCCTTCATGGGCCGTCCGATCCTCTACAAGGAGGTCGAGTGCAGCGGCATGGGCGACGAGCACTGCCGGATCGTCGGCAAGCCGATCGACGAATGGGACGACGCCGAGGAGCACCAGCAGTTCTTCAACCGCGAATCGATCGCCGAGCAACTGCTCGACCTGCAGACGCAGGTCGTCGAACTGCGCTCGACGATCGACCAGAAGGACGGACTCGCACCCGACATCGCGGGCAACGCGCCGGCATTCCGCAGCGCGTTCGAACTGCTGCGGCTAGCCGCCGGAAGTCGCATCGCGGTGCTGCTGCTCGGCGAGACGGGCGTGGGCAAGGAACTGTTCGCGCGCGCGCTGCACCGGATGAGCGATCGCCGCTCGAAACCCTTCGTCGCGCTGAACTGCGCGGCCATGCCCAACGAGCTGGTCGAGGCGGAGCTGTTCGGCGTCGAGAAAGGCGCGTACACGGGCGCGCAGCTCACGCGTCCGGGGCGCTTCGAACGCGCCGACGGCGGCACGCTCTTCCTCGACGAGATCGGCGACCTGCCGCTGCCCGCGCAGAGCAAGCTGCTGCGCGCGCTGCAGGAGGGCGAGGTGGAGCGCGTGGGCGACCACCGCACGCGGCGCGTCGACGTGCGTGTCGTCGCGGCGACGAACTGCCGGCTGCAGGAAGCGGTTCGCGACGGCCGCTTCCGCTCCGACCTGTACTACCGGCTGAACGCCTTCCAGATCGAGATCCCGCCGTTGCGCGAGCGCAAGGAGGACATCCCGCTGCTCGCCAAGCGCTTCCTCGCCGAGCAGTGCGCGATCCAGGGAAAGAAGGTGCTCGGCTTCAGCGACAAGGCCAAGCGCGCGCTGCTGTCCTGCGACTGGCCCGGAAACATCCGCGAGCTGCGCAACGTCGTCGAACGGGGCGTGCTGCTCGCGCCGCCCGCCACGCGCGTCGAGGTGCACCAGCTGTTCGCGTCGCAACCCGACGACGAGGCGACGTCGCTGTCGCTCGACGCGCACGGCGCACTCGGCGTGCGCAGCTGGGAGCCGGGCCGGGCATTGTCGGAGGCCGTCTTCAACGGCGTGATGACGCTCGACCAGGTCGAGGCCATGCTGCTCGAGACCGCGGTCGACAAGGCGCGCGGCAACCTGTCGTCGGCCGCGCGGATGCTCGGGCTGACGCGCGCACAACTGGCGTACCGGCTGAAGCGCCTGCACGAGCCGGCCGGCGCGAGTGCCGCTGCCGGTGCGGCGGAAACGGAAGGACCGAGATGAGCGACGACGACACGACGCCCGACGCGCGCGACCGCATCCGCGCACTGATCGCGTCGAACCGGGTGATGACGCTGGCGAGCACGGGGGCCGGCGGCCCCTGGGTCGCCCCCGTCTTCTACGCGGAACGTTTCGAGGCCGACACGCGACCCTGGCTCGTCTTCGTCTCGTCGCCATCGAGCCGCCACGTCGCCGAGCTGGCCGCCGATCCGCGCGCGGCGGCGGCGATCCACGGGGATGCGAGCGACTGGCGCACGCTGCGCGGCGTGCAGATTGCCGGGCGCGTGCAGGCGCTCGAAGGCGATGCGTTGCACACTGCACGCGGGGCCTACGCGACGAAGTTTCCGCAGATCGGCGACCCGGCGCAGGCCCCCGAAGCGATCGCCCGCGCGTTCGCCCGCGTGCGCTGGTTCGCGTTGCGCGCCGAGCGGATCTTCCTGACCGACAACGCCGTGTCGTTCGGCTCGCGCGAGGAGATCGTCTACGCGCGCGCGGGCGACTGACCGCTCACGCTCCGACCTGCCACGGTTCGATCAGCGCGGCGCCCTCGTGCCGCGGATCGCTCACCGCAGGCGCCACCGTGCGCAGCGCGAGCCAGTCGTCGGGGCACGGTTCGAGCAGCGGCTTCAGCGCCTCGAGGTCGGCGTCGGGATCGAGCCACGCGTCGACGCCCGGCCGGTCGAGCAGCACCGGCATGCGGTCGTGCGTCTGCGCGGCGACCACGTTCGCAGTGGCCGTGACGATGCAGCAGGTAGCCACCGGACCGTCGGGCGCATCGTGCCGGTCGTACAGCCCCGCCATCGCGATCAGGCCGCCGTCGGAGCGGTGCAGGTAGTACGGCTGCTTGCGGCGCCGTCCGGGTGCCTCGATCGTCTTCCACTCGTAGAAGCCGTTGGCCGGGATCACGCAACGGCCGCGGCGGAACGCATCCCGAAAAGCCGGCTTCGTCGCGATCGTCTCCGCACGTGCGTTGATCAACCGCGCGCCGATCGACGGATCCTTCGCCCAGTGCGGCACCAGTCCCCAGCGCATCACTTCGGCGATGCGCCGCCGCTCGCGCCGATCGGTGCGGATCGCCAGCACGGGCGTCGACGGTGCCACGTTGTAGCGCGGGCCGAAGGGCGGCAGCTCGGCGAGGCTGAAGCCTTCGATGATCGCCTCGTCGGGTCCGTAGAGCACGTAACGGCCGCACATCGCCCACCGGCTCCGGTCGGGCCCGAAGACGCTCAGACTGCGGCGCGACCGGCGGGCGGCGGCACCTCGGGCTGTCGAGGTGCCTGTGCAGCCGCGCCCGGCGCTGCCGCAGAGGGCGCCGCCGGCCGCGGCGGCGGGCCGCCGCGCAGCGCCGAGAGCAGATCGCCGAACTCGATCGGGAACGGGAAGACGACCGTCGTGTTGTTCTGCGTGCCGATCGTCGCCAGCGTGTTCAGGTAGCGCAGCTGCATCGCCTCCGGGCGCGCCGCGAGAATCTCGGCGGCCTCGAAAAGCTTCTGTGCCGCCTGCTCCTCGCCTTCGGCGCTGATCACCTTCGCACGCCGCTCGCGCTCGGCCTCTGCCTGCCGGGCGATCACGCGGATCATGCTCTCGTCGAGGTCGACGTGCTTGATCTCGACGTTCGAGACCTTGATGCCCCACGCATCGGTCTGCGCGTCGAGGATGTCCTGGATGTCGTTGTTCAGCTTGTCGCGCTCGGAGAGCATCTCGTCCAGGTCGTGCTTGCCGAGCACCGAGCGCAGCGTGGTCTGCGCGAGCTGGCTCGTCGCCTGCTGGAAGTCCTCGACCTGGATCACCGACTTGTCGGCCTGCACGACGCGGAAATAGAGGACGGCGTTCACCTTCACCGAGACGTTGTCGCGCGAGATGACGTCCTGCGTCGGGACGTCGAGCACGAGCGTGCGCTGGTCGACGCGCACCATCTGCTGCACGTACGGCAGCAGCAGGATCAGGCCCGGGCCCTTGACGCCGGTGAAACGACCGAGCGTGAAGACCACGCCGCGCTCGTATTCGCGCAGGATCCGGATCGAAGTCGCAAGGATCGCGACGACGATGATGACGATGGGCAGGTAGACGGCCAGGTCGAAGGGCATCGGATCTCCTCGGGGTTGCCGCGGATTCAGGATTCGGGGGCGACGCGCAGGACCAGCCCGTCGACCGACACCACGCGCACGCGCTGCCCGGGCGCGATCGACGAATCGCCCACGGCGCGCCAGCGCTCGCCCGCGGCGAGCACCCGCCCGCTGCCGTCGCTCCACTCGAGCACCGTTGCGCGCTCGCCGAGCATCCCGCGTTCTCCGGTCTTCACCGGACGCCGTCGCGAGCCCCAAAGCATGCGCAAGACTAGCAGCGAGAACGCCAGGCTCGCGGCGACGATCGCGCCGATCGACGTCCAAGGAACGCCGAAACCCGGTGCTTCGGTGTCGATCAGGATCGTCGCGCCGAGCACGAAAGCGACGGCGCCGCCAAGCGCGGCAGCGCCGGCCGATGGCGTGAACGCTTCGGCGACCATCAGCAGCAGCCCGAACACGATGAGGCCGAGACCGGCGTAGTTCACCGGCAGCACCGACAGCGCGTACAGGCCGAGCAGCAGGCAGATCGCTCCGACGATGCCCGGGTACAGCGACCCCGGGTTCATGAATTCGAAGATCAACCCATAGAAGCCGATCGTCATCAGGATCAGCGCCAGGCTCGGGTTCGTCAGCACGGCGAGCAGCTCGGCGCGCCAGTCGGGTTCGACGTTCCGTTGCTCGAGCCCGCTCGTCTTCAGTGCGACGCGCTCGCCGCCGAGCGAGACCGTGCGGCCGTCGGCTTTCTCCAGCAGGTCGGCGACGTCGCGCGCCACCAGGTCGACGACGTTCTGCGCCTGCGCGTCCACCGCCGACAGGCTCGCCGCCTCGCGCACCGCGCGTTCGGCCCAATCGGCGTTGCGACCGCGCATTTCCGCAAGCGAGCGGATGTAGGCGACGGCGTCGTTGATCGCCTTCGCTTCCATCGCCGAGCCGGGCTCGCGCGCCCGCTCGGCGGGCTTCTTCGCCTCGGCGTCCCGGCCCGCACCCGTGTCCTTCGATGCGTCGCCGTCTTTCGTCGACGCGTTTCCGTCGCCCTTCGATGCGTCGCGGTCGCCCTTCGACGCATCGCGGTCGCGCTCGCCGCGGCGGCCGGGCGGCTCGTCGTCTCCGCCGAAGGGCAAACCGCCACCGCCGATCGCCACCGGCGTCGCCGCACCGAGGTTCGTCCCGGGCGCCATCGCCGCGACGTGGCTCGCATAGAGGATGTAGGTTCCCGCGCTTGCCGCGCGCGCGCCGCCCGGCGCGACGAAGCCGAGCACCGGCACCGGCGACGAGACGATCGCGCGGATGATCTCGCGCATCGAGGTGTCGAGCCCGCCAGGGGTGTCCATCCGCAACACGACCGCTGCGGCGCCGTCGCGTTCGGCGCGGCGGATGCCGCGCACGACGTAATCGGCGCTCGCCGGGCCGATCGCTCCGTCGAGCGTGAGCACGAGCGCGGTGCGCGGCGCAGGTTCGGCGTCCTGCGCGAAGACAGGCGAAGCCGCGGGAGAGAAGACGACGGCGACGACCGCCGCGAGGAGCGCGACGAGGCGCGACGCGACGGCGACCGCCCGACGACCGAGCGCCTCGGCGAAGCGCAGGCGAGCCGCGGAAGACGGGCGTCCTTCGAGACGGCACATGCGGTCGATGATACGCGGCAAAACCATGCCGCAAACGGTGGAGAGCGTTATGTACGACTGTATACTACGGTGGTCCGGCGTCCTCTCCACCGGAGTCCTGCGTGTTCTGTCGCTTCGCGCTCGCGTCGCTCGCCTGCCTGCTTGCACTGTCCGCATCGATCGCGCAGGCGGCAGATCTCACCGTTTCGGCCGCGGCGAGCCTGCAGAACGCGTTCCGCGAGATCGCTGCGGCCTGGGAACGGCGAAACCCCGGCGAGCGCGTGCTGCTGAACTTCGCCGCCTCCGGCACCTTGCTGCAGCAGCTCGACAAGGGCGCTCCGGTCGACGTGTTCGCCTCGGCCGACGGGGAAACGATGGACCGTGCCGAGGCGAAGAGGCTCGTCGACCCCTCGGCGCGGCGCACCTTCGCACGCAACGTGCTCGTCGTCGTGGTGCCCGTTGCATCCCGGCAGCCGATCGCCGCGCTCGCCGACCTGCGTCGGGACAGCGTGCAACGCATCGCGATCGGCGATCCGCGCAGCGTCCCGGCCGGCCGCTATGCCGAGGCGGCGCTGCAGGCCACGGGTGGGCGCCATGAACTCGAATCGAAGTGGATCCGTGCGCAGTCGGTCCGTCAGGTGCTCGACTACGTCGCCCGCGGCGAGGTGGACGCCGGTTTCGTCTACGCGACCGACGCCGCCCTGATGAAGGACCGCGTGCGCGTCGTGTTCGACGTTCCGCTCGAGGAACCGGTGCTCTATCCGGTGGCGCCGGTCACCGCGTCGGCGAATCCCTCCGGCGCGCGTTCGTTCATCGAGTTCCTCGTCGGCGCACAGGGGCAGGAGATCCTCGCGCGCTTCGGCTTCGCGAATCGCTGAAGCGCAGTGGAGCCCGCGTGGATTGCACTGAAGCTGTCGCTGCAGGTCGCGGGATGGGCAACGCTGCTCAACGCACTGCTCGGCATCGGCGTCGGCTATGCGCTGGCGCGCTGGCGGTTCCCGGGGCGCGACCTGCTCGATGCGCTGCTCACGTTGCCGATGGTGCTGCCGCCGACGGTGCTCGGCTACTACCTGCTCGTCCTGCTCGGCCGCAACGGCCCGATCGGTGCTTTCCTGGACGAGCACTTCGGCATCACGCTGATCTTCACCTTCACCGGCGCCGTGATCGCGGCCACCGTGGTCGCGTTTCCGCTGGTGATGAAGTCGGCCCTGGCCGCCTTCGAGACGATCGATCCGCAGTTCGAGAAGGCGGCGCGCGTTCTCGGGCTGTCGCCGCTCGCCGTGTTCGTGCGAGTGACGCTGCCGCTCGCGCGCCGCGGCATCCTCGCCGGGCTGCTGCTCGCCTTCGCACGTGCACTCGGCGAGTTCGGTGCGACGCTGATGATCGCCGGCAGCATCCCCGGCCGCACGCAGACGCTGTCGATCGCCGTGTACGAAGCGGTGCAGGCCGGCCAGGACGCGACCGCGAACGTGCTCGTCGGCATCGTTTCGGCGACCTGCATCGTCGTGCTGCTCGCCGTCGGTCGACTGTCGCCCGGACGACGCCCGGCGTGAGCCCGTCACGATGAGGCAGGCGGACCTTCCTCGCGACGGCGCCGGTCGCGAACCGGTGCAAACCTTCGCGCTCGACATCGAATCGACGCTGCGCTCGCCCGGCGTCCGCGGCGCGCGCGAACGCGACGCGAACGCGCATCGACGTGACGGCGGTTTCGCGCTGCAAGTGCGCTTCTCGACCACAGCGCGGCGAGTGGTCGTCTGCGGAGCTTCCGGCGCCGGCAAGAGCCTCATGCTGCAGGCGATCGCCGGATTGCTGCGGCCGCAGCGCGGCCGCATCGCGGTGCTCGGCCGCCGGCTGTACGACTCGCACGCCGGCCTCGACGTCCCGGCCCGCGAACGCGACGTCGGATACCTGTTCCAGGACTACGCGCTGTTCCCGCACCTCACCGTTCGCCAGAACGTCGCCTTCGGGCTCGCACGCTCGATCTTCAATCCGACGACCGGCGTTCGCGATCCGCGCGCCGAACGATGGCTCGACGCCCTCGGCATCGCGCCACTCGGCGAACGCTACCCCGACCAGCTGTCGGGCGGGCAACGCCAGCGCACTGCGCTGGCGCGCGCACTCGCCCGCACGCCGCGCGCGCTGCTGCTCGACGAGCCCTTCGCCGCGCTCGACCCGGCGCTGCGCGCGCGCCTG
>DASWVL010000252.1:0-4487 GCA_036406255.1 Zeimonas sp.
GCGAATACGAATGCGCGACCTGCACGTCTCCTGGGACGAATACAACCGGCTCACCGAGAAGCTCGCGCTCAAGGTCTGGGAGTCGGGCTGGAGCTTCGATGCGGTCGTCTGCGTCGCGCGCGGCGGCCTGCGCATCGGCGACGTGTTCTCGCGCCTGTTCGACAAGCCGCTCGGCGTCGTCTTCACCAGTTCGTACCGCGAAGCGGAAGGCACGCGACGCGGCGACCTGCTCATCGGCGAGCAACTGGCCAGTGCCGGTGCGCTTCCCGGCCCGAACTGGCTCGTCACCGACGATCTCGCCGATTCCGGTGCAACGCTGGTGCGGCTCGTGCCCGCGTTGCGAGCGCGTCATCCGCAGGCGAGCGAGATCCGCACGGCGGTACTATGGCGCAAGGGCGCATCGATCGCGCAGCCCGACTATGCGGTCGAGCATCTGCCGAGCAATCCGTGGATTCACCAGCCATTCGAGGAGTACGACCACATGCGGCCGGGCGACCTGAAGGCGCGGTGGGGGTAGTGTCCTGCCTTCCGCGAAAACAAGAAAGCCTGCTCGCGCAGGCTTCATGATGGTGCCCAGAAGAGGACTCGAACCTCCACAGTGTTGCCACCGCCAGGACCTGAACCTGGTGCGTCTACCAATTCCGCCATCTGGGCGATGTGCCTGGGGCGATGACCGCAGGCAGCGACCGGGAGGGCCGGTCGCGCGTAGAGGCGGGATCTTACACGGCGGCCTAGCGTTTGTCGAATCGAGCGGGGCGGCGCCGTGACCGGAAAGGCCTGGTTCGCACCGACGCGCGAAGCGATCCTCGAGTGCCTGCGCGCGGCCGACGTGCCGATGACGCCGCACGAACTCGCCGAGCGCCTCGCGGTGCCGTCGACGCATTTCGACAACCTGAACCGGCGGCTGCTGGCGATGGAGCGCGACGGCCAGCTGCTTCCGAACCGCAAGGGCGTGCTGCTGCTGGCGAGCAAGCTCGACCTCGTCGCCGGACGTGTGCAGGGGCACCGCGACGGCTTTGGTTTCCTGATCCTTGACGAGGGTGGCGTCGACGTGTTCCTGTCGCCACGCGAGATGCAGAAGGTGATGCACGGCGATCGGGTGCTGCTCAAGCGCACCGGCTTCGACGCGCGCGGCCGTCCCGAAGGGCGCATCGTCGAGGTCACCGAACGTGCGAACCGGCGCATCGTCGGGCGCTTCCTCGAGGAGCGCGGCGTCTCGCTCGTCGTGCCGGAAGACCAGCGCATCAAGCACGACATCGTCATTCCCGCCGGAGACACGCAGCGTGCGCAGCAGGGGCAGGTCGTCACCGTCGAGATCGTCGAGCCGCCGGTGGGCGGGACCCCGCCGATCGGACGCGTCGTCGAAGTGCTCGGCGAGATCGACGATCCGGGGATGGAGATCGAGATCGCGGTGCGCAAGTTCGACGTGCCGCATACCTTCAGCGATGCGGCGCTCCAGCGCGCGGCGGACCTGCCGAACGCGGTGCGCACGGCCGACCTGAAGGGCCGCGTCGACCTGCGCGACGTGCCGCTGGTGACGATCGACGGCGAGGATGCGCGCGACTTCGACGACGCAGTCTATTGCGAGCCGGTGCCGGCGGGCGCGCGCCGCGAAGGCGGATTCCGCCTGATCGTCGCGATCGCCGACGTCTCGGCCTACGTCGGCGAGGGCGATGCGCTCGATCGCGACGCGCTCGAACGCAGCACTTCAGTGTATTTCCCGCGCCGCGTGATCCCGATGCTTCCGGAGAAGCTCTCCAACGGCTTGTGCTCGCTGAATCCGAACGTCGACCGCCTGGTGCTCGTCTGCGACATGGTGATCGAGAACAGCGGACGCATGCGCGGATACCAGTTCTACGAGGCGGTGATGCACTCGGCGGCGCGCCTGACCTACGACGAGGTGTGGGCGATGCTCTCGGGCGCCGCCGCATCGCTGTCGGTGGCGCCCGCGCACGCCGCGCTCGCGCCGCAGTTGCGCAACCTGCACGAGGCGTACCGCGTTCTCCTCGCGGCGCGGCGCGCGCGCGGCGCGATCGACTTCGAGACCGTCGAGACGAAGATCGTCTGCGATCCGGCCGGTCGCATCGAGCGCATCGTGCCCAGCCAGCGCAACGACGCGCACAAGCTGATCGAGGAATGCATGCTGGCGGCGAACGTCTGCGCCGCCGACTGGATGCGGCGCAGCCGACACGACGGGCTGTACCGCGTACACGAAGGTCCGGTGCCCGAGAAGCTGGCGCAGCTGCGCGAATTCCTGCGTGGCTTCGGGCTTGCGCTGGCCGGAGGCGACGATCCGTCGCCCGCCGACTACGCGGCGCTCGCCGAGCAGGTGCGCGCGCGACCCGATGCGATGCTGCTGCAGACGATGATGCTGCGGTCGATGCAGCAGGCGGTCTACTCGCCCGACAACGCCGGGCACTTCGGTCTCGCCTACGAGGCGTATGCGCATTTCACCTCGCCGATCCGGCGCTATCCCGACCTGCTGACGCACCGCGTGATCAAGGCGCTGCTGCGCGGCGATCGCTACCGGCCGCAGCCCGACGCCGCATTGCTCGGCGAGGTGATGCGCGCTCGACCGCCGGGTGTCGACGACGATCTCGTCGAACCCGGGATCGACGACGAGGGAGCGGCAACGGGCGTGACCTTCGATGCACGGCGCGAATCGCACGACGACGTCGCGCCGGAGGGCAGGGCCGTCGCGAAGCGGCCCGCAGGCGATTCCGGTGTCGCAGGCGCAGGGCGTACGGGCGCGGCGGCGCGCAAGTCCCGCCCGGGTACCGGACGTACCGCCGCGGCATCCGCGCCGGCCTCTTCGCGCGCGAGCGCACGCACGGGCACAGGCACGCGCGCCGGCACGCGGACGGCGCAGGCGGACGAGGCCGGCGAGCGTCGCCGTGAACACGAACTGTGGCGACTGCTCGGTGCGCTGTGCTCGATGCACGAGCGGCGCGCCGACGAGGCTTCGCGCGACGTCGCCGCGTGGCTCAAGTGCATGTACGTCCGCGAGCGGGTCGGCGAGGCATTCGTGGGGCATGTGACGGGCGTCGCGCCCTTCGGCGTCTTCGTCACGCTCGATGAGCTGTACGTCGAAGGGCTCGTGCACGTCTCCGAACTCGGCAGCGAGTACTTCCAGTACAACGAGGTTGCGCACGAACTGCGCGGCGAACGCACCGGGAAGCGCTTCCGGCTCACCGACGAAGTCGAGGTGCAGGTCTCGCGTGTCGATCTCGAGGCGCGGCGCATCGACTTCCGGCTCGTCGATCGCCTCGGTTTCCGCGAGCTGCAGCGTCGCGAGACGCGCGAGGCCGATGCACCGGCCGCGCCGAAGGCCGCACCGGCGAAGTCGGAAAAGGTGAAGAAGGCGCGCGAGGAGCGGATCGCCGCGCGAAAGAAGCCGGCGGCCGCCGCTGCGAAGAAGCGTCGCACCGGCCTGCGGCGCCGCCACTGAGGGCGGCCGGGTGCGCCGATGCTGATCTACGGATTCCACGCGGTTCTCGCGCGGCTTCGCCGCGCGCCGGCCGGCATTCGGGAGCTGTACGTCGATGCGCGTCGCGAGGACGCCCGCGTGCGCGACCTGCTGCGCGTGGCCGAAGATGCCGGCGTGCGCGCGCATTTCGTCGACCCCGAGCGCATCGAGCGACTGTGCCCGCGCAAGCGGCACCAGGGAGTCGTCGCGCTCGTCGAGGCCGCGCCGCCCAGCGTGCGGCTCGAAGAGCTGCTCGATGCCCGCGAGAACGACCCCGACCCGGTGCTGCTGCTCGTGCTCGACGGAGTCACCGATCCGCGCAATCTCGGCGCGTGCCTGCGGGTCGCCGACGGCGCCGGAGCGGCGGCGGTCATCGCGCCGAAGGATCGCGCCTGCGGGCTCACCGAGATCGCGATGCAGACCGCCAGCGGTGCCGCCGAGAGCGTGCCCTACGTAATGGTCACGAACCTCGCGCGCGCGCTCGACGAAATCCGCGATCGCAACGTCTTCGTCGTCGGCACCGACGAGCGCGCCGACGTCGACGTCTTCGGGCAGACGTTGACCGGCCCGATCGCCTGGGTGCTCGGCGCCGAAGGCAGCGGCATGCGCCGGCTCACCCGCGAACGCTGCGACGCGCTCGCGCGCATTCCGATGCGCGGGCAGGTCGGCAGCCTGAACGTTTCGGTTGCGGCCGGCGTCGTCCTCTACGAGGCGCTGCGCCAGCGCGCAGCGGCGGCGTGAAACGAATCTTCGTGCGGGAACCGATCTTTCGCTGCCGGCGACAATGGGCCGACGACGGTAGCGTGGGGGCTGGGTGGAGGGCGAATGCCGGTGTTGGCTGCACGACCGACCAGCGTGCCTGCAAAGGCGCGGGCCGTCTGCCGCGGGCGCGCTTGTGCGCAGCCGAGAAGCGCAGCAGCGCCGGCGCGCGCGCGCAGCGCGCGTCGTCTTCACTCTCGCCGCGTCCGTTCGAGCGGAGCGCGCGCAGCGCGCGCAGCGAGTTACGCGGCGCCAGCCGGCG
>DASWVL010000253.1:0-5786 GCA_036406255.1 Zeimonas sp.
GCAGCTCAACGGCCAGCTCTTCAAGACCGAGAACGGCAGCCTGCGGCTGCAGACCTGCGTCGGCGGGCTGCTCGTCGACCGGCACGCGCTGATCAACAGCGAGGACTGCCTGATGTCGCTGTCCGACGCGATGGCGATCGCGGCGAGCGTGCGCGAGCCCCAGTTGTTCGTCGAGCCGCTCTCGCAGACGATGATCGACGCCCGCCGTGCGCATCAGGGCAAGATCGAGCACATCCGCGAGGCGATCCGGGAGAAGCGCTTCGAGATGCACGCGCAACCGATCGTCGACCCGGAAGCGCCGGCGGGAATGCTCTCCTACGAGGTGCTGATCCGCCTGCTCGACCGGGACGGGGGCCTGATCCGCCCGCCCGAATTCCTCTCGCTCGCCGTGCAGGCGCAGATGACGCCGGCGATGGACCGTGGCGTGATCCGGCGCATCTTCTCCTGGCTCGCTTCACATCCGGACGCGCTCGCGCGCACCTGGAAGTGCTCGATCAACCTGTCGGGTCTCACGATGAGCGACGGCACCATTGCCGGCTACATCCGCGAGCAGCGCGCCGAATTCGGCATCCCCCCCGAGAAGATCGTGTTCGAGATCACCGAGAGCGAGGCGATCCGCAACCCGGCCGCCGCCTCGCGCCTGGTCGACGACCTGAAGGCCGAGGGATTCGGCATCGCGCTCGACGACTTCGGCACCGGACTGGCCACCTTCGAATACCTGAAGCGCTTTCCCCTCGACTACCTGAAGATCGACGGCTCGTTCATCCGCAACCTGGTGACGAGCGCGATCGACGAGGAGATCGTGCTCTCCACGGTGCGCGTGGCGCGCCGGCTGAACATCCGCACGATCGCCGAACACGTGCACAACCAGGACATCCTCGACCGGCTCACCGAACTGGGCGTCGACCACATCCAGGGTGAGCTGATCGGCAAGGCGGCGCCGCTCGACGAGTTGTTCGCCGAGCCTTCTCTGCGCGAGGCGAGTACCCAGCGCTGAGCGACGCGAGCGCGCTACTGCCTGGCGAACAGCGACGAGAGATCGCGGAATGCCTTGAACTCGAGCGCGTTGCCCGACGGATCGAGGAAGAACATCGTCGCCTGCTCGCCGGGCAGCCCCTCGAAGCGCACGTGCGGCTCGATGACGAAGCGCGTGCCGGCCGCCCGCAGCCGCTCGGCGAGCGCGTGCCAGTCGTCGATCGACAATACGACGCCGAAGTGCGGGACCGGCACCGCGTCGCCGTCGACCTCGTTCGTCGACTTCGCTCGCGGATGATCGGGCGCCAGGTGCGCGACGATCTGGTGGCCGTAGAGGTCGAAGTCGATCCACTCGTCGGAGCTGCGCCCCTCGGGGCAGCCAAGCAGCCCGCCATAGAAGGCGCGCGCCGCGGCGAGATCGTCGACCGGAAAGGCGAGATGGAAAGGCTGCATCACCGCGATGATAAGATACCCGACGCGTCGAGGTGGGCGGTGCGGGAATTTGCACGCGGAGTGTTTTCGGCGCCTTCGTCTGGCTGTACCTGTACGAGGTGCTGCAATTCGTCGAGGTGATCGGCGAGTACAGGAAGCTGATCCTCGGCGTCGTTTTCGTCGTGCTCGTCACCGCGTTCCGCGGCGGGATCTGCGGCGAGTTCAGGGCGTGGCTCGACCGGCGTGCGCTGCGACTCGCGCATGCCGATGCGCCGGCACGCACCGATGCATCGTCGCGGCGCCATGCGCCGTCGCTCGTGCTGCGCAAGGCCCAGGCCCTTTTGCCCGGAACACCGGTGCTCGAGGCGCGCTGGCTGTGGAAGCACTACGGCGGCCCGATGATCCGCGACGCCCGGCTGATCCTGCTGGACGAGCCCTTCGAGAAGCTTGCGCCGTTGATCGTGCGCGACCTCTTGGCGGTGTGCCGGCAGCTCGCGGCGCAGGGGCGCACCATCATTCTCGTCGAACAGAACGTGCCGCGGCGCTGAAGATGGCGCACCGCTGCTACCTGCTGAACAACGGGCACCTGGTGTTCTCGGGCAGTGCGGCGCAGCTCGAGGCCCGACCGGACATGATGAGTCGTTACCTCGGGGTGGCCGCGTAGGATCCGCGCGGCTACGCGCTCCCGTCGCGAAAATCGCGCAGCGCCTGCTCGATCTCTTCGGTCGTGTTCATCACGAACGGGCCGTACTGCACCACCGGCTCGCCGATCGGGCGACCGGCGATCAGCAGGAAGCGCGAATCGCCCGCCTGGGCGATCGCCTCCACGCGCACCGGCCCGGTCTCGGACAGGACACCGGCCGCATGCGCATCGAGCGCGTGCATCGCGTCGGCCGGGCCGACGTTCACTCGCCCTTCGTACGGGTAGACGAACGCGTTGTGACCCGCGGGCAGCGCCTGCTCGAAGTGCGCGCCCGCGGGCAGGCGCACGTCGAAATACACGGGCTCGGTCGAGCGGCCGGCGATCGGTCCCGACGTTGCGTCACCGTCGATCGTGAGCGTTCCCGCCACGACGCGCACGAGCCCGCCCCCGGGCAGCGACACCTCGGGGATGCGCTCGGGCTGCAGGTCGACGTACTCGGGCTCGCGCATCTTCTCGCGTGCCGGCAGGTTCAGCCACAACTGGAAGCCGCGCATCCGTCCCTGCATCTGCTGCGGCATCTCCGAATGGACGATGCCGCGGCCGGCGGTCATCCACTGCACGCCGCCGCTCTTGAGGTCGCCGCGGTTCCCGAGGTGATCCTCGTGCAGCATGTGGCCGTCGAGCATGTAGGTGATCGTCTCGAAGCCGCGGTGCGGATGCGCGGGGAAGCCGGCAACGTAGTCGTCCGGGTTCTCCGACGAGAACTCGTCGAGCAGCAGGAACGGGTCGACGCGCAGCGCCTGCCGCGGCCCGAGCGGTTGGCCGAGGCTGCGCAGCAGGCGCACGCCGGCGCCGTCGGAGGACGGCACGGAGCGCACGAGGCGTTGCAGGGTTCTCGCGATCATCGAGGTTCGATGACGATGTTTCCGCTGCAAGCCCTTGATTTTTGGTCGGGACGGCGGGATTCGAACTCGCGACCCCTTGCACCCCATGCAAGTGCGCTACCAGGCTGCGCTACGTCCCGAAGCCGCGAAGTATAGCAGCCTGCGCTGCGGGGCCGGAGACGGCGAGCGAAGGATACCGCAGTCAGCGCAGCAGCTCGAGCGCACGCTCGAGTTCGGTGCGGATCGCATCCAGGTCGGTGCCCCGAGCGGCGGCATCGAGAGCGGGCACCTCGGTGGCGGCGACGATCGCGCCGGGCTCGGCTGCCGCACCTTCACTGCGCTTGCCCGCGTGCTGCGCCTCGCCGAGACGGTTACGTGCGCCGCTGATCGTGAAGCCCTGCTCGTAGAGCAGCTCGCGGATGCGACGCACGAGCAGCACTTCGTGGTGCTGGTAGTAGCGTCGGTTGCCGCGCCGCTTCATCGGGCGCAGCTGCGTGAATTCCTGCTCCCAGTAGCGAAGCACGTGCGGCTTGACGCCGCAAAGCTCGCTCACCTCGCCGATCGTGAAATAACGCTTCGCGGGAATCGGCGGCAACACTGCCTTCGTATCGGTCTTGTTCTGCATCGTGTGCCGTGCCGGGCGCGAATCAGGTTTCCGTGCCCTCGATCTGCGACTTCAGCTTCTGGCTGGCGTGGAAGGTGACGACGCGGCGCGCCGAGATCGGGATCTCCTCGCCGGTCTTGGGGTTGCGCCCGGGCCGCTGCGGCTTGTCGCGCAGCTGGAAATTGCCGAAGCCGGAGAGCTTCACGCATCCGCCGCGCTCGAGCGCTCCGCGGATCTCGTCGAAGAAGGTCTCGACCATGTCCTTCGCTTCACGCTTGTTCAGGCCGACTCGCTCGAACAGCATCTCGGCCAGCTCGGCCTTCGTCAGCGTGAAGGTTTCTCCCGCCGCCCCGGCACCGTCGGATGCTGCGCCGGGCCGAGCGGGCGGCTCGTCGGACCCGGACGCGGGAGATCGTTCGGTCCATCCGCGGTCGTCGCGCGGCGACGGCGACGCGGAGGGCGTCTCGGGGACTCGCACGGCGAGGACCCCGGATTCCATGGCGCCGGCCTTCGGTTCGACGGACGCCTCGCTGCGATGGTCCGGGACCGCGTGGCCGAACGGGATCATCGTTTCCGCCATCGTTCTCGAATCTGCCTGGGGATCGAATCTTTCGGGCTAGGGCTCTTCGCTTCGGCCCGAGCGCAGCCTTGCGCCGATGGATCGGGTGAGCCGCGAGACGATCGCCTCGACCGCTTCGGCCGCCTCGGCTTCGCTCAGGGTACGCCGAGTATCTTGCATCCACAGCCGGAAGGCAAGACTTTTTTCCTTATTTTCCAATCCCTTACCGCGATATTCGTCGAACAGCCGCACGTTGCGAACGACCGCCGCGGCAGGGGCCTGCGCCCTCGCCTGGTCGATCTCCGCGAGCACCTTCGCGGCCGGCAGATCGGCGTCGACGACGACGGCGAGGTCGCGCACGACCGGTGGAAAGCGCGAACTTTCCTGGTGGACGGGGAGCCTGCGCAGCAGCGCCGGCGCCAGCTCGATCTCGACGAGAATCGGGGCGAGCGGCAGCTCGAGCGCGTGCTGCAGTTCGGGGTGCAGCTCGCCGATCCAGCCGATCGGCGCGCCCTCGCACGAGACGCGCGCGCTGCGCCCCGGATGCAGCGCCGGGTGAGCGGCGGCCTCGAAGCGCAGCTCCGGCTGCAGGACCGCCTCGAGATCGCCCTTCAGGTCAAAGAAGTCGGTGCGCCGCGGCGCGGCACCCCATTGCTCGTCGTACTGCGCACCGTACGCCAGCAGCGCGACGCGCTGCGGCTGCGCGATGCCGGCGACGTGCCGCGCATCGGCCTCGCGCCCGGCGTCCGCGGCGAACACGCGCCCGATCTCGAAGATGCGTACGCGCGCAGCCTTGCGGTTCAGGTTCGCACGCAGCGTCTCGACCAGCCCGCCCCACAGCGTCGTGCGCAGGACGTCCATCTGCGCGGCGATCGGATTGAGCAGCCGGATCGGCTCGGCGCCGCCCAGGCGTCGCTCGAGTGCCGAATCGACGAAGCTGTAGGTGACGACCTCCTGGTAGTCGCGGGCGGCGATCGCCCGGGCCAGCTCGGCGACGCTGCGCTTCGCCTCCGGAACCGGCCGCATCGGCATCGGCCCGACCGGCGGGCGTACCGGGAGCCGCTCGTAGCCCCAGATGCGCACGACCTCCTCGATCAGGTCTTCCTCGATCTGCAGGTCGAAGCGATACGACGGCGGCTGCACGAGGAAGACTCCGCCGTCGCGTTGCGTCGGCAGGTGCAGCCGCTCGAAGACCGCGACGATCTCGTCGTCGCCGATGTCGACGCCGATCACCTTGCGCGCACGTTCGGCGCGCAGCCGCACCGGCTCGCGCGCCGGCAGGCCGGTGACGACGTCGTCGACCGGCCCGGCGCGACCGCCACAGACGTCGAGGATCAGTCGCGTGATGTACTCGAGGTGCTCGACCGTGGTCGCGGGATCGACGCCGCGCTCGAAACGCGCTCCGGCATCGGTGACGAGGTTGTAGCGGCGCGGACGCCCGGCGATCGCCGCCGGCCACCAGAAAGCGGCCTCGACGTAGACGTTGCGCGTACGGTCGGAGACCGCCGTTGCCTCGCCGCCCATGATGCCCGCCAGGCTCTCGACCTGGCCTCCGGCGGCGATGACGCCGACGCCCCCGTCGAGTTCGACGACCTGGCCGTTGAGCAGTTCGAGCCGTTCGCCCGGACGGCCCCAGCGCACCTCGAGCGCGCCGTCGATGCGGTCGAGGTCGAAGACGTGCGTCGGCCG
>DASWVL010000254.1:0-29096 GCA_036406255.1 Zeimonas sp.
GCCGAATCGCCCTCGACGAGGAAGATCTCGTTGCGCTCGATGTCGTCGGACTCGCAGTCGGTGAGCTTGCCCGGCAGCACCGCGACGCCCGAGCCCTTCTTCTTGCCGACCTTCTGCGCGGCGCGGCTGCGCGCCTGCGCCTGCCGGATCACCAGCTCGGCGAGCTTGCGGCCGTGCTCGACGTGCTGGTGCAGCCACAGCTCGAGCTGCGGCTTCACGAGCGACGAGACGAGCCGCACCGCATCGCGCGAGTTCAGTCGCTCCTTGATCTGGCCCTGGAACTGCGGATCGAGCACCTTGGTGGACAAGACCCAGCTCGCACGCGCGGCGACGTCCTCGGCGAGCAGCTTCACGCCCTTGGGCTGCAGGCCGTGCAGCTCGATGAAGCCCTTCACCGCACCGAAGAGCCCTTCGCGCAGCCCCGATTCGTGCGTGCCGCCGGCGGTCGTCGGGATCAGGTTCACGTACGACTCGCGAAGCACCTGTCCTTCCTCCGTCCACGCGACGACCCACTGCGCACCCTCGCCTTCGGCGAAGCTTTCGTGGCCGGCCGGCACCGACTGGTCGCCCTCGAACAGCGGAATGATCGGCGGCGAATCGGACAGCTGCGCAAGGCTCTCGGCGAGGTAGCCGCGCAGCCCTTCCTCGTAGCGCCAGCTCTGCCGCTTGCCGCTCTTCTCGTCGACGAGCGTGACCTTCACGCCGGGCAGCAGCACCGCCTTCGAGCGCAGCAGGTGCACGAGTTCGGCCTGCGGAATCGCCAGCGTGTCGAAATACTTCGCATCGGGCCACATACGCACCGCGGTGCCGCTGCGGCGGTCGTTGCGGCCGGCCGCCTTCGAGTGCAGCTTCCTCGCCACCTCGCCGCCTTCGAAGGCGATCTGGTGCACCTTGCCGTCGCGCCAGACGGTGACCTCGAAGCGCTTCGACAATGCGTTCGACACCGACACGCCGACGCCGTGCAGGCCGCCCGAGAAGCTGTAGGCGCCGCCGTCGGCCTTGTCGAACTTGCCACCCGCGTGCAGGCGCGTGAAGACGATCTCGACGACCGGAACGCCTTCTTCCGGATGCTTGCCGACCGGGATGCCGCGTCCGTCGTCGTCGACCTCGATGCTCCCGTCGGCATGCAGCGTGACGACGATGTCGTCGCAGACGCCGGCGAGCGCCTCGTCGGCCGCGTTGTCGACCGCCTCCTGCACGACGTGCAGCGGGTTCTCCGTGCGCGTGTACATGCCGGGGCGCTGGCGCACCGGCTCGAGGCCTTTCAGGACACGGATCGACGCTTCGCTGTATTCGTTGCGGCGGGCTGCCATCTGCGGGTCGTGTGGAGAAACGGTGAACGCGCGTCAGCGTCCGAGCGGAATGCCGCAGGCCTGCAGCAGCGACGCGAAGCTGACGACCAGGTTCGGGTCGCGGTAAGCGAGGAACGACCAGACGAGGACGAAGCCGAGCACGACCACGCCGAGGAAGGCGAGCGCCAGGCGCGCAATGCGCATCGTGCGATGATCGTGCATCGCATCATTCTACTGGGTGCCCGGAGGCGCCCGTCTCCGATGGCCACCGAAGACCCCGCCCGCGCCGCAGACGGCCGCGCCGAACGCACTCACCCCCATCGCCCTGATCGACCCGATCGACTCGGCCCCCCGGGCCACGCCGACACGCTGGTCGTGCACGGCGACCGCGATCCTGGTGTCTTCGACCCCGAGCTGGCGCCGCCGGTCCACATGTCGGTGACGTGGTCGGCACGCGATGCGCACGAGTTCGCCGGAATGGCCACCGGCGTGCGGCCGTCGCGCTTCTACACGCGCTACGGCAACCCGACACACGAGCGCGTCGCGAGGCTCATCGCGCAGCTGGAAGGCGGCGAAGGTGCGCTGCTGGCGGCCAGCGGCATGGGCGCGATCTCCTCCGTGCTGCTCGGGCTGCTCGGCGCCGGGGACCGCGTCGTCGCGCAGACGAGCCACTACATGGGCAGCACGCAGTGGTTCACCGAGCTGCTGCCGCGCTTCGGCGTCGAGGTCGAGCGCGTCGACCAGACCGACACGGCGGGAATCGTCGCGGCGCTTCGCCGCGGCGCGAAGCTCGCTATGTTCGAGACGCCGTCGAATCCGACGATGGCGATCACCGACCTGCGCGCGGTCACCGAGGCCGCGCGCGCGTGCGGCGCGATCACCGTCGCCGACAACACCTTCGCCACGCCGCTGAACCAGCAGCCGCTCGCGCTCGGCGTCGACGTCGTCGTGCACAGCGCGACGAAATACCTCGGTGGGCATCACGACCTGATCGCGGGCGTCATCGTCTCGCGCGACGAGATCCTCGAGCGCATCTGGCGCGCGACGATCGCGCTCGGCGCGACGCTCGGCGCCTTCGACGCGTGGCTGCTGCTGCGCGGGTTGCGCACGCTCGCGCTCCGCGTGGAGCGCGCGAACGACAACGCGATGCAGGTCGCGCGCTTCCTCGAATCGCACCCCGGCGTCGAAGCCGTGCATTACCCGGGGCTCGAGAGCCACCCGCAGCACGCGCTCGCGCGCACGCAGATGCACGGCTACGGCGGCGTGCTGTCGGTGCGCATCGCCGGCGACTACGCGCACACCGCTCGCTTCGTCTCGCGCCTGTCGCGCTTCACGCACGCGGTGAGCCTGGGCGGCATCGAATCGCTCGCCGTGCACGCCGCCGCGATGGTCGCCGGCACGCTCGACGACGAGCAGATGCGCGCCGCCGGCATCGCGCCGAACCTGGTGCGGCTTGCGTGCGGCATCGAAGCGGCGGAGGATCTGGTCGCGGACCTGGAGCAGGCGCTGCGCTAGATCGATCCGCAGGAACGTTTCGCGGGGAGAGGGACATGGCCGAGTACCTGGCGCCGGGTGTCTACCTCGAGGAAACCGATTCCACGCCGACCCCGATTCCGGGCGTGTCCACGTCGATCGACGATGCGACGGCCCGAACGCTCACCGAGAGCGTGCGACGCGTCGTCAACGTCCCGGACTGGACGGATTCGAACGAGTCGGACCCCGGCGTTACGCTGATCGAGCTGTTCGCGTGGCTTGCCGAGTCGCTCGTGTACGGGCAGGACGGCGCCTCGCGGGCGCGAAGTGACGCAGCAAGGCGCGCATTCGCTCGGCTGTCGCAGCCCTCGTGCACTTCGCTGCACGCGCCGCTCGTACGGCCGCGATTCTTCGCGGGGCAGCTGCTCGACGCCGCCACGCTCGCGGCGGAACAGGACTATCTACGCGAGAAGCTTCGGCGCCACAACCGCGCGCTGCACGGCTTCGGGATCGTCTCGGGCCTGGACGTGCGGATCGAACCGGCCGACGGCGTCGAATGCATCGTCGTCGAGCCCGGATATGCGCTCGACGCTTGCGGCGAGGAGTTCGAGATCGTCGAACGGGTCACCGTGCCGCTGCCGTCCGGCGCGAACGAACTCTTCGTATCGCTGCGTCATGGGGACCGGCCGTGCAACCCGGTGCCCGGCCCGAGCGGACCGGAAGCGGCGGGCATCGAGGAGGCGTCGATCCTCGCGACGACGGCAACCGTTCCCGCCACTGCCGTCGGGTTGGCGCGTCTCAGGCGTGAGACCGCTGGTTGGTCGATCGATGCGAGCTTTGCCGCGCCCCGCGCGCGATGAGCCGCCTCGTCCTTGACGGTGACGCGCGCGCGAGCGTAGCGTTAAGCGCCGCATCGGTCATCGGGAGTCGGTCGATGGCGTTCTCGATCGAGATCACGAGACCCGACGACCTGCTTCGACTTCGCGTCGAAGGCCGCAACCTTCGGGTCGACCGACCCCAGAGCGGGAACGCATCGATCGTCGTCGACGACGTCGGCCAGCCCGCGTTCCTCGTCGTTCGCTTCCCTCCGCAGGCAATTGCGGAGAGCGCGTACTACGAAGCCGCCGTCTTCACGCCGGATTCCGACGCGCCCAACCCTACCCCGCCGCCGACCACGATCGAGACGCCGGGTGCGCCCGGCACGGTCGCAGCGCGCATCGCGCACGGCAGTCGCCTCGTCTTCCAGGTGCCTGCCGATGCACGCATTCCGTTCACGATCGACGCCCTGCTCGACTGGTCGGAGCTCGACGCGAGCGTCAGCCGCATCGCGGCCATCGGACCCGACCCGAAGCCCGACGAGATCGCCGCGGCGCCGGCGATCGCACGACCGACCGACACCGAAACCGCAATCGAGCTTCCGTACCGGTTGATCGTCTCGCCGACCGCGAACGTGCGCTGGAGTCATCGGCGCACGCCGTTCACCTCGCGTGGGCGCACCGAGCTGTGGCACACGCGGCTGCAACTGGGCCGGGAAGCCCCGGCCGAGCTGTCTGCGCTCGTCACCGCGCCGCTTCGTGCGATCTGGTCGAACGACTTCGAGACGCAGGCGGGTGCGACACCGGGCGTCGAGGATCCCGAGCTCGGACGCGCGGCGATGACGCCGAACGATCGCCGCCAGATCGTCGTGAAGACATCGGCGTTCCACGGCTACGAGGGCGAACGCGTGCTGTCCCTCGGGCCGTTCGGCATCGAAGCGGAGGTGGTCGCGGGCGCCGGACTTTCGTTCACGCTCTGGCGAGCCTACGTGCCGAAACCGTTCCAGGCCGAGCAGCTGATGCTGTCGAGCCTCGGCGGCTGGCTGCGCTCGCACGGAAGCTGGCCGGTCGTGCGCAAGGCGGCGCCGAGGTTCCGCTTCGACGCGCCGAAGCTCGACGACCTCGCGCCGTACCTGGCGCCCGTGCACCGCGACGCACGACCCGACGATCCCCGCGCGGGCTTGCAGGCGGCGATGCTTCGTCCGCCGTGGCTCGAGGCACTGCAACCGAAGCCGGACGAAGTGCTCGACCTGTCGCAGTGGATGCACGTCGCCGCGCAGGGACGCGACCACTACGTGCGAATCGTCTACGAGGGCGAGCTGCTGCCGTTCCACAACCGAGCCGCTCTGGTGAAGGTCACCGAGCGCAAGTTCAAGGAACAGGCCGGCGTCGTCGTCGCGCACCTGTACCAGCGCAATTTCATCGTCGTGCGCGAGCCCGAGAAGGCGTTCGGCGCCGCCGACCGGGGGATGCCGTTCAAGAAGGTGCGGCTCACGACCACCGTCACCCCCGACATCGCACCGCCCGCCTACGAACCGGTCGGATCGCGGTCGTTCTGGGTCGAGGTGATGACGTCGACGACGACGCGGGTGCGCTTTCCGTTCCACGCGGTGGGCACCGACATCGGCGGCAACCTCGTCGACTTCACGATCCCGATGCTGTTCGTGTCGCGCTCGGCCGTGGGTGCAGTGCGCGACGCGGTGATCTCGATCTACAACCGCAGCGACACGTCCAAGGCGCTCGCCGCCCGCAGCGCGCACGTCGCCGGTCGCAAGATGCTGTTCGCCGAACGCGACGCTGCCGCACCCACCGACAACTCGCTGCTCGTCGTGCGCACGCTGACCTTCGCGCTCCGCGACGAAGCGCCTCAGCTGCTGAAGGCCGACGTCGACGTTCCTCAGGTGCAGGAGCTGCTCGGCACCGACGCGCCGACGGCGATCCGTCTGTATCCGCCTTTCGTCACGAGCGGGATCGACGGCGCGAGCGGTGTGTTCGCGGAAGTCGTCCAGGAAGCGCCGACGGCGGGCGATCCGTTCGACGCGGTCGAGCCCGACACGCTCGGCGTCGCGTTCACCAGCGACAAGGCCGGCGGCTTCGCCACGCCGAACCTAGGCGTATCGACGTTGACCCGCAGGTCGGGCCCGCTCGCCGGCAAGCCGCAGGACGCCGCCGTCGACAAGTTCGACCCGCAGAGCTTCTTCCCGCAAGGCGTCGCGACGCTGTTCGGCACCTTCGATCTGCACGACCTGTTGCTTCCGGCTGCGATCGCCGACGGCGCGCCGTTGCTGCGAACGGAGTCGAAGGACATCGCGGGCGGCAAGCTCCTGATCGCGACGCTGCACTGGGAGCCGCGGATCGAGAACCTCGCGCTGCCGCTCGGCGCGCCGAAGAAGATCGCTTCGTTCACGAAGTCGGCGAACACGAAGCTCGTGGTCGACGGGCGCATCGAGCGGCCGTTGACCTTCGATGCGGCCGGCGCCCCCGTGGCCGCCGAAGCCACGTCGACCTTCGTCGGAAAGCTGAACGACTTCTCGGTCACGCTGCTCGATGTCATCGAAGTGAAGTTCACCGAGTTCGCGTTCGCCGAAAAGAGCGGCGCGAAACCGAACGTGACGGTGCACCTCGATGCCGAACATCCGCTGACCTTCCAGGGCGACCTGCGCTTCGTCGAGGAGCTGCGAAGCGCGATCCCGGCCGACCTGTTCGGCAAGGGACCGAGCCTCGACGTGCTCGGGGACGGCATCCGCGCCGGCTTCTCGTTCGCGCTGCCGCCGGTCGCCGTCGGCGTCTTCGCGCTGAAGGACGTGAGCCTCGGCGCAGCGCTCACGCTGCCGTTCCTCGACGGCCGGCCGTCGCTCGACTTCAACGTCTCCGAGCGGCCGCATCCGTTCCTGCTGTCGGTGGGCATCTTCGGCGGCGGCGGCTTCTTTCACCTGCAGCTGGACACCGCCGGCCTGAAGATCGTCGAAGCCTCGTTCGAGTTCGGCGCGACCGCATCGGTGGACATCGGCGTGGCGAGCGGCGGCGTCCACATCATGGCGGGCATCTACTTCAAGCTCGAGCGCAAGGAGCCAGGCACCGATCTCGCGCCGACGCTGAGCGGCTACCTGCGCATGGGCGGCTATCTCAGCGTGCTCGGGCTGATCAAGCTGTCGCTGGAGTTCACGCTCAGCTTCACCTACGACGGCGCACGCGACAAGGCCTACGGGCGCGCGACACTGACCGTGCAGATCGAGATCGTCTTCTTCAGTACGTCGGTGGAGCTGACCGTCGAGCGCGCGTTCGGCGGCGCGAACGACCCGAGCTTCGGGCAGCTCTTCTCCACGCCGAGCGCGTGGAGCGAGTACGCCGAGGCGTTTGCGTAGCGCAACGGTGGAGCGAGCGGAGATGGCAGTCGGCCACACGGTGCTGTTCACGACGATGCCGCGCGGCATCGTCGCCAATCCGGCCACGCTGCCGGTGTCCGTGCTCGTGTCGCCTCGCCTCGTCGGCGCGGACCGGCTCGGCGCCTTTCCCGACTGGGTCGGCTGGACGAGCAGGCTGAAGGCCGGCGCGTATCTCGTGTTCCGCTGTGGCGCGCAGACGGTGACCGCTGCGATCGACACCGCCCCGCTGCGCCCCGACCTGTGGCGTGCGCTCTTCGACGAATCGACCTTCGTGCGCTCGCGCACGTTCGACGACTACTCGTCGCACGGCGTGATGTCGTTCTCGGTGCGCGAAACGCTGAGCGCGTTGAAGACCGTGTACCAGGAGGCGGGCGTCGTGCTCGCACTGCCCGATCCACCGGACGATTTCGATCCGAACGATCCCGAGGACGAGCGCAGGCACACGGGGGCACGGCCGCCGAGGATCCCGAACCGGAAACGGCTCGCCGCCATCCTCGGCGGTCTCGAAGTGCACTGGAATCGCGACAAGGCGCGGTCGCTCCGGGCCTACGCGCGCCACCGCGCGAGGAGCGGAACCGGCGAGCGCGCGCTCGTCGGTCCGCTCGACGGCGAAGGGCTGATCACCGCCGCGCGCAACCCAACAGCCTTCGCGAACATCGCGGGCCCCTTCAGCGCCTTCCACCACATGCCGACGCCGACCGAGCAGGAGGCCGGCGCCGTGTCGATCGATCCGGAGGCGTTCGATTTCCACCAGGCGCTCTCCGCGCTGCAGGCGCATCCGCAGCTGCAGCGCGCGCTCGGTCTCGTGTTCGACGTCGAGCTGCCGCTCGATTTCGTTCCTGCATCCGCGACCGGAACGCCGGTGAGCGTGTTCGTCGATTCGACCGACATCGCGTGGCAGATGCCGCCGACTTCCCATCCGCTGCAGACCGCGTGCGTCCATCACGCAACCGACGACTTCTCCCTCTTCTACGTCGCGTCGCGCACGCAGGCAAGCGCCGATGCGCCGCTGCAGGTGTTCGGGCTGCTCAATCTCGACCCGCAGAAATTCGGCCTCGCGCAGGTCGACGTCGACGGCGCGATGCACAAGACGATCGCGACGGCGGAGATCCACAACGATCCCGATCCGGGGCGCAGCGTGCGGCCGGCCGATCCCGATCCCGCGCCGAACCCGGAGGTCTACGATCCGGAGGCGACGTTGCCTTCGATGCGCTCGGGCGGATGGCAGCTCTATCTCGACGGCCGCGGCGCGGCGACCGTCGACGCGATCCGGCAATCGAAGGCGTTCAACGACGCGCTTGAGTCGTCTGGCGCACAGCCGCGTCCGTTCCACGCCGAGGATCTCGTCCGCGGCTACCGACTCGACGTGTGGGACTCCCACACGAACGCGTGGCACTCGCTGCATCGGCGCTCGGGTCGCTACGAGATCGGCGACGAGCCGATCGCGTTCGACACCGAAGACGAGGAAGGTTTCTTTCAGCTCGCCGCGACGCAGCCGGCGCCGGGCGCGAACGCCGACAAGGATCTCTACGTGCACGAGGTGCTTGCGCGCTGGAACGGATGGAGCCTCAGCGTCCCGTTTCCGGGCAAGGCGTTGAGCCGCTACGGCAGCGCCGAAGACGCCGTGCCGCCCGACGGCGACAATCCGAAGTTCCGGACCGACGAGCCGCTCACCGCGTTCAAGGTGCGCGCGACGTACAAGGTGGTACCGGCGTCGCTGCCGCGGCTGCGTTTCGGCGCGCGCTATCGCGTCCGCGCGCGCGCCGTCGATCTCGCCGGCAACAGCATGCACGTCGACGACCCGATCGCGAACACGCTCGCGCTCGCGATGGCGCTGCCGCGCGGCGCCGACGGCCTGTCGTATCTGCGCTGGGAACCGGTCGCCGCACCGCTCGTCGTGATCCGCGACGAAGCCGCGGTGACCGGGCCGGGGTCCGCCGTTCACCGGCTCGTGCTGCGCACCTTCAACGATGCACCGGAGAAGGACGGTATCGCGGCCGATCTGCGGGCGAGCGATCGTCACATCGTTCCGCCGCGCACCAGCGTCGAGCTGGGCGAACGCCTGGGGATGTTCGACCGAGCCGACGGCCGGCTCGATGGCGATCCCGCGGTCTGGAATCTCGCCGTCGCGCGCGACGAAGGCCAACTGAACCGGCGCACCTTCGAAATCGCCGGCAAGACGATGAAGGACGTGCCCATCGAGCCCGGCGAATCGATCGACGCGCTGCCGTATCTGCCCGATCCGCTCGCGCGCGGCGCCGCGATCCGCGACCTGCCCGGCTCCTCCGACGCCTGCATCGGTCGCGCATCGCCCGCGGACGCGAACGCCGGCAACGTCGCCTACGCGAAGCTCGTCGACGTGAATCCGCGGCGCGGCTCGGCGACGCTCGCCTCGTTCAATGCGGGCGCCGACTGGCAGCAGACGACCGGTTTCCGGCTCGCGCTGGCCGAACCGACTCCCGCGAACCCCGCCGGCGCCCCGCACTGGGACCCGCAGGCGCGCGTGCTGACGGTGTACCTGCCGAAGGGCACGACCGCCGTCGTGCCGTTGAGCAGCTACCTCGACGTCCCCGACCTCGCGCGCATGGGCCAGTGGCAATGGCTGAGCGAGTTCGTCAACGTGGCCGCGATCTTCGGCGCGCAGCCGGCGCACCTGCTGCCCGGCCAGCCGGTCGACCTCATTGCGCACGTGCTGCAGCGCGCGGTCGAAGGCGGACACTGGATGCTCTGTCCGCCGACGTTGCTCACGCTCGTGCACGCCGTGCAGCAGCCGCTCGGCACGCCCTCGTTCGCTGCGCTGAACCTCGAGCATGCCGAAGGCGAATACGGCCTGCAGCCCGATCGCCTGCGCGGACGAACCGATCCGCAGGAGCTTGCGCCGATCACCGCGATGCGACGGCTCGACGAAACATCGGCGTACCTGATGGGCGCGATCCGCATCCACGGGGCGAGCACCGCGAAGATCGACCTGCGCGCCGAATGGGTCGACCCCTACGATCTGCCAAGCGAGGACACCCCCGGGGAGGTCGCGATCGGGGAGCGCCGCTTCGAAGCGCCGGTGGACGAGCTGCCGCTCGCGCGCGTGCGCGAGAGCTACCTCGTCGCACCCGGCGCGGACCAGCGCCTCGTCGGCTACTACGATGCCGAGCACGACCAGGTCGCGATGGTGCGCACCGGCGATCACACGGGGCGCGCGGCGAGCTACGAGAAGCATTTCCGCGACGCGGCACCGAAGCACGAGCTGGGCGACACAAAGCGCCACCTCGTCCGCTACACGGCGGTCGCCACCTCCCGCTATCGCGAGTACTTCGAGCCGAACGGCGGCTCGCTCGACTGCACGCGCGCAAGCGAAGCGGTGCTCGTCGACGTGCCCGCGTCCGGCCGTCCGCTCGCGCCCGGGCTCGTCTACGTCGTCCCGACCTTCGGCTGGCAGCGACAGTGCGAAACCGGCATGAAGCGCAGCGTCCGCTACGGCGGCGGGCTGCGCGTATGGCTCGAGCGCGGATGGTATTCGTCGGGAGCCGGCGAACTGCTCGGCGTGGCGTTGTGGAACGGGATGAACGGCGCACTCGACGACGCGGCGCGCGAACGCTTCAAGCCGTATTTCACGCAATGGGGGATGGATCCGACCTGGAAGACCGCCGATCTGTCGGGCGCGCCGCGCATCGAGCATTTCCCCGACGCAACCGCGTCGGATCGCGACGTGTCGCTCGAGGAAGCCGGTGCGCGCCGCGCGGACGGCAAGCCGGGCGTCGTCGACGTCGTCGGCTTCGAGCCGCAGTTCGACGACGAGCGAAAGCTCTGGTTCGCCGATCTGACGATCGACCTGTCCGCGGGCCCGTACGAGTTCCTGACGAAGTCCACCTACGCGCCGTTCGTGCGGCTGGCCCTCGTGCGCTACCAGCCGCATGCGCTCGACGATGCGCGCATCTCGCGCGTCGTACTCGCCGGCTTCGCGCAACTCGCACCCGATCGCGCAGCCGTGGTCACACCCGATCCGCAGCATCCGCGCACGTTGCGCGTCGTCGTGAGCGGTGTCGCACCGAGCGGCCCGGCACCGGCGGGCCCAGCACCGGACAAGCCCGCGCGGCCCACGCATGTCGCCGTTCGGGTGCAGAAGCGCACCGGAGACGCCGATCTCGACTGGCAGGACGCCGCCGCAAGCGAAGCGGCCGTCGCGCAGTTCTACGAGGGGCCGGGCATCGGCCAGCCGTACCTCGAGCTGTGGGTGGGCCTGGTCACGTTCGCCGCAGCGCCCGCCCCCGGCGCGTGGCGCCTGCTGGTCGAGGAGCACGAATACGTGTCGGCGAACTACGCCGACGAAGGCCGGGCGCCCGGCCGGCTGATCTACGCCGAGACCTTCGAGGTGGACGCGGCGCTGGTCGGCCTCTGACGCGTGAAGCGAGACGCGCCGGCGAGGCTACGCAGCCGCTCCGATGCGCTGCGCTACGACCGGATCCGCGACCAGGCGACGCGCGCGACGGCGAGGAGCACGGCGACGAGCGCCACGATCAGCGCGACGCCCAGCGCGATGTACCCGAAGACGACGACGAGCACGAGCACGACGAGTGCAACGGCTGCCAGCAGCAACGTTGCGAGCATCGACGTGAATCGGCCCAGCACGATCCGGTGCTCGCGCCCGTGGCGGCGAATGACGATTTCCGAGCGGCGCATCCCCTCCATATCCTCCGGCTAGATCGCCACCTGCGTACCCAGTTCCACCACGCGGTTCGGCGGCAGCCCGAAATAGTTCGCCACGCTCGTGCTGTTGCGCAGCAGCCAGCCGAACAGCGACCGTCGCCAGCTGAACAAACCGCGGCGGCTCACCGAGACGAGCGTCGGCTTGCTCGTGAAGAACGACGTGTCGTTCAACGTGCAGACGACACCCTTGCGCGCCACTTGCCGCAGCACGCCGTCGATCCGGGGGTTCTCGCGAAAGCCGAAATGCGCGACGACGCGCACGATGCCGTCGCTGCCGCGCATCACCTCGACGCGTTCGTCGTCGAGCACGCGCGGCGCGTCGTCGAAGACGACGGTCAGGAAGATCGTCTGCTCGTGCATCACCTTGTTGTGCTTCAGGTTGTGCAGGAACGAGCTTGGCCACCCCTGCGGCGTCGACGAGAAGAACAATGCCGAGCCCGGGACGCGCGGGATCTCGGCGAGGTCGAGCGGATAGCCGTCGCGGCTGGCTTTCGGAAGCAGGTCCTTGCGCAGCCGCAGGATCTCCATCCCGCGCCGCCACGTGGTCAGCACGATGAACACGACGACGGCGAGCAGCAGCGGGAACCAGCCGCCCGACTCGATCTTCGTCGCGTTCGCGGCGAAGAAGCTCAGCTCGAGCACGACGAACAGCGCGAACAGCGGCCACAGCGCGCGCACACGCGGCTCGGCGAACGCCGGGAGCGCGATCAGCATCATGATGCTGGTGAGGGTGAGGTCGCCGGCCACTGCGATTCCGTAGGCGGAGGCGAGCGCGTCGGAGCTGCGAAAGCCGATGACGAGTGCGAGCACGAGCGCGAGCAGCAGCCAGTTCACCGCCGGGATGTAGACCTGCCCCTGCTCGACGTCTGACGTGTGAAGCACCCGAAGGCGCGGCAGGAAGTTCAGGCGCGACGCCTGTTGCGTTGCCGAGAAGGCGCCGGCGATCGTCGCCTGCGACGCGATCACGGTGGCGGCGGTGGCGAGCACGACCATCGGCAGCAGCAGCCCCTCGGGCGCGAGCAGGTAGAACGGATTGCGGATCGCCTGCGGGTCGAGCAGCACGAGCGCGCCCTGCCCGAAGTAGTTCAGCACGAGCGCCGGCAGCACGATCAGGAACCAGCCGACGCGGATCGGGCGCGGGCCGAAATGCCCCATGTCGGCGTACAGCGCTTCGGCTCCGGTCATGCAAAGGAAGACGGCGGCAGCGGCCACGAACGCGAGCTGGGGCTGCTCGACGACGAAGGTCAGCGCGTAGCGCGGGTCGAGCGCGAACAGCACCTGCGGATTGCGCACGATGTTGTGGAGGCCCGCGACCGCGATCGCGACGAACCACAGCGCCATGACCGGCCCGAAGTTCGCTCCCACCCGCCCGCTTCCGCGGCGCTGGATCGCGAACAGCGCGACGAGGATCCCGATTGCGATCGGCAGCACGACGACGTCGAGTTCGGGCTCGACGACGGCGAGCCCCTCGACGGCCGACAGCACCGAGATCGCCGGCGTGATCACCGCATCTCCATAGAACAGCGACACGGCGAACGCGCCAAGGATGGTGACGAGCCAGGCGATGCGGGGACGCTCGCGCA
Organism: Zeimonas sp.; assembly: GCA_036406255.1. Classification (GTDB taxonomy): domain Bacteria; phylum Pseudomonadota; class Gammaproteobacteria; order Burkholderiales; family Burkholderiaceae_E; genus Zeimonas. The sequence goes on from DASWVL010000254.1 coordinate 13,251, forward strand.
ACGCATGCATGCAATGCGACAGCAGCGCGAGCACGCCGCCCTCGCCGCGGTTGTCGAAGCGCAGCATGATCGTCACGTACTTCAGCGAGACGATGATCATCACCGACCAGACGATCATCGACAGCAGCGCGAAAACGTTGGAGGGCACGAGGTCGAGCCCGCGGTCGGGATCGAATGCGACCTTGAACGCGTAGAGGGGGCTCGTGCCGATGTCGCCGAAGACGACGCCGAGCGCTCCGACGACGGCAGCAGGCAGACGCGTGCGGGAGGCGACCGTGCGCATGGAGGGCGCAGTGTATCAGCCGCTCGGCGCCGCTACGGCGTCTTCGCGGCTCGCGGCTCGCGGCTGATTCGCCGTCTCAGGCGTGGTAGCCGATGTCGCTGCGAACCTTGCCGCGGAACACCCAGTACGACCACACCACGTACAGCACGAGCACCGGCAGCAGGAACAGCGTGCCGACCATCAGGAAACCGAGCGCCTTCGGCGAAGCGGCCGCGTCCCACAACGTGACGGAGGGCGGCGCGATGAACGGCCACAGGCTGATCACCAGCCCGGTGAAGGCGAGGAAGAACAGGCCGAACGCATAGACGAACGGCGCCAGGTCGTGACCGCGACGCAGCGCGCGAAGCAGCAGCGCCGCGAGCAGGATCGTCAACAGCGGAACCGGCGAGAAGTAGACGAGGTTCGGAAAGCTGAACCAGCGCTCGGCGATGCCCGAATGGACGAGCGGCGTCCAGACGCTCATCAACGCGATGAACGCGAGCGTGCCCCACAACGTGCGGCGCGCCATCGCGCGCGACCACTGCTGCAGCTCGCCGACGGTCTTCAACACCAACCAGCACGAGCCCAGCAGCAGGTAGCCGAAGACGAGGCCGAGCCCGGTGAGCAGCGGGAACGGAGAGATCCAGTCCCAGCTCGTGCCGACGAAGTGCCGGTCGACGACCTCGAAGCCCTGGATGAAATTGCCGAGCACGATGCCCTGCGCAAAGGTCGCGGCGTACGAGCCGAGGACGAAGCCGGTGTCCCAGAACCACTTGCGTGCGCCGTGCACTTCGCGGAACTCGAATGCGACGCCGCGAAAGACGAGGCCGAGCAGCATCACGAGGATCGGGAAGTACATCGCCGGAATGACGATGGCGAACGCGAGCGGGAACACGGCGAGCATCGCGCCGCCGCCGAGCACGAGCCAGGTCTCGTTGAAATCCCAGACGGGCGAGACCGAACCGATCATCCGCTCGCGATCCTCCTCGTGACGGCGGAACGGGAACAGCATCGCGACGCCGAGGTCGAAGCCGTCGAGCAGCACGTACATGAACACGGCGAGCGCGAGGATCGCCGCCCACAGCGGAACGAGGTCAAGCGGCGCCATCGTCGAACTCCCGTTGCGGACCGCGCGACGTGCCGGCCGGGCGCGCAGCGCCCCAGTCGCGCTCGTCGGTCGCCGCTGAAAGCGGCCGCGCCGAACGCTTGCGCCGGTCCTCGGCTTCCTCGATCTCCTTCGCGGTCGCCGCTTCCGGGCCGATCAGCACCATGCGCCGCAGCAGGACGAACCCGCCACCGAACATCACGAGATAGGCGACGATGTACGCCGCGAACGACAGCGCGACGTCGCTCGCGACCAGCGACGGGGTGACCGCGTCGGCAGTCCGCATCAGGCCGTAGACCACCCACGGCTGGCGGCCGACCTCGGTGACGAACCACCCGGCGAGCACCGCGACGAAGCCGAGCGGGAGGCCCAGGCGCGCAAACCGCAGGAACGCGGTCGATTCATACAGCCGTCCACGGCGGTAGGCGACCCAGCCGGAGATCACGATCGCGAGCATCAGCAGCCCGAGTCCGACCATGATGCGGAAGGCGAAATACGGGATCGCCACCGGCGGCCGATCCTCGCGGGGAAATGCCTTCAGGCCCTGCACTTCGGTGGAGAAGCCGTGCGTCAGATAGAGACTGCCGACCGCGGGGATCGCGATCTCGTAGCGATTGCGTTCGGCCTGCTCGTCGGGAACGGCGAACAGCGACAGCGGGACGTGCGTCGTGCTGTCCCACAGCCCTTCGATCGCGGCGAGCTTCGCCGGCTGGTGCTCGAGCGTGTTGATGCCGTGCAGGTCGCCGACGATGATCTGGAACGGCACCATCACGCTGAGGAAGAGGAGCGACATCCGGACCATGATGCGCGCCTCGTCCTGGTGTCGGCGATGTAGCAGGTAGTGCGCGCCGACGCCGAGCACGACGAGCCCCGTCGTGATCACGAAGGCCGTGACGGTGTGCACGAGCCGATACGGGAACGACGGATTGAAGATCAGCTGCACCAGATCGTGCGGAACGAAGCGGCCGTCGACGATATCGTGCCCCACGGGGGTCTGCATCCAGCTGTTCGACGCGAGAATCCAGAACGACGACAACAGCGTGCCGAGCGCGACGAGGTACGCCGAGAGCACGTGCACCCATCGCGGGACCAGCTTGCGGCCGAACAGCAGCACGCCGAGGAATGCGGCTTCGAGGAAGAATGCGGTGATCACCTCGTAGCCGAGCAGCGGGCCGATGACGCTGCCCGTGCTGTCGATGAAGCGGCTCCAGTTCGTACCGAACTGGAAGGGCATCACGATTCCCGAGACGACGCCCATCCCGAAGGAGACGGCGAAGATCTTCGTCCAGAACGCCGACAGGCGCCGGTAGACGTCGTCGTTCTTCAGCCACCACAGCGTCTCGAGCGTGGCGACATAGCAGGAAAGACCGACGGTGAACGCGGGCAGCAGGATGTGGAAGGCGACCACCCACGCGAACTGCAGCCGCGAAAGCATCAAGGCATCCACGCGACTCCCCCCCGGCAGCGCCGATCCGCGGCCGCTCGCAATCGGGATGCCTGCAACGCCGTCAGCTTCGGACCCGGTCGGCGAGCGAAGCCGCGTCTGCGGGCGCGCGCACCTTCGCGTCGTTGTCGAAATAGACGAAGACGTCGCGGCCCTGCGGCGGATCCCCGGCCCGCGGGCCTTCGGCGCGGCCGTCTGCGAGCGGCGGCAGCACGCGCTCGGCATCGGCGGGCTCGGCGCCGGCTGCCCATGCGAGCACCCGCCGCGCCCATGCATCGAGCGACTCGTCGTCGTAGCCGCTGACGTACAGCTCCTCGGATCCGTGCAGGCGGCAGTAGACGAAATCCGAAGTCAGGTCCATCAGTCGCGGCCAGCTCACGATGTCGGCGCAGACGAGCGCGACGCGGTGCCGGCGCAGCGATTCGATGAACGCCGGGCTGCGGAAGCTCTCGTGGCGGATCTCGATCGCGTGTCGCAGCGGGCGCGCCGGGCCTCCGGGAATGCCGTCGTCGCCCGCGATGCGTTGGTCGTGCGCTCTCGCCATCGCCGCCGCACGCGACGTGTCGTGCGGAAGCATTGCGAAGAAGTGCTCGAAGCGTTCGGCGTCATAGCGCAGGAACGGCGGGAACTGCCACAGCAGCGGCCCGAGCTTCTCGCCCAGCAGCAGCGGCCCCGAGGCGAGGAAGTTCGCCAGCGGCGTCTCGATCTCGCGCAGGCGACGCACGTGCGTGATGTAGCGCGGCGCCTTCACCGAGAAGACGAAATCCTCCGGCGTCTGGTCGCGCCAGCGCACGAAGCTCGACGGCTGCTGCAGCCGATAGAACGTGCCGTTGACCTCGATCGAGTCGAAGAGGCTCGACGCGTACGACAGCTCCTCGTCGTGCGGCAGCTTTTCGGGATAGAAGACACCGCGCCACGGCGCGTAGGTCCAGCCCGAGACGCCGATGCGGATGCGGCCCATGCGGCGCGCGAAGCGATCGGCGCGCCCGCTGCGGATCAGCGCTCCGCGGTTGCGAGTCGGACCGCGAGGCCGACGAAAACGATCGCTGCCAGCCGGTGGAGCGCCACCTGCGCCCGATCCGATCGCAACAGCCGTTCGCGCAGGCTGCCCGCCGCTAGGGCGACGCAGCCGAAGACGAGAATGGTCGAAACGATGAACAGGCCGCCGAGGAAGAGGATCTGCACCGCCACCGAACCCCGTGCCGGATCGGCGAACTGTGGAAGGAACGCCAGGAAGAAGACCGACACCTTCGGGTTCGTGATGTTCATGATGACGCCGCGCCGATACAGCTCCCGGCGGCCGGGACCGCTCGCGGCCCCTTCACCGGGCAACGGGAGCGCGCTCGCGGTGAACGTTTTCCACGCGAGATAGAGGAGGTACGCCGCTCCGCCGAACTTCAGCACCGAGAAGGCGACGGCGGACGACTGGAACACCGCCGCCGCGCCGAAAGCGACCGCGAGGCTGTGAACGACAAGACCCGTGCACAGCCCGAGCACGACGAGCAGGCCCGCGCCGCGGCCGTGCAGCGTCGACTGCGTCAGCACGAAGAGATTGTCGGGCCCGGGCGCCGCAGCGAGCAGCAGGGACGCGGTGAAGAACGTGAGGACGGTTTCGACGGGCAGCACCGCTACCTCGGAGACGCGAGCGGGCATTGTCCCACGACGATGGGCGCCTACAGCGACTTCAGGTACTCGACGAGATCATGCACCTCGGACTCGCTCAGCCCGAGCCCCTTGCGCGCATCGTAGATCCGCACCACCGCTTCGAGGGTCGGCGCGCTTCCGTTGTGGAAGTACGGCGGGTGCTGCCAGATCCCCTTGAGCGGAGCGGTGCGGTACTGCTTCGTCGCGCTGCGCGAAGCCCAGCTCGGCGCGCCGCCGGGCTCCGGCTCGCTCACCACTTCGCTCGCCGGGTGCAGCCGCAGGTTCGCGTCGGTGAACTCGGGCCCGAGGTGGCACTGCGCGCACCGCCCCGTGCCTTCGAAGACCGACCTGCCGCGCTGCGCGGCGACGGGATCGAAGTTGCCGGGCGGCGGCGCGGGCGCGGGCAGCGAGAGCTGGTACGCCTGCAATGCCGGCAGCTTCGCCGTCACGAGGTCGTCGTCGCCGTTCTTGACGTCGACGCCGATGCGTGCGTCGGAGAACGAGCCGTGGCCGCCCATCTGCGTCACCGCGACGTAGCGGTTCCAGTAGGCGATCTCGTCGCCGTCTCCGGTCGTCGTGATGCGGTGGATGCCGAGCAAGCCGAAGGCGGGTGGGATCACCTGCGGTCCGCTGATGCCGTCCTGGTTGAAGCGCGGGTCGTACTTGCCCTTGCCCCACGAATTCAACACCGTCTTCGTAGCGGCATCGATCGCCGGCGACAGCGCGATGATCGCACCGGGGTCGAGGTCACGATTCGGCCAGCCGTCGAGCCGTCTGCCGATGCCGGGTGCGAACGAATCGTCGACCGTCGAGTGGCACAGCGCGCAGGTGATGCCGATGCGCACGAGGGTGTCCTTGCCGCTTGCCGTCTCGACCGTGCCTTTCAGGCCGACCACCGCGTCGAGCTTCAACAACGCGATCGTCGTGTCCGGGCTCTTCAAGTCGATCGTCCCCGCCTCGATCCCCTGCACGACGTCGTCAGGCAACGCCTGTGCGTCGACCTTCAGCCCGACCGACAACGCCGTCAGCGGATCGACGGCGGCAGTGATCACCTCGTGCATGCGCAGCTCGTCGGTCCACTTCGTTTCGTCGCCGAAGGTATCGAAGCGGAAGATCGACTTGCCCTGCTCGACGAGCTGCGGGTCCGCCGCGGCGGCCGGATCCGGGCCGCTGCCGCTGCCGCAAGCTGCAAGCAGCAATGCCAGCATCGACGCGCACGCCGCCGTGCGGACGATGCGCGGCGATCCGGGTCGTCGTCGATGCGCCGACCGCAACGTCGCCGTGCGCCGTGGGGTCGCGATCCGCATGCGGGCCTGGTCGGTTCGTCGGGTGGCGTTCATGGCGGTTGGATGCGGCGGCCCGTTGCGACGTTCCCCTTTGCTCGAGCCCCGCTGAACACCGAGAGCGCCGTCGGCGCAGGGAACGCCGGGGCTGTCGGTGTACTTTACAGAACGTCGCGCCTTCGTCACCGATCCTCCCCTAAGCGGAGAAGAAGACATCCTTTAGCCGACAGTTCGACACATTTGCAGTGTGAAAGCGCCTTCCGGGCCGGTTCTTGCTTCAAAGACAGGGATCGTCAAGGGGAGGAGAACAAATGCGCTTCGAAATTCGCGGGTGGGCGAGCGCCGCCCTGATCGCCGCGTCGGCAGGCCTCGCCGCAAATGCGGCCGCGGCGGAGATCACCTGGACGAACCCCGGCTCGGGAGCCTGGTTCGACGGGACCAACTGGGCAACCGGTGCTCCTCCGACTGCGGCCGATACCGCGCTCGTGAACAACGGCGGAGTTGCAACGGCCGGCATCGGGCAGGACGTCACGTTGCAGGGATTCGGCTTCGGCTCCACCGTCGGCGCCGGGGCAGCCGCCGAAGGTCACGGCATCATCGCCGGCAACCTCACCGCGCAAGGCGGCCCCCGCGCGGTCGGCGCACTTTCGCAGGGTGACGGAAGCAGCGCCGCCGGCACGCTGACCGTCGGCGGCACGCTTACGGGTCTCGCCGCTGTCGGCCGCGCAGTCAACGACGGACCGTCGACGACCGCGCCGTCGACGGCGACCGGCAGCGTCGTTGTCGGAGGCGACCTGCACCTGAACGCGCCGCTCGTGGTCGGCCAGGCGTTGTACGGCAGCGGAACCCAGGCGAGCGGTGCAGTGTCCGTTGCGGACGGCACGCTCCGAACGCAGGGCATGGCCAATCTCGGCTGGGGGATCGGCATCGGGTCCGGTGCAACGGGCATCGGCACGGTAACCGCGTCCTCGGTCGACACGAGCAGCCGTGCGCTCGACTTCCTGGTACTGGGCCAGGCGGGCGAAGGCGGCACGGGGCATGGAACCCTGGCAATCGGCGGCGGTGATCTCGACGTCGCGAACTTCGTCTCGATCGGTGCGGTCACCGGCCAGCACCGCGGCGAGGCCGCGGGCAGTCTCACACTGGGCGGGACGTTGCGGGCCCAACCCGGCGTTGGAGCCGCGCTGCAGGTCGGCCTCGTCACCGACTTCACGTTCGAAGGCGCAGGCTCGGGCACGGCCGGCGGCACGCTCGTCGCCCACGGCATCGAGAATTTCTCCTCCGTCACGATCGCCGCGGCCGCCCTGCACAAGGGAGTCACCGACACGGCGAGCGGCAGCGCGACCATCGGGAGCGGCGGCATCGTCAACACCATCGCTCCGGGCGGCCGAATGTGGGTCGGCGCCACCGATGCGTTCGTCATCAATAACGCCCTCGCCGGCCCCGGCGCGAGCGTCACCGGCAGCGCGAGCGTGGCCGGCGACATCGGCGGCTACGAGCAGGTGGCCATCGGACGCGTAGGCGAGGCAGGACGTGCGAATGGGCGTATCGATCTGAGCGGCGGCGTGCTCGCAACCCGTGAGATCGAGGTCGGCGTGGTGCATCGAAGGCCGTTCATCGCGGTCCCCGACGGAGTCGCACATGCCACCGGACGTCTTTCGGTCACCGACGGGGAGATCGCGATCGACGCGCCCGGCAGGATCGTGGTCGGGGGAAGCTTCTCGTCCGGCGCAGCGATCGACGAAACGAGCAGCAGCGGCACGCTGGAGCTGACGCGCGCGAAGCTGCGTGGCGGCTCGCTCGCGGTCGGCTACGGGCCTGCAGCACAAGGCTCGTTGACCGCCGACGACTCGACGATCGACGTCGATGCGATGCTGGCCGGAACGGACCGGGGCGCGGCCTCGATCGCGCTGCGCGACAGTGGCCTGCGCGTACGACAAGCGCCGATGGTGATCGCGGCAGGCGACGGAAGCACCGGCATCGTCACCGCCAGCGGCAGCTCGATCAGTATCGACGGCTCGCTCGCGATCGCGCCCGGAAGCGTCTTCGATGCCAGCCGGGGAAGCCTTTCGCTGGCCGACGGCACTCTGACGGTCGGCTCGTCGGTGGAGATCGGCTCGTTCAACCCCGACAGTCGCGGCGAATTGTCGCTGGAGAACTCCATCGCCACCGCCGGCGGCAACCTGTACGTCGGCAAGAACGCGAACAGCGGCACCCTGTTCGGCGAAGCCGCACTGCTCGTCGACGCGAGCCTGCTGACGATTGCCGGCGACCTGCGGATGGATCCGGGCGCGGCCCCGGGATTGGAGATCCTCTTCGGCGTGGCGGGAACCGAGCGCGGACTGGGCGGCTACGGCGCGATCGACGCGGACGCTGCACGGCTCGCCGGCAGGTTGTGGGTCGACTTTGCGGGGCTCGACCCCTACACGCTGGGCAGCAGCTTCGACTTCGACCTGATCTTCGCCGCCGGCGGATTCGATCGTGATTTCGACACCGTCGGATTTGCCAACCTGGCAGGCGCGTACGTGATCCGCTCCTACGGGATCACCGATGTCGACGACGGGCAGGTGTGGCGAGTCACGCTGGCTGCGGCCGAAGTCCCCGTACCCGCTACGATGTCGCTGCTGCTGGCCGGCCTGCTCGTCGCGCTCACGCGTCGCCGACGATGAACGTTGCGATGCAGGCGCCGCCGCGAGCGACTCACGCGAAGACGATGTCGAAGGTGCCGGTGATCGCGTTCTTCTCGAGCCGATCGGCGCGCTCCAGCCGCACGATCACGCTTTCGCGCTGACGCGAATCGCGGATCGAGTTGAGCACGCCGTCGCGCGCATTGCGCGGCTCGCCGAACACGTACATCTGCGTGACCAGTTCGTCGCGATCGCGCGGCTCCACGCGGAAGTGGATGTGCGGCGTGCGCCCGCCGTACGGCACCGGGCGGATCGTGCGAAACCGGTAGCGGCCGGCGGCGTCGGAGATCGTTCTCCCGCGCCCCTGGAATGCCGGGTCACGCCGCCGTTCGCCGCGTTCGTCGCGCGGATGCCGATAGACGCCATGCGCATCGCACTGCCAGATCTCGATCGCGGCGCCGGCGATCGGCTGCCCGGCGACATCGAGCACGCGACCCTGCAGCAGGAGCACGTCGCCCAGCGCCCTCGCATCTTCGCCGTCGACCTTCACGAGATCGTTGTCGATGTCGCCCTCCCAGTCGCGCGGGTAGAACGGACCTTCGGTCTGCGGGGGCGACGCGACGAGGCGCATCGCGGAATCGGCGCCCGCGCCCGATTGCGCCTGCGCGATGCGCACGACAGGCGAGACGGTCGACGCGAGCGCGCCCGGCATCGCGATCGCGACAGAAACCGCGGGCAACGCGGCGACGATGCGACGTCGCTCGAGCGACGGAGTGGGGATCGGCATGGCGCGCGCTCCTGGCGAACTCCACATTATTCCGACAACGGTCGCATCACCTCGTAGAGCGCCGACTTCGCCTCGAAGCCCACGCCCGGGATGTCGGGCAGCGCGACGTAGCCGTCCTCGACGCGAATGCCGTCGGCGAAGCCGCCGAAGGGTTGGAAGACGTCCGGGTACGACTCGTTGCCGCCCAGGTGCAGGCCGGCTGCGAGGTTCAACGACATCTGGTGCCCACCGTGCGGCACCACCCGCCGGGGCGACCATCCGAGCGCCTTCATCGCGTCGAGCGTTCGCAGGTATTCGACGAGGCCGTACGACAGCGCGCAATCGAACTGCAGCCAGTCGCGATCGGGCCGCATGCCGCCGTAGCGCAGCAGGTTGCGCGCATCCTGGTGGCTGAAGAGGTTCTCGCCGGTGGCAAGCGGCGGGCCGTAGTGCTGCGCAAGCTCGGCCTGCAGCGCGTAATCGAGCGGGTCGCCCGCCTCCTCGTACCAGAACAGTCCGTAGGGTTCGAGCGCCTTCGCATACGCGAGCGCGGTGGGCAGATCGAAGCGCCCGTTCGCGTCGACGGCGAGGTAGCGGCCCTCGCCCACCACCTCCAGCACGGCGTCGATGCGGCGCAGGTCCTCCTCGAGGCTGGCGGCGCCGATCTTCATCTTCACCACCTTGTAGCCGCGATCCAGGTAGCCGCGCATCTCGTCCTGCAGCTTCGCGTGGTCCTTGCCCGGGTAGTAGTAACCGCCGGCCGCGTAGACCCAGACCTTCTCGTCGAACACGCCGCCGCGATACCGCTCGGCGAGCAACCGGTACAGCGGCTTGCCCTCGATCTTCGCCACCGCATCCCAGACGGCCATGTCGATCGTGCCGACCGCCACCGAGCGCTCGCCGTGCCCGCCGGGCTTCTCGTTGGTCATCAGCGCCTTCCAGATCGCGGACGGATCGAGGTTTTCGCGCTCCGGGTCGATGAGCGACTCGGGCGGCGCCGACAGCACGCGATCGATGAAGCGCTCGCGCATCAGCGCGCCCTGACCATAGCGGCCGTTCGAATTGAAGCCGTAGCCGACTACCGGCCTGCCGTCGCGCATGAGGTCGGTGACGACGGCGACGACCGAGCAGGTCATCTTCGAGAAGTCGATGTAGGCGTTGGCGATCGGCGATGCGATCGAGACGGTGCGTTCGCGGATGGCAGTGATGCGCATGGGTCGGGTTCGGGATTCGAAGGCTCAGACGCGGAGACAGCCGCGAAAGCCACGCGCCGCGTAGTACGACTGCGCGCCGTTGTGGTACGTGAACACCCTGCCATAGCGGCGGTCGCAGAACAGCGCACCGCCGAGCGAGCGGACATCGCGCGGCGTACGAATCCAGCTGGAGGTCTTGAGATCGAACTCACCGAGCTGCTGCAGCGTCCCGTACTGCTCTTCCGTCAGCAGGTCGATGCCGATGGCGGCCGCCCTCTCGACGACGCTGTCCTGCGGCTTGTTCTCCTTGCGTGCATCGAGCGCCTCTCGGTCGTAACACAGGCTCCTGCGACCCGGTGGGCTCTCGACGGAGCAATCGCAGAACGTGACTCGTCCGGTCTCCTCGTCCCGACCGATCACGTCCGGCTCGCCGCCCGTTGCCTCCATGGCACCCAGTACCTTCAAGGCGACCCGGTTCCTGGCCAGCCGCGCCTCGACATCGGTCCACGCAATGCCTTCGTGGCGACCCATGTTCTTCTCGAAGCGATCCTTCAACCTGCGCAGAAGCTTCTCACGTTCTTCGGCCTTCACCGGGACCCCCCGTTTCTCCGGAACCTTGTCATGCGTCTTGCCCCCTCACGCGCCGGAACATCTTGACGCGCGCGAGCGCCGTGATCCCGAACAGCCCGATCCGCTTCGCGCCTGCGGTGACGTCGATCGACATGCCGCTGGACGCTCGTCGTTTCTTGCTCAGTTGATGATCTTGCCCGCGCCTGTTCCGATGCGATTTCTCAACTGTTCAATGAACTCCGAGTCGTAGGATTCCCAACTCTCGAGCTCTCCGATGATCTTCAAGGGGTGCTCGCTTCGGTACGACCGCGTCGGGTTGCCTGCGAATTTCTTGTTCGTGACGTTGGGATCATCTTCAAATCTTCCGGTCGGTTCGACGACATAGACTCGTGGCCTGCCAACGCCTTTGGCGACTTCAGCAGCGAGACCAGCGCCCTTCGGCAACGCCGTGAAGTAGATGTGATTCATCACGACGGTCTGGTCGAAGTTGGATCTGAACCCCGCGGTCAGCAGATCGCCGACCGACAGATCCGCCTTCGTTCCGTGGTAGAACGGGCCAGCGACCGAATCGCAATTCTCAGTCGAGACCGCGGTCCACTCGTCACCATCGATATGAGCGGCGGCCATCAGGCCACCCCCGCGAGAAAGACACGTTGCTTCATTGACCAGGATCCTGCAGCTTTTCCCGCTTGCCGAGCGGCTGGAGGAGCCGAGAATGCTACGACACTTGCGTGAGAGCCGCCTACTCTCCGGCGATGATCTCATGCGACAGGTTGTCCTCGACGACGGACATTCCGCCTCAGCGCTGCATCAGCGCGAACACGCCCCAGCCCAGGTATTCACGCGTGTACGCGGCGTAGCGCTCCGGCTCCGACTCGAGTTTGGCTCGAACATCCTTGGCGAGTTCGTCGTCGGGATTGCCTTCGAGCCACCGGCGCATGGTGAGCCATTTGGCCGCCTCGTATCGATCCCACCCGTCCTGGTCGGCGAGAACCATCTCGACGACGTCGTAGCCGAGGCGGCCGAAGGAGGCGAGAAGCTCCGGAAGCATCAGAAAGTCGGCGATCGACGTCGCAAGACACCCCTTCGCAACATCTTCCGTGGCCGGCAGTTGTCGCCAGTACGGCTCCCCAATCAGGATGATCCCTCCCCCGTGCAAGCTCCTCGCCAGCAGCTCGATCGTGCCGACGACTCCCCCGCCGATCCAGGTCGCACCGATGCAGGCTCCCACGTGGACCTTCTCGTCGGCGACATGGCCGGCAGCATCGCCATGCATGAACTCGACTCGATCGGCGACGCCCAGCTCTTTCGCACGGAGCTTCGCCTGCTCGGTGAACAACCGGCTCATGTCGATGCCGGTGCCGACGACGCCGTGATCCCGAGCCCAGGTACACAGCATCTCCCCCGAACCGCTGCCGAGGTCGAGCACTCGGGCACCCGGATCCAGCCGCAACGCCGCGCCGAGAGCGGCGAGCTTTTCGGGTGTGATCGGGTTGTGGATGCGGTGAGCGCTCTCGCTGATGTTGAATATGCGTGGAATGTCCATGCTGGTTCCTCTCGAAGAACTCGGCTTGGGACTAGAGCATGACGCAAGTCCAGGATCGGGATCACGGCGCGCAGCTGTCCAGCGTCGCGAAGCGGGTCACCTGTGAGGATGGTGGCACACTGCACCGGCGTGCTGATTCAAGGGAGCGTCATGCGCGAAGCGCAGATCACCCATCGCGGTACCGTCTATCCGTGGCAATGCGACCACATGGGACACATGAACGTCATGTGGTACGTCGGCAAGTTCGACGAGGCCACGTGGCAGCTGTTCTCGGCGCTCGGCCTCACGCCGTCGTTCCTGCGTCGGGAGAATCGCGGCATGGCGGCGGTCGACCGGCGGCTATCGTACAAGCGCGAGCTGTACGCAGGTGACGTGATCACCGTGCGCACCGAGGTGCTCGAGGTGAAGGAAAAGAGCCTTCGGTTCGCACACGAGATGCGCCGCGACGAGGACGGCGAGATCGCGGCAACGACGATTCTCGTCGGCGTGCATCTCGACACGACGGTGCGGCGCGCGTGCTCGTTTCCGGACACCTTGCGGCACGCCGCGCAGCAGTGGTTGTCGGCCGATCCGTCGCGCTGGGGCTGAGCCGCATCGGCCGTGTCGGTGCGTGTCCGGTCCGAGCACGCGCGGCTGCACCGCGAGCACGGCGGCGTGTCCGGCGCGCCTATCGGCTCTCGAGTGCGCGCTGGTAGTCGGTCTTGGCGAAGCCGGCGAAGTGCCGGTTCGTCACGTCGAGGAATTCGCGCGAACGGTACGCATCGGCGATGTCTCGAACCCAGGGCGCGTCCTTGTCGGCGGTACGCACCGCAACCAGGTTCTGGTACTTCGGAACGATCTTCTCGAGCACGAGCGCCTCGGTGAGCTTCAGTCCCGAGGCGATCGCAAAGTTGCCGTTGACGAATGAATAATCGGTGTCGCCGAGCGAGCGCGGCAGTTGCGCGGCCTCGAGCGCGATCAGCCTGATCTTGTGCGTATTGACGGCGACGTCCTTCTCGGAAGCCTTGAGCGGGTCGATGCCGCCGCGCAGCTGGATCCAGCCGATCTCCTGGAGCACGAGCAGCGCACGCGCCGCATTGGTCGGGTCGTTGGGGATGGCGACCGTGGCGCCTTCCTTCACCGCGTCCAGGCTCTCGTGCTTGCGACTGTAGACGCCGATCGGCGCGGTCGGCACCTTGAGCAGTTCGCTCAGTGCGAGTTTCTTGTCGGCGGCGAACTTCTCGAGATAGACGACGTGCTGGAACGCGTTGGCGTCGAGCGAGCCTTCGGCGAGCGCGATGTTGGGCTGGACGTAGTCGTTGAACTCGACGACTTTCACCTTGTAGCCCTTCTTCTCGAGCAGCGGCTTGATGCCGAGCTTCACCTGGTCGGCATAGGGGCCCGCGGTGGCGCCGATCACGAGTGTCTTCTTGTCGGGCTGGGCACTCGTCTGCGCCGATGCGAACGGCGTGGCGACGGCGGCGGCGAGTGCGGTGACGAGCAGGGTGCGGCGAACGGTCTTCATCGGGCTTCCTTCGAGTGGGAGAGGCGAACGGAGGGGGTGCGGAGGTTCACCGCTTGTCGATCCGGCGCGCGATCGTGTTGCCCGCGCTCTGGATGATCTGGACCATCACGACGAGGATGCCCACGGTGAGCACCATCACGTCGGTCTGGAAGCGGTAGTAGCCGTAGCGGATCGCGAGGTCGCCGATGCCGCCGCCCCCGACGACGCCGGCGACGGCCGAGTACGACAGGAAGCTGATCGCCAGCACGGTGAGAGCGAGCACGATTCCCGAGCGCGCCTCGACCAGCAGCACGCGCAGCACGATCTGCAGTTCCGAGGCGCCCATCGCATGCGCCGCCTCGATGACGCCGCGGGGTACGTCGCGCAGCGTCTGCTCGATCAGCCGGGCGAGGTACGGAATCGCGGCGAACGACAGCGGTACCGCCGCCGCCACCGGGCCGATCGACGTTCCGGCGACGACGCGCGTGAGCGGAACGAGCGCAACGAGCAGGATGATGAACGGGAACGAGCGGACCGTATTCGTCACCCAGTCGACCGCGGCGAACAGCGTCCGGTTCTCGAGCGACTGGCCCGGGCCGAGCAGGAACAGCCAGATGCCCAGCGGCCCGCCGAGCAGCACCGCGGCCGACAGTCCAATGCCGAGCATCAGCAGCGTCTGGCCGAGCGCGATCCAGAGTTCGGGAAGCAGCGCAACGAGGTTCTCAGGCATGCGAAAGCGTCCGTGCGGGGTCGTAGGACGACGTCTCGCCGTCGGGGTTCGCGAAGTCGATGTCGTCCGCATCGAGCCGGCCGCGCGCCAGCTCGCGGCCCAGTTGCGTCCTCGGATGTTCGGGCGGATGCCGGACGTCGAACTGCTCGATCAGCTCGCCGTCCTGCATCACGCCGACGCGGCGGCACAGCGAGCGCACGACCGACAGTTCGTGCGTGACGATCACGATCGTCACGCTCAGCTTCGCGTTGATCGTGCGCAGCGTGTCGAGCACCGCGCGCGTCGTCTCGGCGTCGAGCGCCGACGTCGGCTCGTCGCACAGCATCACCGCCGGGCGCGACGCCAGCGCGCGCGCGATCGCGACGCGCTGCTTCTGTCCGCCGGAGAGCCGCGCCGGATACGCGTCGATCTTCTCGGACAGGCCGACGACCTCGAGGCACTCGCGTACGCGCTGCGCGATCTGCGCCCTCGTGTGGCCGCCGTGGATGCGTAACGGGAAGGCGACGTTGTCGGCGACGGTGGCGTTTTGCAGCAGATTGAACTGCTGGAAGATCATTCCGATCGCCTGGCGCGCGCTGCGCAGTTCACGCTTGCCCAGTGCGGTCAGCTCGCGCCCGGCGACGAACACGCGCCCGGCGTCTGGACGCTCGAGCAGGTTGACGAGGCGCAGCAGTGTCGACTTGCCGGCGCCGCTCTTGCCGATCAGCCCGAAGACGTCGCCTTCGCGGACCTGCAACGAGACCGACCGGACGGCATCGAAGCGCCCCCCGCCGGGCATCGCGAACGACTTGGCGACGCCCTCGAGGCGGATCAGCGGAGGCGGCAAGCCGACCTCAAGGGGAGTGATGTTGCTCATCGCGAACGAAGTCCTCGGAGAACGGGCGCCGCGCCGGCCGCGCGATCGACGCACGGCGCATGCGCATGCGCTGCGTGAGCGGACGAGGAAAGCGGAGCGCGGGGTCGGACCGGCGCTGGGCCGGAGTCAGCGGCGCGTGTGGCGCCGCGGTAGCGCAATCAGTGGCGCGGACATCGCGGGCGCATTCGCAGGCACGCCGGCCGCGGCGAGGCGGTCGGAGTCGGGCAGCGAAGGACGGGCGCGAGCGATGTCATCGAAAGAGCCGGAAGATCGATCCGAGCGATCGGAGCGCGAAGTTTTCCACTTCGGCGCGCCCACGTCATGCATCGCGCTTCTG
>DASWVL010000255.1:0-2100 GCA_036406255.1 Zeimonas sp.
CGACGTCGTAGACCACTTTCGCGGGCGCGTAGCGACGCTCGATTTCGTCGGCACCGCCCCACGGCGCAGCGCCCCGAGCGGCGGCCGTGATCGGGGCGAGCAACAGCAGGCCGGTGAACCGGCGGCGCGCCGCGCGGGGGCTTGAGAGCGGATTCATGACCGTCGACTTGTACGGATTCGTGCGAAGCCGTCAAGTCGAGTGTCGTGCGCGATGCCGACGCGCGGTCTTGCCTTCTTCGCTACTGCCGGCTGCGAAGCTCGGGCTGGTCGAGATAGCGCACGTCCTTCACCGGCAGCGGGATCGGGTTGATGTAACGATATTCCTTGCCCTGCCAGTACGCGATCTCGGCGAACCCCGCCGGAACGATCGTGACGAAGCCGTGCATGTCGTCGGCGCGAAAACCCGCGGCGCGCATCGCGTTGTTGCACATCCTGAACTCGACGCCTTCCTTCGCCAGCTCGGCGAGACGGTCGACGATGCCCTGGTACTTCTCGTAGTTCTCCTTCGCGAATGCGCGCAGTTCCGGTCCGTGCGTCACGACGACGACCTTGCCGTGCGTCTCCTTCGTCGTGTTGCGCACGAAGGCGGGCAGCAGGGCGAGCTTGCGCGGGTCGTCGTAGTTGACGTCGAAGACGACGTTCTCCACGGGCATCGTATGCAGGTCGACCTTCGCGGTTCCATAGGGCGCGAACCCCTCGGCGGCGGCGGGTGCGACGACGAAGGGAAGGGCGGCGGCGAGAGCCGCGACGGCGAGCGAGCGTTTCATCGTGAGTTCGTCCGGTAGGAATCGTCAGCGGGAACCGCGCAGTATCGGGTGGGTGGGCGAACTGTGTAGCCAAATGCGCGATCGTGCTGTCGTTATCCGAAGATCGCTACCGGGCCCCCAGCGCCGTGCGGATCGACTCGAAGCCGTCGCGGCATCGCGCAGCGAGCACCGCCGCCTGGCGTTCGCGCGCGCTCGGGTCCACGGACAGCGCCGCACGAACGCCCTCTCCGATCGCCTGCACCGGAACGACGCCGGGCTGCGCTTGGCACTCCCACGTCGCCGCCCAGGCGTGCTGCTTGGTCGTTCGCGCGCACACGGAAGGATGCGAGACGTTCACGCGGGCGAGCCCGAAGGCCGACGCGACGATGCGCCCGTGCAGGCTGCTGCCGCAGAACCCTCGGCTGCCTGCGATCACTGCGCACAGATCGCGGGCGTCGAGCGTGTCCAGCACGAGCGCCGGTGCCTGCATGCGCGCGGCGATGCGCTCGAGAACCTCGAGGCTGTCATGCCACGGGGCTGCCCCGGCGCGAAAGAGCACGACGCCCAGTCCGGTGTGGCGATGGACGAAGTCGAGTTGCGCGGCGATCGTCGTCACCGTCGCGTCGTCGCCGAAGTCGGCGCTGAACTGCGTGGCGAGCCAGCCGGCGGGGAACGCGCTGCGCACGCGCGCGAGTCCGGGCGAGCGCGCGCAGCGCGAGCGGATTCGCTTGCCGAACAGCGACTCGATCGTCACTACTGGGTCGGGGACGAGAGCGGCGTCGACGCCGGCCGCGCGAAGGCTCGCCAGCGTGACCTGGTCGCGCACGCAGGCAGTACGCGCGCCGCGGATCGCCTCGAGCACCTCGTCGCGCAATGCGGTGCTGCACGACGCCAGCTCGACCCCGCCGACCGGCGCGAAGGCGACGCCGGCGAGCCCGGGCATCGACGACGCGGAAACGACATAGGGCGCGGCGGGTACGTCGGCCGGGTCGATGCGCAGCGCCTTCCCCAACCGTTGGCGCGCCCACGTCTCGCGTTCGCGCGGTTTGGCGTCGAGCCGGGCGACGATGCGCGCCGCTTCGACCGGCTCGCGCAGCATGACCGCCGCCTGCCACGCGTCGCAGGTGAGGATCTCGCCGCCGGCGTGCAGCAGCGGGAGCGCTTCGCCTGCATCGCGCGCTTCGCGCGCGACGTCGGCGAGCGCACGGACGTGATGCCCGCCGACGGCACGCAGGTCGCGCTCGACGATTCCGGCGAACAGGCACTCCCGGTCGTCGAGCAGCGCCTGCGCGACGTGCGCGAACAGCAGGTCGCCGAGGTTGTGGCGATCGAACGCGCCGAAGACGACGACGCG
>DASWVL010000256.1:0-5637 GCA_036406255.1 Zeimonas sp.
GTTCCATGGTCGAGGAACCGGACGTCGACGTTGCGCTTCGCCAGCTTGCCGAGCAGGACGTCGCGCACCTGCCCGAGCTTGAAGTCGTCGTCGGCGAACGCCGTCAGTTCGCGGTCCTTCTGCTCGATGCGCGCGTCCGAGCCCTTGAAGTCGAAGCGCGTCGAGATCTCCTTGTTGGCCTGGTCGATCGCATTGCGCACTTCGACCGCATCGGCTTCGGAAACGACGTCGAAAGAGGGCATCGGGTCACCTCGCATTGCCTTCGGGTATCCGCGCGCATTCTACGTGTGCCCGGCTCGCGCAGGCGCAACCGGCATGCTGCGTCTGCATACGAACGGCTTTCCCCTTCTCCCCTCGCACGGGCACGTCGTTCGCAGCGCCGTCGGCAGCCAACCCCGTAACGGAGGTTTCGCGATCGTGCTCGTGGAAGCACGCACCGACGGTCGCGCCCTCACGCGACATTCCCGGGTTTCGTTCCTGTGCTGTCGTTCCGGAGCGCGGGAGCACGAGCTGGTCTCCCAGATCGGCGTCGCCCGCGACATCGCCCGGCTGATCGGGGGGCGTTTCGATCGCTACGTCGACGCCACCCGTCCTGGCGGGGAAACCCCTCTCGGCTACGTCGTGCCGAACGACACGGTCGTCGGCGTCGAGGCGGCACGCCGATGGGGCATCGAGAGTGCCGACGATCTCTTCGGCGGCGTCGTCCCGTTTCCCTACATCGCCACCAAGGTCATCACGCATCCGCTCGTCGCACCGGATGCCGCGCGCCCCCCGGGCTGGGACGGATGCTTCGCCGCCCGTGTCGCCGACGTCGTGCTCTGCGGCCACGCGGTGTTCTCGATGCGCGATGCATGCCGTGCCGTGCGGGCCCTGCTTCGCGACGGACCCGTTCGCGTGAAGCTTGCCAGCGGCACCGGCGGGCTCGGGCAGCTCGTCCTGCGGGACGAGCGCGATCTCGACGAACGTCTTGCGACGATCGACGCAGCCGAGGTCGCGCGCCGTGGTGCGGTCGTCGAGCACGACCTGCGCGAGCCGCGTACCTGGAGCATCGGTCAGGTGCGGGTCGGCCCGCTGTGCGCGAGCTATTTCGGTACGCAGCATACGACGCGCAGCCGGCATGGCGACGAGGTCTACGGCGGGTCGTCGATCACCCTCGTGCGCGGCGGTTTCGACGCGCTCGCGCCGCTCGTCGACGGCGACGAGGCGCTGTGCCGTGCCGTCGCATTCGCGCGCGTGTATCACGACGCGGCCTTCGCATCGTTTCCCGGAATGTTCGCGTCCCGCTGCAACTACGACGTCGTTGGCGGGCTGGACGCGCACGGCGTCGAGCGCATCGGCGTCCTCGAGCAGTCGTGGCGCATCGGCGGCGCGAGTGCCGCCGAGCTGGTCGCGCTGCACGCGCTGCACGACGATCCGACCCGCTCGAGCGTGCGCGCGCAGACGGTGGAGATGCACTGCGCGGACCCCGATCTTCCCGCGGGAGCGATCGTGCACTTCCGAGGCGTCGACGAGCGACTCGGCCCGATCACGAAATACGTTCGACTGCAGGACGATGCGGACTCGTGAGCGCCACGTCGACGTCATCGTCGGGACCGATCGCATCGACGGCACGCTCGTCGTGCCGGGAACCGAGATGCCGGGCGTGCTGTTCGTGCACGGATGGGGCGCGACGCAGCAGCAGTATCTGGCGCGCGCCCGGGAGGTGGCCGCACTCGGCTGCGTGTGCCTGACGCTCGACCTCAGCGGGCACGCGCGCACCGCCGCGCAGCGTGCGTCCGTTTCGCGCGAGCGCAACCTGCGCGACGTGCTCGGGGGATACGAGATCCTCGCCGCGCATCCGCAGGTCGACCGCGACGCGATCGGCGTCGTCGGCAGCAGCTACGGCGGTTACCTGGCCGCGATCCTCACCGAGATGCGTCCGGTCCGCTGGCTGGGCCTGCGGGTGCCGGCGCTGTATCGCGATGCCGGCTGGGAGCTGCCGAAGCTGCAGCTGCACCGCGAACAGGACCTCGTCGCGTACCGACGCAGCTTCGTGCCGGCCGTCGAGAACCGGGCACTGCGCGCCTGCGCGCGCTTTCGCGGCGACGTGCTGGTCGTCGAGTCCGAGCGCGACGACGTCATTCCGCAGCCGGTGATCGCCAGCTACCGCGCGGCGTGCACGCAGGCGCATTCGCTGACCTACCGCTGCATGCGCGGCGCCGACCACGCGCTGTCGAGCGACGCGAGCCAGCACGAGTACACGACGCTGCTCGTGCAATGGTTCTCCGAGATGCTCGCCGGCGCGCGGCAGGACGTGCGCGACGCTTCGCAGACGATCGTTGCCGACCCCGGCGGCGTTCGTGCGATCGACGAATCAGCCGCGCCTTGATTCGAGCGCTTCCCAGCGCTCGAGCGCCTCGAGCAGTTCCGATTCGATCGCGGCGAATCGTTCGTTCATCGCGCGCGCGGCGGCCGGATCCTGCTGCCAGCTGTGCGGATCGGCGAGCTGCTGCGCGAGCGTCTTCTGCTCGGCCTCGAGCGCGCTGATGCGATCGGGCAGCTCGTCGAGTTCGCGCTGCTCGGCGTACCCCAGCTTGCGCCGGGCGGGCGCCGACGATGGGCGCGTGCCGGTTGCCGTGCCAGCGACGCTTGCGGCCGCCTTCGCGTCGTCGTCGGCCTTCGTTTCCCCGGCTCGCAGCGCCTGGTAGTCGGAATAGCCGCCGGCGTACTCGCGCCAGTGTCCATCGCCGAGCGAGACGATCGTCTGCGTGACGACGTTGTCGAGGAACGCGCGGTCGTGGCTGACCACCAGCGCCGTTCCCGGGTAGTCGGCGAGCAGTTCCTCGAGCAGTTCGAGCGTCTCGATGTCGAGGTCGTTCGTCGGCTCGTCGAGCACGAGCAGGTTGGCGGGCCGCGCGAACAGCCGCGCGAGCAGCAGCCGGTTTCGCTCGCCGCCCGACAGCGAACCGACCGGCGAGCGCGCGCGCCCGGGCGCGAACAGGAAGCGCTCGAGGTACGACGTCACGTGCGTGCGCCGGCCGCCGATCTCGATCCAGTCGGAGCCCGGGCTGATCGTCTCGACGAGCGTGGCATCGTCCTCGAGCCGCGCGCGCAGCTGGTCGAAGTACGCCACCTGCAGGTTCGTGCCGAGGCGAACCACGCCCGAGTCGGGCGCGATTTGGCCGAGCATCAGGCGAAGCAGCGTCGTCTTTCCGGCGCCGTTCGGGCCGACCAGCCCGACGCGATCGCCCCGCTGCACGATCGTGTCGAAGTCGCGCACGACGGCGCGATCGTCCCAGGCCTTCGACACGCCGACCAGCTCGACGACCCGCTTGCCCGAGCGCTCTCCGGCGTCGATCGCGAGCTGCGCGCGCCCGAGGCGAGCGCGCCGCGCGGCGCGCTCCCGTCGCAGCTGCTCGAGCCGTCGCACCCGGCCCTCGTTGCGTGTGCGCCGCGCCTCGACGCCCTTGCGGATCCACGTCTCCTCCTGGGCGAGCAGCTTGTCGAACTTCGCGTCGGAGACGGCCTCCGCGGCCAGTTCGTCGCTCTTGCGCCGCTGGTATTCGCCGAAGCTGCCCGGGTACGACCGAAGCCGTCCGCGATCCAGCTCGACGACGCGGGTGGCGACGCGATCGAGGAAGCGCCGGTCGTGCGTGACGACGACGAGCGCGCCGCGCCACGCAGCGAGCAGCTCCTCGAGCCACGCGATCGATTCGATGTCGAGATGGTTCGTCGGCTCGTCCAGCAGCAGGAGATCGGGCTCGGCGACCAGCGCGCGCGCGAGCGCCACGCGCTTGCGAACGCCTCCGGAGAGCTCGGCCACGCGACGCTCGCCGTCGAGTGCGAGGCGCGTGAGCACGCTGTCGATGCGGTGCACGACGGTCCACGCGCCTGCGGCCTCGATGCGCGCCTGCAGTGCAGCGAGCCGCTCGAGCGAGTCCGCGTCGGCGTGCTTGCCGCGGGCGATCGAGGTCGCGAGCGCCTCGTATTCGCCGACGAGACTCGCCTGCCCGGCGAGCCCTTCGGCGACCGCCTCGAAGACGGAGTGCGACTCGTCGAGGGCGGGCTCCTGCGCGACGCAGGCGATCGAGACGCCGCCCTGTCGCGAGACCTCGCCGTCGTCGAAGGCGAGCAGTCCGGCGATGCCGCGCAGCAGTGACGACTTGCCGGTGCCGTTGCGTCCGATCAGCGCGATGCGCTCGCCGGCGTCGATCGAGAGTTCGGCGTCGCGCAGCAGCGCGACGTGGCCGTAGGCGAGGTCGACGTCGCGCAGCGTCAGCAACGACATCGCGTCATCGCGTTCAGCCGCCGGCGCGGCGTCCGCGCACCGCCTTGCGAGCGGCAGCGTTCGACGCGCTGCCCGCTTCGCCGGCGTTCGCACCTTTCGGCGCCTTCTGCGCGTTCATCGGCTTCGCGCCCTTCGACGCCTTCCGGGCGTTCACCGGCTTCGCGGTCTTCGGCGCCTTCGCGGCGCTTCGCGCCGAGGAGACCCGCCCGCGGCCGGACTTGTTCGCCGCGATGCGCAAGCGAAGCGCATTGAGCTTGATGAAGCCGCCCGCGTCGGCCTGGTCGTATGCGCCCTGGTCGTCCTCGAAGGTGGAGATGCGCGCATCGAAGAGGGAATCGGGCGACGCACGCGAGACGACGATGGCGTTGCCCTTGTACAGGCGCAGCGTGACGGTGCCGTTGACGTTGCGCTGCGTGTGATCGATGAGCACCTGCAGCGCCTGGCGCTCGGGCGACCACCAGTAGCCGTTGTAGATGAGGCTCGCGTAGCGCGGCATCAGGTCGTCCTTCAGGTGCGCCACCTCGCGATCGAGCGTCAGCGATTCGATCGCACGGTGCGCGCGCAGCCGCACCGTCCCGCCCGGTGTCTCGTAGCAGCCGCGCGACTTCATTCCGACGTAGCGGTTCTCGACGAGATCCAGGCGCCCGATGCCGTGCCGGCCGGCGCGCACGTTCAGTTCGGCGAGCAATTCGTGCGCCTTGCGCCGGCGCCCGTCGAGGGCGACGAGGTCGCCGTTGCGGAACTCGAGCTCGATGTCCTCCGGCCTGCCGGGCGCCTTCTCCAGCGGAACCGTCAGTCGCCACATGCCTTTCGCGGGCGGCTCGCGCGCCGGATCCTCGAGAACGCCGCCCTCGTACGAGATGTGCAGCAGGTTCGCGTCCATCGAGAACGGCGCCTCGCCGCTGCGCTTCTTGAAGTCGACCGGGATGCCGTTCTCGTCGGCGTAGGCGAGCAGCCGGTCGCGCGAGAGCAGGTCCCATTCGCGCCACGGCGCGATGATGCGTACGTTCGGCATCAGCGCGTAGGCACCGAGCTCGAAGCGCACCTGGTCGTTGCCCTTGCCGGTGGCGCCGTGCGAGATCGCGTCGGCGTTCTCGCGCCGCGCGATCTCGACCAGGCGCTTGGCGATCAGCGGGCGCGCGATCGACGTGCCGAGCAGGTATTCGCCTTCGTAGACGGTGTTGGCGCGGAACATCGGAAAGACGAAGTCGCGGACGAACTCCTCGCGCAGGTCATCGATGTAGATCTTCTTCACGCCCATGCGCGCCGCCTTCTCGCGCGCGGGCTCGACTTCCTCGCCCTGGCCGATGTCGGCGGTGAAGGTGATCACCTCGCAGCCGTAGGTGTCCTGCAGCCACTTCAGGATCACC
>DASWVL010000257.1:0-1611 GCA_036406255.1 Zeimonas sp.
ACCCCGGACTGAGGCATCTGGGACCGGCGGCGGCGACCCGACTGGCGGCCCGTGGTGCCCGGCGCGGCGGGACGGCGGGGCGCGCGCCGGCAGGCGATTACACTTCGCCCCGCGCCGCCGCGCTTCATGGGCCCGGCCGCGTCTCCTCGACTGCCCACCGGGCGTACGAAGGCCACACGGCCTGTGGCGCCAACGTGACGATCTCCGGGACCTCGTACGGGTGCAGCTCCGCAAGCCGCCGCACGCAATCGTCGTGTCGTGCGTGCGTCGTCTTCACCAGCAGCGTGATCTCGTCGGCGGTCTCGACCGCGCCCTGCCAGCGGTAGGTCGAGCGACAGGCACCAAGCACGTTGACGCAGGCCGCGAGCCGCTCTTCGACGAGCGAACGCGCGATCGTCGACGCGGTTGCCTCATCGGGAACGTTCGAGACGACGAGCCGCAGGTCGATCGGTCGGGAGGACATCTGTTCACCTCGCATAACGGCGCCGCGTGAGCACCAGCGCGACGTACAGCGCGCCGGCCGTGTAGGCGAGCAGCGTCGCCAGCGGAACGAAGGGCTCGCTCGGCAGGCGGCCGAGCACGAGCGGACGCACGAGTTCGACCGCCGGCGCCAGCGGAAGGACGCGCGCGATGGCCGCGAGCCAGTCGGGTAGCTGCTCCATCGGAAAGTAGACGCCCGAAAGGAAGGTGAGCGGCGTGATCACCAGCGTGAAATAGAACGTGAAGAAATCGTAGCCGCGCGCCAGCGCATTCACGCACAGCCCGATCGCGCTGAAACACAGGCCGGTGAGCGCGACGACGAAGATCGACAGCGGCAGCGTAGGCTCGCGCGAGATGCCGAGCACCCAGACGACGACGACGATCGCGAAGCCCGAGAGCACCGCCTTCGCGCCCGCCCAGGCCCATTCGGCGATCACGATGTCGTCGAGTTCGAGAGGCGCGTTCATCCAGGACTCCCAGGTTCGCTGCACGTGCAGGCGCGAGAACGCGGAATAGAGCGACTCGAAGCTCGCCGCCATCATCGTGCTCATGCACATCGAGCCCGCGGCCAGGAAGACGATGTAGGGCACGCCCCCGACGCGCTCGAGCAGGCTGCCCAGCCCGTAGCCGAAGGCGACCAGGATGATCAGCGGGTCGGCGATGTTGCCGATGATGCTGGCGAACGCAAGCTTGCGCCAGACGAGCAGGTTGCGGCGGAAGACCGGGACGAATCGCAGCGAGAAGCGCGGGAGGGCGAACGCGTTCATGCCGCCTGACACACCAGACATCGGCGCGTGCAACGGCGCGAGCCGTCTGCCCTGGGGCGCTCAGGTGCGCAGCCCCCGCTTCGCGGGGGTCCGCTGCGATGCTCGCCGCGCCGGCTGGCGCCGCGTAACTCGCTACGCGCGCTGCGCGCGCTCCGCTCGGACAGACGCGGCGAGAATGAAGACGACGCGCGCTTCTCGCCTGCGCACAAGCGCGCCCCAAGGCAGACGGCTCGCGCCGTTGCAGGCGAGATCGTGGGTCGTGTAACCGACATCAACCCGTTCGCATGGAACACCGCCGGCGTTGCTCGAGCGGCAGCCGTCAGCGGGCCGGTTGGGGGAGCGCATCGCCCGCAAGCGCGGGCTG
>DASWVL010000258.1:0-6647 GCA_036406255.1 Zeimonas sp.
GAGCTGCACGCCCGGCGCTATGTCAGCCGCGCGCAGCTCGACCGCCAGCAGGCGACGGCCGAGGCCGCGCAGGCGCGCGTTCGCGCGGCCCGGGCGGCGCGCGAGCAGGCCGACAACGAGCTGGCGTTCCAGACGCTGCGCGCCGACGTTGCCGGCGTAGTAACCGCGATCGAGGCGGAGGCCGGGCAGGTCGTCGTCGCCGGACAGCCGGTCGTGCGAGTTGCGCGCGCCGGCGAGTTCGAACTGCTCGCGCACGTGCCCGAGCGCAAGCTCGCCGTCGCGCGAGCCGCGAGCGACTGGAGCGTCGCGATTCCCGCGCTCGGGGACCGGCATCGCGCCGCCACGCTGCGCGAGCTTTCGCCGCTGGCCGACGCGGCGACGCGCACGTATGCGATCCGGCTGGCGTTGCGCGATGCGTCCCCGGCGAGCGGATTGGCGCTGGGGATGAGCGCCGTCGTGCGCGCGGTGCACGAGTCGGCGCCGGCGTTCCGGCTCCCGCTTTCCGCTCTGTACTCGCGCGACGGGACGGCGCACGTCTGGCGCGTCGGCGAAGGCGACCGCGTCGAGCTGGTCGAGGTGCGCACCGACGGCCTGCTAGACGATGCCGTGCGTATCGTCGACGGCATCGAGCACGGCGACCGGATCGTGACGGCCGGGGCGAACCTGCTCGTCGTCGGCCAGCGCGTGCGTCCCGTCGAGATGGACGAATCGTCCGAAACGCCGGCGATGCAATGAGCGCGCACGGTGGCGAGCCGGCCGCGCGCACGTCGCGGCTGAATCTCTCGGCGGCCGCGCTGCGCTTCCCGCAGCTCACGCTGTTCCTGATGCTGGTCGTCGCGCTCGCCGGCGCGAAGGCCTATCTCGACCTCGGCCAGCGCGAGGACCCGTCGTTCACGTTCCGCATGATGGTCGTGCGGACGATCTGGCCCGGCGCGACGACGCAGCAGGTGGACGAGGCGATCACCGACCGGCTCGAGCGCAAGCTGCAGGAGACGCCGTATTTCAAGCTCACGCGCAGCTATTCGAAGCCCGGCGAGTCGCTGATCGTGCTCGAATTGAAGGACGTCGCGCCTGCGGCGCAGGTTCCGCAGATCTGGTACCAGGTCCGCAAGAAGCTCGGCGACATCCGCGCAAGCCTGCCGCCGGAGATCGTCGGCCCGTTCTTCAACGACGAGTTCGGCGACGTCTTCGGCACGATCTACGCGTTCACCGGCGACGGCTTCACGCTGGAGGAGCTGCGTCGTGCCGTCGAGGGCGTGCGGCAGGAGCTGCTGCGCCTGCCCGACGTGCAGAAGATCGAGTTGTTCGGCGTGCAGGACGAGCGCATCTACATCGAGGTCTCGCCGCAGTCGCTCGCCACGCTCGGCCTCGACGCGCGAAGCATCGCCGAGCAGCTCCAGGCGCAGAACCTCGTCGCACCCGCCGGCACGGTGCAGGGCGCGAGCCGGGCCGTCCCGTTGCGCGTCACCGGCCAGTTCGATTCGGTGCGCGAGGTCCAGGCCTTGCGCCTGGAGGTCGGCGGGCGCGTGCTGCGCCTGGGCGACGTCGCACGCGTGTTCCGCGGCGTGGTCGATCCGCCCGTGTACACCATGCGCTTCGGCGGCCGCCAGGCGATCGGCCTCGGCGTGTCGATGACGTCGAGCGGCGACGTGATCCGTCTCGGGCGCGATCTCGAGGAGGCGATGCAGCGCCTGCACGCGGAGCTGCCGGTCGGCATCGAGTTCGCGAAGGTGTCGGACCAGCCGCGGATCGTGCGCGACGCGGTCGGCCTGTTCATGCGCGTTCTCGCGGAGGCGGTCGGCATCGTGCTGCTCGTCGGTTTCCTCAGCCTCGGGCTGCGCGCGGGGGCGGTCGTCGCCTTCACGATTCCGCTGGTGCTCGCCGGCACTTTCGTGCTGATGCGCTGGTTCGGCATCGACCTGCATCGCGTGTCCACCGGTGCGCTGGTCATCGCACTCGGCCTGCTCGTCGACGACGCGATGATCGCGATCGAGATGATGGCGCGCAAGATCGAGGAGGGGCTCGACCGCTTCGCGGCCGCCACCTTCGCCTATCGAAGCACGGCGTTCCCGATGCTCACCGGAACGCTGATCACCGCGTCGGGCTTCCTGCCGATCGCGACGGCGCGGTCGCAGTCCGGCGAGTACGCGTTCGCCATCTTCGCCGTCGTCACGATCGCTCTGCTCGTTTCCTGGGTGGCGGCCGTCACCGTCACCCCGTTCCTCGGGCACTGGCTGCTGAAGGAACGCCGCACCCCTGCGCACCCGCTCTTCGACACGCGCTTCTACCGCGTGCTTCGCGCGACGATCGAGGCCTGCATGCGCCGGCGCTGGACGACGATCGCGCTCACCGTGCTCGCGCTCGCGCTCGGCATCATCGGCATGCAGCGCACCGAGAAGCAGTTCTTCCCTTCGTCGAATCGCGCGGAGATCCTCGCCGAGCTGTGGCTGCCCGAAGGGGCGAGCCACCGCGCCACCGAGGAGCAGGCGCGCCGTCTCGAGGCGGTGCTCGCGCAGGATCCCGACGTCGAGACCTTCGTCGCCTACGTCGGGAACGGTTCGCCGCGCTACTACCTGTCGCTCGACCAGCAGCTGTTCCGCAGCAACTATGCGCAGTTCGTCCTCCTCACGCGCGACGTGGCCGCGCGCGATCGTGCGCTTGCTCGACTGCGCCGCACGCTGCACGACGATTTCCCCGGCGTGCGGGCGCGCGCGTTCCGCACACCGCTCGGTCCGCCGGTATCCTATGCGGTGCAGTTCCGCGTCCTGGGCGCCGACGCCGCGCGGCTGAAAGCGATCGCCGACGAGGTCGCGCAACGGGTGCGGGCCGATCCGGCCACGCTCGACACGCATCTCGACTGGGGCGAGCGATCGCCGGCGGTGCGCGTCGAGGTCGACCAGGACAAGGCGCGTGCGATCGGCCTGAGTTCGGGCCAGATCTCCCGCGCGCTCGCCGCGACCCTGTCCGGGACGACCATCGGGCAGTTCCGCGAGGACGACCGGCTGATCGACGTCGTGCTGCGCGCGCCCCCGGGCGAACGCGCATCGCTGGCGAACCTGCACAATCTGCAGGTCCCCACCGCCGGTGGTCGCTCGGTGCCGCTGTCGCAGGTGGCCACCATCCGCGAGACGCTCGAGGAGCCGATCGTCTGGCGGCGCAGCCGGGTGCCGGTGATCACCGTGCGCGCCGACATCGTCGAGGGCCTGCAGGCGCCCGACGTCGCGGCGCGCATCGACCCCACGCTCGACGCGCTGCGCGCGAGCCTGCCGGCCGGCTATCGGATCGAGGCAGGTGGCCCGTACGAGGACAACGCGCACGCGCAGGGCTCGATCGTCGCGGGAACGCCGATGCTGCTCGCCGTCGTCGCGCTGCTGCTCATGGTGCAACTGCGAAGTTTCTCGCTGTCGGCGATGGTGCTGCTCACCGCGCCGCTCGGCGTCGTCGGCGTGGCCGCCGCGCTGCTCGCGTCGGGCCGCCCCTTCGGGTTCGTCGCGATGCTCGGGCTGATCGCGCTCGGCGGCATGATCATGCGCAACACCGTGATTCTCGTCGACCAGATCCGGCAGGATCTCGACGCCGGGCGGACGCGCTGGGAGGCGGTGCTCGAGTCCACCGTTCGACGCTTCCGCCCCATCTCGCTCACCGCGGCCGCGGCGGTGCTCGCGATGATCCCGCTGTCGCGCGACGTGCTCTGGGGACCGATGGCGGTGGCGATCATGGGCGGCCTGCTGGTCGCCACCGCGCTCACGGTGCTCTTCGTGCCGGCGCTGTACGTCGCGTTCTACCGCGTGCGGCCGTGAACGTAGCTGCGCGGCGCCGGGGGGGGCGCCTCGGCCGTCCGCGCAGGCTGCGCACGCAAGCTTCGTACCCGAGCGAACGGGGCGCCGCAGCGCTTCGTTTAGAATGTTTCGTTTGTTCGCGGCCGTGGCGGAATGGGTAGACGCACCAGGTTTAGGTCCTGGCGCTGCAAGGCGTGAAGGTTCGACTCCTTTCGGCCGCACCATCGCCCCGGGAACGCGCAACGACCCGATCCCCCGCGATTCCTCCCGACGATCACGAAGAAATGGCAACCCAACTCGAATCGACCGGCTCGCTCGAGCGTAAACTGGACATGGCCGTTCCGGTGGCCGACATCAACCGGCAGGTCGTCGATCGGCTGCGCAAGCTGTCGCGGAACGTGAAGATGCCCGGCTTCCGCCCGGGCAAGGTTCCGATGAAGATGATCGAGCAGTCGTACGGCCCGCAGGTGCACGCCGAGGTGCTGTCCGACGCGGTCTCCAGGGCGTTCAGCGACGCCGTCGCCGAGCACCGGCTGCGCGTGGCCGGGCAGCCGCGCATCGAATCGCGCGACAGCGGCACCGAGAGCGAGATCGGCTTCACCGCCACTTTCGAGGTCTACCCCGAGGTCGCGCTCGGCGATCCGGCCGCGCTGTCGGTGGAGCGTTTCGAGTCGCCGGTGGGCGATGCCGAGATCGACAAGACGATCGACATCCTGCGCAAGCAGCGCGTTCGCTGGAACGAGGTGCAGCGCGCCGCGCAGGACGCAGACCGTCTCACGATCGACTTCGTCGGCAGGATCGACGACGTCGCCTTCGAGGGCGGCAGCGCGCAGGGCTTTCCGTTCGTGCTCGGCGAAGGGCGCATGCTGCCCGACTTCGAAGCGGGGCTGCGCGGGGCCGCGGTCGGCGAGACGCGCAGCTTTCCCGTCGCGTTCCCGGCGGACTACGGCTCGACCGAGCTCGCCGGCAAGACCGCGCAGTTCGACGCCACGGTTCGCAAGATCGAGGCGCCCGAACTGCCGGCGGTCGATGAAGACTTCGCGCGCCAGCTGGGCGTCGCCGACGGCGACGTCGCAAGGTTGCGCAGCGACATCCGCGCGAATCTCGAGCGCGAGGTCGCGCAGCGCGTGCGCACGCGCACGAAGACCAACGTGATGGACGCGCTGCTCGCGCTGGCCGGATTCGACGTGCCGAAGGCGCTGGTCGACGCGGAGAAGCAGGAACTGGAGGCGCGAGCGATCCAAGACCTCAAGGCGCGCGGCGTCGACCCGAAGCAGCTGCCCGCGATTCCGCCCGACACCTTCGCCGAGCAGGCGCAGCGGCGCGTGCGGCTCGGGCTGATCGTCGCCGAGATCGTTCGCCAGCACGAACTGCAGGCCAGGCCCGACCAGATCCGCAAGCAGATCGAGGAGTTCGCGCAGGCGTACGAGAATCCGGGCGAGGTCATCCGCCACTACTTCGGCGACCGCAACCGGCTCGCGGAGGTCGAGGCGATCGTCGTCGAGCAGAACGTCGTCGACTGGGCGCTCGAGAAGGCGAAGGCCACGACGCGCACGCTCGATTTCGACGAACTGATGGGCTCCCGGTGAACCGCCGGCGAAGCCTGCAGCGAATTCGCGGGTGCGCGCAGCGCCCCTCAGGGAGACAGCGATGACTTTCAACAGCCTCGTCGAAGACCTCGTCAACGCCCACCTCGGCCAGCGCCAGGAGCCGCAGGGCCTGGGAATGGTGCCGATCGTCATCGAGCAGAGCGGGCGCGGCGAGCGCGCCTACGACATCTACTCGCGGCTGCTGCGCGAGCACGTCATCTTCCTCGTCGGTCCGGTGATGGACCAGACGGCGAACCTCGTCGTCGCGCAGCTGCTGTTCCTCGAGTCGGAGAACCCCGACAAGGACATCTCCTTCTACATCAACTCGCCGGGCGGGTCGGTGTCGGCGGGCCTGGCCATCTACGATACGATGCAGTTCGTCAAGCCCGACATCAGCACGCTGTGCATGGGGATCGCCGCGAGCATGGGCGCGTTCCTGCTCGCCGCCGGCACGAAGGGCAAGCGCTACGCGTTGCCGAATGCGCGCATCATGATCCACCAGCCGTCGGGCGGTGCGCAGGGCCAGGCTTCGGACATCGAGATCCATGCGAAGGAGATCCTGTACACGCGCGAGCGCCTGAACCGCATCCTCGCGGAGAAGACGGGACAGCCGATCGAGCGCATCGCCACCGACACCGATCGCGACAACTTCATGTCGTCGGAAGATGCGGTAAGCTACGGACTGATCGACAAGGTGATGTCGAGGCGGGGGGAAGGTGCCTGAACGACTGCCTGAGCCGACCGGCACCCGGCCTGTCGCGCCGGGCCGGGTCGATCCGTCCGCGCGGTCGGAGCCAACATGACGGACAAGAAGGGCTCGAGCGAGAAACTGCTGTATTGCTCCTTCTGCGGCAAGAGCCAGCACGAAGTCCGCAAGCTGATTGCCGGTCCTTCGGTATTCATCTGCGACGAATGCATCGAGCTGTGCAACGACATCGTCCGTGACGAGACGCAGGCCGAGAGCACCAACGGCAAGCAGAAGGGCGGCTTGCCCACGCCTGCGGAGATCTGCGGGATCCTCGACCAATACGTGATCGGCCAGGAGAACGCGAAGAAGATCCTCTCGGTCGCGGTCTACAACCACTACAAGCGCCTTCGTCACAAGGGCAAGAAGGACGAGGTCGAGCTCGCCAAGAGCAACATCCTGCTGATCGGACCGACGGGCTCGGGCAAGACGCTGCTCGCGCAGACCCTGGCGCGGCTGCTCAACGTTCCGTTCGTGATCGCGGACGCCACGACCCTGACCGAAGCGGGCTACGTCGGCGAGGACGTCGAGAAC
>DASWVL010000259.1:0-13376 GCA_036406255.1 Zeimonas sp.
CGCACCCGAATACGTTCGCGCGATCGCCCCCTACCAGGCGGGCAAGCCGATTTCCGAGCTGGCACGCGAATACGGGCTCGATCCGGACCGGATCGTCAAGCTCGCGTCGAACGAGAATCCGCTCGGCATGCCGGAGTCGGCACGCGCCGCGATGCTCGCCGAACTGGCCGAGGTGTCGCGTTATCCCGATTCGAACGGATTCGAGCTGAAGGCGGCCATCGCGCGCCACTACGACGTGTCGCCCGACTGGCTCACGCTGGGCAACGGGTCGAACGACGTGCTCGAGCTGGTCGCGCACGCGCTGCTGCAACCCGGGGCCTCGGCGGTGTACTCGCAGTACTCGTTCGCGGTCTACGCGCTGGCCACGCAGGAGACCGGCGCGCGGGCGATCGTCGTGCCGGCGCGCGATCTCGGACACGATCTCGAAGCGATGCGCGCGTCGATCGCAACCGACACGCGCGTCGTCTTCGTCGCCAATCCGAACAATCCCACCGGCACCTGGCTGCCGCGCGACGCGATCGACGCCTTCATCGCCTCGGTGCCGCGCGACGTCGTCGTCGTTCTCGACGAGGCCTACGACGAGTACCTCGAAGCTTCGCTGCGTTCCGACTCGATCCGTCGCGTGCGCGAGCATCCGAACCTCGTCGTCTGCCGCACCTTCTCGAAGGCGTACGGGCTGGCCGGGTTGCGCGTCGGATTCGGCGTTGCGCAGTCCGAACTCACCGATCTGATGAACCGCGTGCGCCAGCCGTTCAACGTCAGCTCGCTGGCGCAGGCCGCGGCGGTCGCCGCGCTCGGCGACCGCGCCTACCTGCAGCGAAGCTACGAGATGAACCGGGCGGGGCTGCAGCGACTGCAGGGCGCCTTCGAGCGCATGAAGCTGGAATACGTGCCCTCGCACGGCAACTTCGTGCTGGTGCGCGTGGGGGACGCCGGGCGCGTCTACGAAGCGCTGCTGCGCGCCGGCGTCATCGTGCGGCCGGTGGCGAACTACGGCCTGCCGGAGTGGCTGCGCGTCTCGGTCGGACTGCCGCAGGAGAACGAGGTCTTCCTCGACGCCTTCGAGCAGGCGATGGGGCGCGCGTGACGGGGAGGAAGGTCGCCGTCCTCGGGGTCGGGCTGATCGGCGCGTCGCTCGCCGCGGCGCTGTCGCGGGCGAAGAAGGGATGGCACGTCGCCGGCTACTCGCCCGGCGACGACGCGCAGGTCGCACGCGCGCTCGGGCACCTCGACACGGCGTGCACATCGGTCGGCGAGGCGGCCGAAGGCGCGGCTTTCGTCGTCGTCGCCGCGCCGGTGCCGACGATGCCCGCGCTCTTTGCGCAGATGCGCGAGGCGCTCGATCCGCAGGCGATCGTCACCGATTGCGGCAGCACGAAGCGCAGCGTGATCGACGGGGCCCGCGCCGGGCTGGGCGACGCGTTCCTGCGTTTCGTTCCCGGGCACCCGATTGCCGGCTCGGAGCGCAGCGGCGCGCAGGCGGCCGACCCCGATCTGTTCCGCGGCCGCCGCTGGCTGCTGTGTCCGCTCGACGCGACGCCGGCACAGCACTGCGAGGCGGTGACGCGGCTGCTCGAGCCCACCGGCGCGAACGTGCAGACGCTCGATCCGCTGCTGCACGACCGGCTCTTCGCCGAGGCGTCGCATTGGCCGCACGCCGTGGCCTTCGCGCTGTCGGCGGCGATCGCCGGGCACGAGCTGTCGGAACGTGCGCTCGAGTACTCCGGCGCCGGCCTGCGCGACACCACGCGCGTCGGTGCTTCATCGCCGACGCTGTGGGCCGACATCCTGCTCGACAACCGCGACGCCTGCGTCGACTCGGCGCAGCGCTTTCGCGACGAGGTAGAGGCAATCCACTCGGCACTGCGCGACGGCGACCGCGAAACGCTGGTGCGGATCTTCTCGGCGGCGAGCCGCTGGCGTAACCGGCTCTCGTGAGCCAGGCGCGCGTCAGCGCCGGGCTTCAGGGTCGCGCGTCAGCGCCAGACCTCGGGATCGCGTGCCGTCGGCTCCCGGCGCAACTCCGGGTGCAGGCGCGCGATGTAGTACTCGCGAAGCTGCATCAGCTCGAGTGCGACCGGGAAGGGGAAGCCGCTGCGCGAGCCCCGGTGGTCGACGAGCAGCTCGTCGAAGACGTCGAGCATCCGATGCGGCAGGTGCCAGTCGGCTGCGAGCCGGTTCACGACGTGCGGGTAGTCGTGTCGAGTGACTCCGAGCCGGTTCTCGCGGGGCAGCGAGTCGAGCAGGCGCTTCGCGCGCGGATCGAGCGGCTGGCCGGGCGCGAAGGATCGGGTCGGTAGAATCGCGTCTGTCCTGTGGTTCATCCCGTCACTGTAGGGCGCGGCCTCGCGCGTCCCGAGGAACAATTTCAATGTCGCGCAGTTTTCGCGTCGGTCCCGGCGGCCGCCTGGTCGGTCGTATCCGGGTGCCCGGCGACAAGTCGATCTCGCACCGGGCGGTGATGCTCGGCGCGATCGCCGACGGAACGACGCGGATCTCCGGTTTCCTCGAGGGCGCCGACGCGATCTCGACGATGGACGTCTTTCGCGCGCTCGGCGTCGACATCGACGGCCCGCTCGACGGTCGGGTCCTCGTGCACGGGGTCGGCCTGCACGGCCTGCGCGCGGCGAAGGCGCCGCTCGACTGCGGCAACGCCGGCACCGCGATGCGGCTGCTGATGGGGCTGCTCGCCGGGCAGCGCTTCGAATCGACGCTGGTCGGCGACGAGAGCCTGTCGAGGCGCCCGATGCGCCGCGTCGCCGAGCCGCTGGCGAGGATGGGCGCGCGAATCGAGACCCGCGACGGCTGCCCGCCGGTGCGCATCCTGCCGACCAGCGGGCTGAACGCGATCCGCTACGAGCTGCCGATGGCGAGTGCACAACTGAAGTCGGCGCTTCTGCTCGCCGGACTCTACGCGAGCGGCGAGACGGTCGTCGTCGAGCCGGCGCCCACGCGCGATCACACGGAGCGGATGCTGCGCGGCTTCGGCGTCGACGTGCGCAGCGAAGGCCGCGTGGCGTCGCTGCGCGGCGGCCAGGCGCTGCACGCCGCCGCCGTCGACGTGCCGGCCGACGTCTCCTCGGCCGCCTTCTTTCTCGTCGGGGCGTCGATCGCCCCGGGATCCGATCTCACGCTCGAGCACGTCGGCATGAACCCGACGCGGACCGGCTGCATCGAGATCCTCCGGCGCATGGGCGCCGACATCGAGGTCCTCGCGCCGCGCGAGGCGGGGGGCGAACCGGTGGCCGACCTGCGCGTGCGCTGCGCGCCGCTGCGTGGCATCGAGATCGCGCCCGAGCTCGTTCCGCTGGCGATCGATGAATTCCCGGCGCTGTTCGTCGCCGCCTGCTGCGCCGACGGGCGCACCGTCGTGCGCGGGGCGGCGGAGCTGCGCGTGAAGGAGTCGGACCGCATCGCGACGATGGCCGAGGGATTCTCGGCGCTCGGCTTCGAGACGCGGCCGACCGAGGACGGCATCGTCATCGACGGGCGCGGCGGCGACGACGCGGTGTTCCGCGCGGGGCGGGTGCAGGCGCACCACGACCACCGGATCGCGATGTCGCTGTCGATGGCGGCGCTGCGCGCGTCCGGCCCGATCGAGGTCGACGACACGAAGAACGTCGCGACGTCGTTCCCCGGCTTCGCCGAACTCGCGCGCAACGTGGGCCTCGACATCGAGGAGCACGGCGTCTGATGCCTGCGCACAGGTCGTGCGAGCGCGGGAGCGGCGCGGCGTGAACGTTCCCGCAATCACCGTCGACGGACCGACCGCATCGGGCAAGGGCACGGTCGCCGAGAGGGTCGCGCGTGCGCTCGGCTGGTCGTATCTCGATTCCGGCGCGCTCTATCGGCTGTGCGCGCTGCAGGCGCAGCGCGACGGCGTCGATCTCGACGACGAGACGAAGGTCGCGGCGATCGCGCGTGCGCTGCCGGTGCGCTTCGAGCCCGGCCGCATCGAGCTTGCCGGCCACGACGTGACCGACATCGTTCGCGACGAGGCGGTCGGCAACGCCGCCTCGCGCGTCGCTGCGTTGCCGGCCGTGCGCGATGCGCTGCTCGCGCTGCAGCGCGGCTTTCGCGTCCCTCCGGGCCTGGTCGCCGACGGGCGTGACATGGGCACCGTCGTCTTCCCCGACGCCGATCTGAAGGTGTTCCTGACGGCGAGCGTCGAATCCCGTGCGGAGCGCCGGCATAAGCAGTTGATCGAAAAGGGCTTTTCTGCTAAACTCCCCGACCTTTTGCGGGATCTGCAGCAGCGTGACGCACGCGATGCGAACCGCGCCGTCGCTCCGCTTCGGCCCGCAGAAGACGCGATCGTGATCGACTCCACGCATCTCGCCATCGACGCCACCGTCGAGCGGGTGTTGAAGGCGTATCACGCGCGCAGGCGCCGGGCCGGCTGAAGGCCGCCCGGTTCTTCCAACACCGCCGGGTCGTCGCCGCCCACCGTACGAGCCGCCCGGCGAGACATCGTCATACGGGAATCAATTTGAGTACTGCAATCGCAACTGCGGCAACCGCAACGTCGGTATCCACCCCCTCGCATGAAGCCGAGAGTTTTGCTCGCATGTTCGAGGAGTCCCTGTCGCGGCAGGAGATGCGCCAGGGCGAAGTCATCACCGCGGAGGTGGTGCGCATCGATCACAATTTCGTGGTCGTCAACGCCGGCCTGAAGTCGGAGAGCTTCATCCCGATCGAGGAGTTCCACGACGATCGCGGAGAACTCGACGTCAAGGAAGGCGATTTCGTCTCGGTGGCCATCGAGGCGCTGGAAGACGGCTATGGCGAGACGCGCCTGTCGCGCGACCGCGCCAAGCGGCTGTCGGCGTGGATCAACCTCGAGAAGGCGCTCGAGTCGGGCGAGCAGGTCGACGGAACGATCACCGGCAAGGTCAAGGGCGGGCTCACCGTGATGACCAACGGCATCCGGGCCTTCCTGCCCGGGTCGCTGATCGACACGCGCCCGGTGAAGGACACCACGCCGTACGAGGGCAAGACGCTCGAGTTCAAGGTGATCAAGCTCGATCGCAAGCGCAACAACGTCGTGCTGTCGCGTCGCGCGGTCGTCGAACTCACCCAGGGCGAGGAGCGCGCGAAGCTGCTCGAGACGCTGCACGAGGGCGCGATCGTCCACGGCGTCGTCAAGAACATCACCGACTACGGTGCGTTCATCGACCTCGGCGGCATCGACGGCCTGCTGCACATCACCGACATGGCGTGGCGCCGCGTGCGGCATCCGTCCGAGGTGCTGCAGGTCGGCCAGGAAGTCACCGCGAAAGTGCTCAAGTTCGACCAGGAGAAGAACCGCGTCTCGCTCGGCGTCAAGCAGCTCGGCGACGACCCGTGGGTCGGCATAGGACGACGCTACCCGCAGGGCACGCGCATGTTCGGCAAGGTCACGAACATCACCGACTACGGTGCGTTCGTCGAGATCGAGCCGGGCATCGAGGGCCTCGTGCACGTCTCCGAGATGGACTGGACGAACAAGAACGTCAACCCGAGCAAGATCGTCGCGCTCGGCGACGAGGTCGAGGTCATGGTGCTCGAGATCGACGAGGACCGCCGCCGGATCTCGCTCGGCATGAAGCAGTGCCGGCCGAACCCTTGGGAGGAATTCGCCGACAACCACCGCAAGGGCGACAAGGTCCGCGGCACGATCAAGTCGATCACCGACTTCGGCGTGTTCATCGGCCTGCCCGGCGGCATCGACGGCCTGGTGCACCTGTCCGATCTCTCGTGGCACAGCCCGGGCGAAGAGGCGGTGCGCAACTTCAAGAAGGGCGACGAGATCGAGGCGATGGTGCTGGCGATCGACACCGAGCGCGAGCGCATCTCGCTCGGCATCAAGCAGCTCGAGGGCGATCCGTTCACCAACTATGCGGCGACCAACGAGAAGGGCGCGGTCGTGCGCGGAACGGTGCGTACCGTCGACCCGAAGGGTGCGGTCATCGACCTCGGCAGCGACGTCGAAGGCTACCTGCGCGCGTCGGAGATCTCGCGCGATCGTGTCGAGGATGCCCGCCAGCACCTGAAGGAAGGCGAGGAGATCGAGGCGATGATCGTCAACATCGATCGCAAGAACCGCTCGATCAACCTGTCGCTGAAGGCGCGCGACACGGTGGAAACGGCCGAGGCGCTGCAGCGCATCCAGGCCGAGAGCGGGGCGGCCAGCGGCACGACGAACCTCGGCGCGCTGCTGCGCGCGAAGCTCGACACGCCGAAGGAGTGAGGCGTCGGCGCCGCGCGGCCCCGGCCGTGCGGCGAAGGTCTCGAGGAGGGCCGCGCAATGCGGCCCTCTTCACGGTTCCAGCGGAGCAGCACGATATGGCATTGCATCCGGACGACTACGATTCATTCGACGCGGACGCC
Organism: Zeimonas sp.; assembly: GCA_036406255.1. Lineage (GTDB taxonomy): Bacteria > Pseudomonadota > Gammaproteobacteria > Burkholderiales > Burkholderiaceae_E > Zeimonas. The sequence continues at coordinate 6,370 of DASWVL010000259.1, forward strand.
CCCGGGGCGATGACCAAGTCGGAGTTGATCGCCCGGCTCGCCGAGCGCTATCCGCAACTGGTCGCCAAGGACGCCGAGTTCGCCGTCAAGACCATCCTCGACGCGATGGCTCGCACGCTCGCGAGCGGCAACCGCATCGAGATTCGCGGCTTCGGCAGCTTCGCGCTCTCCTACCGTCCTCCGCGCATCGGCCGCAACCCGAAGTCGGGCGAGAAGGTCCTCGTCCCCGAGAAGCGCGTTCCGCATTTCAAGCCGGGCAAGCAACTGCGCGAGCGCGTCGATGGCGCGAGGGAAGAGAAGGGAGAAGGGTGAAGGGAGAAGGGGAAAAGCCCGTCTGCGACGCGGTGCGCGCTTGTTTTCCCCTTTCCCCTTCCCCCTTCCCCCTTCCCCCTTCTCTTCATCCATAAGACCGACGCACCGCATTCCCCGCCTCAGTCAGAATAGCGTTCGCCATCCATCCGTCGGCGGGGCGTCGATGCGTTTTCTCACCTGGTTGTTCAACCTGGCGCTGTTCGTCGCTGCACTCGGATTCGCATTGTCGAACACCGAGAGCGTCGAGTTGCGTTTCCTCGTCGGCCAGCTTTCGTGGCATGCGCCGCTGGTCGTGTTCCTGCTCGTGTTCCTGATCGCCGGCGTCGTTCTGGGCTTGCTGGCGGCGGTGCCTTCGCTGTTCCGCCAGCGTCGCGAGATCGCGCGCCTGAGCAAGGCGCTTCGGCACGCGGACCGTGCGCCGGCCGAGGGGCCCGCGCCGCCTCCGGGTGCGGCGCCCGTGGCGAACGAGCCCGTACCCGATCCGGCCACCGGGCTGGGCATCTGAACGACGCGGGTCGGTCGCGATGCTCGAATTCGAAACCTGGTGGCTGCTGGCGATACCGCTGTTCTTCGGGCTCGGCTGGTTCGCTTCGCGCTACGAGGCAGGGCAGGCGGCCAGCGCGGTACGGCGGGACGGCCTGCCCGACGCGTATTTCCGCGGGCTGAACTTCCTGCTCAACGAGCAGTCCGACAAGGCGATCGATGCGTTCATCGACGTCGTCCGTGTCGACCCGGAAACCATCGAGCTGCACTTCGCGCTCGGCAACCTGTTCCGTCGTCGCGGCGAGACCGATCGCGCGATCCGCGTGCACCAGAACCTGGTCGAGCGCGGCGACCTCGATACCGCGCAACGGGAGCAGGCGCTGTTCGAACTCGGCCAGGACTACCTGAAGGCGGGCCTGCTCGATCGCGCCGAGGATGCGTTCAAGCGGCTCGACGTCACGCGCTACGGATTGCAGTCGCTGCAGCATCGGCTCGAGATCGCGCAGACGGTGCGCGACTGGCCGCAGGCGATCGAGCTGGCCGAGCGCCTGCAGCGCGATCTCGGCGAGAACCGCTCGCGTGCGATCGCGCATTTCCGCTGCGAACTCGCGGAGCAGGTGCTCGCCGGCGATTCGCCCAGGCGCGCAGTCGAGGCGCGGCGCCAGCTCGACCTCGCTTCGCGGGCCGACCCTCGACACCCGCGCCCGGCGCTGCTGCGCGGCGAGGTCGCGCTCGCCGAGGACGATCCGCAAGCGGCGATCGATGCGTGGAAGGACGTGCAGCAGTCGAATCCGGCCTGGCTCGCGCTCGTCGCGCAGCACTGGCTCGATGCGTTCTCGGCCCTCGGCCGACGCGACGAGGGCATCGACGCGCTGGAGAAGGTCCACCTGCAGCACCCGTCGATCGACACCTTCGCCGCCCTGGTCGATGCGCGTGCCGGGCGCGACGGCGGCGAGCGCGCGGTGCAATGGGCCGAGCAGGCGTTGCGCGCCTCGCCGTCGCTGCTCGGCCTGGACAAGCTGCTCAGCCTGAAGGCCGCGCTGCTCGACGACGGCGAGCGAACCGAGATCGAGCTTGCGCAGCAGCTGATCCAGGCGCAGGCGAGGCGCCTGTCGCGCTACGTCTGCTCGAACTGCGGTTTCAAGGCGGGGCGTTTCTACTGGCAGTGTCCCGGCTGCAACCGCTGGGACACCTATGCGCCCAAGCGCAGCGAGGAGCTGGAACGTGGCTGAGCCCTCGAGCCTTCCTGCCTCGACGCACACGGGCTTGCCCGATTTCCGCGCTGCGCGCGTGCTCGTCGCCGGTGACCTGATGCTCGATCGCTACTGGTTCGGCGACGTGTCGCGAATCTCTCCCGAGGCGCCGGTGCCGGTCGTTCGCGTCACGCGCGCCGAGGAGCGGCTCGGCGGCGCGGCCAACGTCGCGTTCAACGCGGCCGTGCTCGGTGTGCACACCACGCTGGTCGGCGTCGTCGGCGACGACGAGCCGGGCACGCGAATCGAGGCGCTCGCCGCAGGTTGCGGCATCACGTTGCGCGCCGCACGCGATGCGCAGGTGCCCACGACGATCAAGCTGCGCGTGATCGGGCGCAACCAGCAGTTGCTGCGGGTCGACTTCGAGCAGGCGCCGGGCGAGCCGATGCTCGCGCGCACCACCGAGTCGGTACGCGCGGCACTGCCGTCGTGCAGCGTGCTCGTGCTCTCCGACTACGGAAAGGGTGCGCTCGCGCGCATCGATACGCTCATCGCGCTCGCCCGCGAGGCAAACCGCACGGTGATCGTCGACCCCAAGGGCGACGACTACACCCGCTACGCGGGCGCCACCCTCCTCACCCCGAACCGCGCGGAGCTGCGCGAGGTGGTCGGCAGCTGGCGCGACGAAGCCGACCTGCGGGCACGCGCCCAGGCGCTGCGCGAGTCGCTTCGCGTGCGTTACCTGCTGCTCACGCGCTCGGAAGAGGGAATGACGCTGTTCTCGTCGGAAGGCGCACTCGACGTACCCGCGCAGGCGCGCGAGGTCTACGACGTGTCGGGCGCCGGCGACACCGTCGTTGCCGTGCTCGCATCGACGATCGCCGCCGGCGGCGCCATCGACGAAGCGGTGCGGCTGGCGAACCGGGCGGCAGGGATCGTCGTCGGCAAGCTCGGCACCGCCGCGGCCACCTTGCAGGAGCTGTCCGGATGAGCGCGGGTCCGCAGCGTGGGCCGCAGGCAGCGCGTGGTGCCTTCGTTGCGTCCCGCGCGGCCGCCGTTGCGCTGCGCAGGGCCATCGTCGCGCTGTGGCTCGTGGCGTCCGTCCTGCTCGGCTCGCTGGCCGGCGAGTCGCACGCGCTCGATGCGAACACGGCTTCGATCGACGAGCTGCAGACGATCCGCGGGATCGGCCCCGCCATGGCGGCGCGAATCGTCGAGGCGAGGCGCAGCGAACCTTTCCGGGACGCCGAAGATCTTCGGGGCCGCGTTCGCGGAATCGGCGAGAAGAACCTGCGCAAGATGCAGGACGCGGGGCTCGAAGTCGGCGGCGGCGGGCGGATGGTCGAGGCGCCGGGGCAGGCACGCGTGCTCGGGCCGGCCGCCGGGCAGCGAGGCGCAGGCGCGGCGCGCGTCGAGCACTACGTGGGGCGCCCGCGATGACGGCCTCGAGCGCATCCCCTCCGATGCAGGCGGCGCTCGACCGCCTGCGACTGTACGGCCGGCTCACGCGGCTGCACCGCCCGATCGGAACGCTGCTGCTCCTGTGGCCGACGCTCTGGGCCCTGTTCATCGGCGCGCGCGGTTGGCCGGGCCACTACGTGCTCTTCGCGTTCGTGCTCGGCACCCTGCTGATGCGCTCGGCCGGTTGTGCGATCAACGATTGGGCCGACCGCGATTTCGACGGGCGCGTGCAGCGCACGCGCGATCGTCCGCTCGCCACCGGCGCGCTGCATTCGTGGGAAGCGCTCGCCGTCTTCGCGGTGCTCTCGCTGCTCGCGCTGCTGCTCGTGCTGCCGTTTCCGCCGCTGGTCTGGGCGCTTGCCGCAGTTGCGGCATTCCTCGCCGCCAGCTATCCGTTCACGAAGCGCTTTCTCGCGTTGCCGCAGGCGTATCTCGGCATTGCATTCGGATTCGGCATTCCGATGGGGTTCGCCGCCGTGCAGGGAACGCTCCCGCCGACAGCGGGCTGGATGCTCGCGGCGAACGTGTTCTGGGCGCTCGCCTACGACACCGAATACGCCATGGTCGATCGCGACGACGACCTGAAGATCGGCATCCGTACCGCGGCGATCACCTTCGGCCGGCTCGACGTCGCGATGGTCATGCTGTGCTACGCCCTCACGCTCGCGCTGCTCGTGCAGGTCGGGCGCATCGAGCAGCTCGGCGCTCCCTACTACGCGGGCCTGGCAGGTGCCGCCGCCCTCGCGCTCTGGCACTACACGCTGATCCGCGACCGCAGCCGCGCGGGCTGCTTCCGCGCGTTCAATCACAACAACTGGTTCGGGGCCGTGGTCTTCGCGGGGATCGCCGCGGATCTCCTCCGGTGAAGGGCTACTTCCCGAACTCCTCGCCCAGTTCCGCGCCCCGCTGCTGCGCCGCGTGAAGCGCGTCGACGAAGATCTCGCGCAGCGGGCTCGCCTGGAACACCTCGAGTGCGGCCGCGGTCGTTCCGCCTTTCGAGGTGACGCGCTCGCGCAGCAACGCGACCGGTTCGTCGCTGCGCAGCGCCAGTTCGGATGCGCCTGCGAAAGTGTTCAGCACGAGCGAACGGGCCTGGCGTTCGTCCAGGCCGAGCGTGCGTGCAGCGTGCTGCATCGCCTCCATCAGCAGGAAGACGTAGGCGGGGCCGCTGCCGCTCACTGCGGTGACGGCGTCGAGCGCCGGTTCGGCGTCGACCCAGACGACTTCGCCGACGGCCGACAGCGTGCGCGCGGCGAGGTCGCGGTCGACTTCGGCCAGTCCCTCGACGGGGAAAAGGCCGGTGACCCCCCGGCCGATCAGCGCGGGCGTGTTGGGCATCGCGCGAACGATCCGGCGATGTCCGCCGAGCCAGCGCGAGACGTCGCGGCTGCGGATGCCCGCTGCGATGCTGACCACGAGCGCACCGGCGAGCACCGGTCCGAGGCCTTCGATCGCGGCGCGCATCTGCTGCGGTTTCACGGCGAGCACGCACAGTTCGGTGCCCTGCAGCGCGCCGGCATCGGCCGACGGGAGGGCGACGACGCCGAAACGCTCGCGCAGCGTCTCGCGCTGCAGCGCGGCCGGCTCGACCACGACGAACGAGGACGGGGCGACGTCGCGGGCGACGAGCCCGCCGATCAGTGCGGCGGCCATGTTGCCGCCTCCGATGAATGCGATCTTCATGGTCGTGTTCCGGAGACGTGCGCGAGGCGCGGCCGCGGCAGGCGGCACGCCGGAGCGCGTGGAATCGAAAGGGCGTTCACGCTGCGCCGCGCACGCCGGTGCGCATCAGGTGCAGCGGACGCATGCCGAGCGCGAGCAGCGCCAGAGCGTACAGCGCGGCGCCCCCGCCGACGAAGCCGAGAACGAGCGCCATGCGTACCCAGGGCGTTTCGCGCAGCGCGATCCAGTCGAAGCGGCCGACGCCGTAGCGCAGCGCCGCGGCGAGCGCCGCAGCGGCGAGCGCGGTCTGCAGCAGGAACTTCGCCCATCCCGGCGATGGCCGCCACGATCCGCGTCGATACAGGCCGACGAGCAGCATCGTCGCATTGGCGAGCGCGCCCAGCGAGATCGACACCGTCAGCCCTGCGTGCTGCAGCCACGGAACCGTGACGAGGTTCATCAGTTGCGTGACGACGAGCACGACGATCGCGATCCGTACCGGGGTTCGCACGTCCTGCTTCGCGTAGAAGCCGGGGGCGAGCACCTTGACCGCGATCAGGCCGACGATGCCGATCGAGTAGCCGGTGACCGCGAGTCGCGTCATCTCGACGTCGTGCGCGTCGAAGCGGCCGTAGTGGAACAGCAGCGCCGTCAGCGCTTCGGCGAGCACGGCCAGCCCCACCATGCACGGGACGGCGAGCACCACGCACAGGCGAAGTCCCCAGTCGAGCAGCGCGCGGTACTCGTCGTCACGACCCGCTGCACGCGCGCGCGACAGCGTAGGCAGCAGCACCGTGCCGAGGGCGACGCCGAGCAGCGCCGTGGGGAATTCCATCAGCCGGTCGCCATAGGAGATCCACGAAACGCTGCCCTGGACCAGGCGCGACGCGATGTGCGTATTGATGAGCAGGCTGATCTGCGCGACCGACACGGCGAGAGCCGCCGGGGCCATCAGCGACAGCACGCGGCGTGTGTACGGGTCGGCGATCGCGGTGCGCAGTCCGAATCCGATGCGCGGCAGCATTCCGATGCGCAGCAGTGCGGGTACCTGCAGCGCGAGCTGCGCGACGCCGCCGAGCACGACGCCGATGGCGAGCGCATAGACCGGAGGATCGAAGTGATCGGCCAGCCCGAGTGCGGTGGCGATGAAGGCGAGGTTCAGCAGCACCGGCGTGAACGCCGGCACGGCAAAGCGCCGCCACGTGTTCAGGATTCCGGCCGCGAGCGAGACTAGCGAGACGAAGACGATGTACGGGAACATCCACCGCGTCATCACGACGGCGGCGTCGAAGACCTCGGGCTGCGATCCCAGCCCCGATGCGACGACGGTGACGAGCGCCGGAGCCCCGATCACGCCGAGTGCGCAGACCGCGAGCAACGCCCAGAACAGCACGGTGGCGATCCGGTCGACGACGCGGCGCGTCGCCTCGGCAGCGGCGATCGGGTCGTCGGGATGATCGCGGCCGGCCTGCGCGCGCGATTCGGCCAGGATCGGCACGAAGGCCTGCGAGAACGCGCCTTCGGCGAACAGCCGCCGCAGCAGGTTCGGCAGGCGGAAGGCGACGAAGAAGGCATCGGTGAAGCCCGACGCACCGAACACCGCCGCCGTGATGTTCTCGCGTGCAAGCCCGGTGAGGCGCGACAGCAGCGTCAGCCCGCTGACGGTCGCGGCGGCTTTCGCGAGGCTCATCGGTGACCCGACCGAAGCGGGGGCGGGCGGCACCGCCTTGATGCGATGCCCGGAACTCGGTTATAATTCAAGGCTTTCCGGAATTTTTCCGGGCGCCGGGCGTTTCCCGCGCGGCCGGATCGAAATCGAGCGAGATTCTCTCATGGCAAACATTGCTTCGGCCCGCAAGCGCGCCCGCCAGGCGGTCCAGCGCAACCTGCACAACT
>DASWVL010000260.1:0-2632 GCA_036406255.1 Zeimonas sp.
CGACCGCATCGTCGGCGATTTCGCGAAGGCCGGCGCCGACTGGATCAGCTTCCATCCGGAAGCCACCGAGCACGTCGATCGCACGCTCGAGCTGATCCGCGATCACGGCTGCAAGGCCGGGCTCGTCTTCAATCCGGCCACTCCGCTGAACTGGCTCGACCACGTGATGGATCGCATCGACCTCGTCCTGCTGATGTCGGTCAATCCCGGCTTCGGCGGGCAGCGCTTCATCGCGTCGGCGCTGCCGAAGCTGCGCGCCGCACGGGCGCGCATCGACGCGCACGTCGCCGCGGGGGGCCGGCCGATCCGCCTCGAGATCGACGGCGGCGTGAAGGTGGAGAACGTCGCCGAGTGCGCGCGCGCCGGCGCCGACACCTTCGTTGCCGGCTCGGCGGTGTTCGGTGCCCCCGACGGCGAGGGCGGATACCGGGGAATCGTACAGGCGTTCCGTTCGGCGCTGACGGGCGCATGAACGCAGTGCCCTCGCGGATGCGCGCGGTCTTTCGCGCACGCGCCGTGCTGCTCGACCTTGACGGCACGATGCTCGATACCGTTGCCGATCTCGCCGCGGCCACCGACGCGATGCTCGTCGACCTCGGCCATGCTCCGATCGGCGAAGGTGCGGTGCGCACCTACGTCGGCAAGGGCGCGCGAGTGCTCGTGCGGCGTGCGCTCGCCGGTTCGCTCGATGCGCCCTTCGACGACGCGGCCGTCGACGCCGCGATGCCCGCGTTCGAGCGCCACTACGAACGCGAGAACGGCACGAGCGCGAGGCTGTATCCGCACGTCCTCGAGGGGCTCGCCGCGATGCGCGCGAAAGGCCTGCTGCTGGCCTGTGTCACCAACAAGCCGCAGGCTTTCGCCGCTGCCCTGCTCGAGCGCACGGGGCTCGCCCGCTTCTTCGCGGCAACCGTCGGCGCCGACCCGCGCGTCGCGCGCAAGCCCGACCCCGCGCCGCTGCTGCATGCGTGCGACCGGCTCGGCGTCGAACCCGCGCACGCAGTGGCGGTGGGCGATTCGATGAACGACGTGCAGGCCGCACATGCGGCAGGAATGCCGGTGATCGTCGTGCCGTACGGGTACAACGAGGGCCGGCCCGCCTCGGCGCTCGATGCCGACGCCCACGTCGACGACCTGCTGCAGGCCGCTGCCCGCATCGAGATGCTATAGTCGACGCCGAACTCATTTCGGTTCTCACACCACTTCATGCGTCCTGTTCGGGAATTCCAGCCGCTTCGCCCCTGGCGTCGCTGGCGCTGGTGCTGGCGCTGATCGCCGCACCGCGGGCCGGCCGTCGCGCTGCGCGCCCGCGTTCCTGAACCCTCCGATAGAACCGCGCCATCGGCGCTCTCGTGGAGCAGAAGCTCCACGGCGGAACGGACGTCATGACCGAATCCGGATTCCGGGCACTCGCTGCCCGCGGCTACAACCGCATACCGCTCGTGCTCGAGTGTCTCGCCGACCTCGACACTCCGCTGTCGCTGTACCGCAAGCTCGCCGACGCACCGTGGAGCTTCCTGCTCGAATCGGTTACGGGCGGCGAACGTTCGGCGCGCTACTCGTTCATCGGATTGCCGGCGCGAACGGTGCTGCGCTCCACCGCCGAAGGCGCCGAGCTGCTGCGTGATGGAGAGGTCGTCGAGCGCCAGCGCGGCAACCCGCTTGACTTCGTCGAGGCGTACCGGCGAGGGTTCCGGGTGGCGCCTTCACCGGGATTGCCGCGCTCGTGCGGCGGCCTCGCCGGATATTTCGGCTACGACGTCGTGCGCCACATCGAGTCGGGTGTGCTGCGCGGCGAGAAGCCCGATCCGGCGGGCGTGCCCGAGTTGCTGCTGCTGCTGTGCGAGGAGCTCGCCGTCGTCGACAACGTCGCCGGCCGCATCTACCTCGTCGTGTACGCCGATCCGCAGCAGCCCGACGCGCGCGAACGGGGCCTGCAACGCCTGCAGGAGCTGCGCGAGCGGCTTGCGAGGCCGCTCGACGCCCCGGTCTGCGCAGCGACGCCGCGCGGCGAGGAAAGGCGCTGGTTCGCCCGCGACGACTACCTGTCCGCTGTCGCGCGCGCGAAGGAGTACATCGCTGCCGGCGACGCGATGCAGATCCAGGTCGGGCAGCTCGTCGAGCGGCGCTTCCATCCGCATCCGCTGACGCTCTATCGGGCGCTTCGCTCGATCAACCCGTCGCCGTACATGTACTACTACGACTTCGACGACTTCCACGTCGTCGGGTCGTCGCCGGAGATCCTCGTGCGGCAGGATCGTCTCGCCGACGGCGACCGCATCACCGTCCGGCCGCTCGCCGGCACGCGCCGTCGCGGCGCCACGCCCGAGGAGGATGAGAGGCTCGCGGCGGAACTCCTCGCCGATCCGAAGGAGCGCGCGGAGCACCTGATGCTGATCGATCTCGCGCGCAACGACGTCGGCCGGATCGCGAGCACCGGAAGCGTGCGCGTCACCGAGCGCTTCGCGATCGAGAAGTACTCGCACGTCATGCACATCGTCTCGAACGTCGAAGGCCGGCTGGCTCCCGACGTCGATGCGCTCGACGTCGTGCGTGCGACGTTTCCGGCCGGCACGCTCGCCGGCGCGCCGAAGGTGCGCGCGATGCAGATCATCGACGAGCTGGAGCCGAC
>DASWVL010000261.1:0-8643 GCA_036406255.1 Zeimonas sp.
GGATGCCGTCGCGCACCGGGTACGCCAGCCGGTCGGCGTTGCAGACGAGTTCGGCGTCGAACGGCGTGCCGTCAGCGGAACGTCCGCCCGGCAGCCGCTTCAGCGGCCCCTTGCACAGCGGACAAACGAGGATCTCGAGCAATCGTGCGTCCATGGAGCTTCCCGATCAGCCATTCGGCGAGGCCGGGCTCGGGGAGCGCGCGCACTTCGAGGAACCAGCAGCGCGCGTCGGCCCAGGCCGCGCATTTTACGGCGTCCTTCTCGGTCATGACGATCCACGAGGCGTCGATCGCGCGCAGGCGCGCGGCATCGAGGACGGCGTGGTCGGGCAGCGCGATCTCGTGCGCGTCGACGGCGAGCGCGCGCAGCGTGTCGAAGAAGCGCTGTGGCGCCGCGGTGGCCGCGATCGCCACGACCGGTCCGGCGCCGACATGCGACGCGAATTCGTGTGCGGGCACCGGCCCGGCGTGCCCGTCGAGCGAGAGGAAACGCACGGCCTCGACGCGAAAACGGAACTCGCGATCGTGCGCGAGCGGCGGGCGCGCTGCGCCGTTCAGCGCGATCGCGTCCATCGAAGCGGCCTGCGTCAGCGGGGCGCGCAGCGGGCCGGCCGGCAGGCATCGGGCGTTGCCGACGCCGCGTTCGTCGAAGACGACGATCTCGACGCTTCGCGCAAGCCGCGCGTGCTGCAGCCCGTCGTCGCTGACGACGACGTCCACCTCCGGGTGCGCCTCGAGCAGCACGCGCACCGCTTGCGCGCGTTCGCGCGCGGCTGCGACCGGCCGCCCGGTGCGTCGGGCAAGCAGCACCGGTTCGTCGCCGTGCTCGACCGCGTCGTCGTCGCCGGCGACGAGCCGCGCGTCGCTGCGCAGCGCGCCGTAGCCGCTCGCGACGATGCCGGGCCGTCGGCCGTGCTCGACGAGCGCCTCGACGAGTGCGACGACGAGCGGTGTCTTGCCGGCGCCGCCGGCGACGAGATTGCCGATCACGACGACCGGAACGGCGGGTCGAGGCAGCCGCGAGATCGCGCGCCGGCGGTTCGTCGCCACCGCTGCCGTCAGGACGGCGAGCGGCGCCAGCGCGGCTCGCAGCAGTCGCTGCGCGAGCGACGGGGTGCGCGAGTACCACAGCGCGCGCAGCGCGGGTTCGAGCTGCGCCCGGAGGCGGTCGGCGAAGCGGGTCGGGGATCGCCCCTTCGGCGTTCCGTGCCCGTAGCCGCGCACGGGCTAGCGCGACGGGCCGGCGGCTGCGGCGTCGGCCTGCGCGGCGAAGGTGACTTTCGCGACGCCCGCCTCGCGGGCGGCAGCGAGCACCGAGATCACGTCCTGATGTTTCGCCCCGGCGTCGGCGTGCACCACGAGCACCGGATCCTTGCGTTCGGCGGCGACGCGGCGCAGCTCGACCGGCAGGCCTTCGCGCGCGACGAGCTGCGCGCCGTGTTCGCTCAGGATCCGGTACTTCCCGTCGGCGGAAACGCCGATGTCGATCTCGCTCGGCCGCTCGGTGGCTGCCTCGCCGCTCGCGCTGGGCAGGTCGACCTGCAGTTCGGTGAACTTCGAGTACGTCGTGGTCACCATCAGGAAGATGAGGACGACGAGCAGCACGTCGATCAGCGGGACGAAGTTGATCTCCGGCTCGTCGCGCCGGATGCCGCGCCGGAAGTTCATCGCTGCGCCGCGCGCAGGTGATCGACCAGCCGCAGCGACTGCTGCTCCATCTCGACGAGGAAGGAATCGACGCGCGCGCGGAAGTACCGGTAGGCGATCATCGCCGGAATGGCGATCAGGATGCCGAGCGCGGTGTTGTACAGGGCCACCGAGATGCCGTGCGCCAGCTGCTGGGGGTTCGTTCCGCCCGGCGCCTGCGCGCCGAAGATCTCGATCATGCCGACGACGGTGCCGAAGAGCCCCATCAACGGGGCGACGGCCGCGATCGTCCCGAGCGCGGACAGGTAGCGCTCGAGCTGGTGGGCGACCGCCCGGCCGGTCTCCTCCATCGCCTCCTTCATCAGGTCGCGGCCGGCGCCCTCGTGGCGCAGCCCGCTGGCGAGCACGCGCCCCAGCGGCGAATTGACCGAGAGCCGGTTCAGCATGTCGGGCGTGATCGACTGGGTTCGCCGCAGCCCCAGCACCTCGTCGAGCAGCCCTGGCGGCAGCACGCGCGACGACTTCAGCGACAGGAACCGCTCGATGATCAGCGCGACGGCGGCGATCGAGGCGACAATGAGAAACCACACGGGCCAACCGGCCGCCTGGATCAGGGACAGCAAGACGATTCTCCGGGTACCGATGACGCCGAAAGGCACGCAATTGTCGGTTTTTTTTCCGGCGCGCATCAAGTGGAACCGTCGAACGGCGCCGCGCGCGCCGGGGACGGCCGGGCGAAGGTTCGTCGAGCGGGCGTCCTGCGATCGAAACCTGGGGACAACTTTGTGAACAACCGTCCCCCGCACGGGGGCGCCGCCGGGAATTCAAACGACATGCCCACCGGCCTTTCCACGCACAAAAGTAAATGTCAAGCGAAATCAACCAGTTGACGGCGCCGTTCGCGCTGTGGCAGGGCTGCGCCGCGGGAACCTCGATTGGATGCCGTGTGTGGATAGCTTCGGGCCGGAAAGCCGCATGAGCGCTCGTTTTGCAAGCGCAAATGAAGCACCGGCGCGGGAAATCCTGTCGGTGTCCCAGCTGAACCGCGCCGTGGCGGGGTTGTTGCAGCGCAGCGTTCCGCCGGTGTGGGTGGCCGGCGAGATTTCGAACACGACGCGCGCGGCGAGCGGGCACTGGTACTTCACGCTGAAGGATGCCGGCGCGCAGGTCCGGGCGGTGATGTTCCGCGGCCGCGCTCAGTACCTCACCTTCGTTCCCCGCAATGGCGATCGCGTCGAGGCGCGGGCGGTGGTGACGCTGTACGAGCCGCGCGGCGACTTCCAGCTCACCGTGGAAGCGATGCGCCCGGCCGGCGCCGGCGACCTGTTCCAGCGCTTCGTCCGGTTGAAGGAGAAGCTGCAGGCCGAGGGTCTCTTCGATGCCGCCCGCAAGCGGGCGCTGCCGCCTTTCCCGCGCACGGTCGGCGTCGTCACTTCGCCGCGCGCGGCGGCGCTGCGCGACGTCCTGACCACGATGCGGCGGCGCGCACCGGGCGTCGGCGTCGTCGTCTATCCGGCGCTCGTGCAGGGGGCCGACGCGCCGGCAGCGCTCGTCTCGGCGCTGCACGCCGCGGCGCGCCGTCGCGAGTGCGACGTGCTGCTGCTCGTGCGCGGCGGCGGGTCGATCGAGGATCTGTGGGCGTTCAACGACGAGACGCTTGCGCGTGCGATCGCGGCTTCTCCGATCCCGATCATCAGCGGCGTCGGGCACGAGACCGATTTCACGATCGCCGATTTCGTCGCCGACGATCGGGCGCCGACGCCCACCGGCGCCGCGGCGCACGCGGTGCCCGACCGTCGCGAATCGGCCGAGCGCGTGCTGCGCTCGGCGGCACGCATCGAGCGCGCGTGGTGGCGCCGGGTCGAGGCAATCGAGCAGCGCCTGGACACTGCCGCGCGCCTGCTGCGTCCGCCGTCGGCCCAGTGGCAGGCACGCGCCCACCGATTGAACGCGCTGTCCCAGCGCATCGTCGCATTCGGACGGCTGTCGCTGCAGCAGCGCGCGATGCGGCTCGACCGGCTGTGCTCGGTGGTGCGCGCGCCGCGCATCGATCTCGCCGAGCAGCGACTCATGCACGCCGTGCGCGGGCTGCAGAGGGCGGCGACGCTGCGGATCGCGAGCTTCGACGAGCGCACGGCACGAACGGCCTCCGCGCTCGAACTCGTCAGTCCGCGTGCCGTGCTCGAGCGCGGCTATGCGATCGTCCACGACGCGCAGGGCCGCGTCGTCGCTTCGGTGGAGCGTGCGCAGCACGGTGATGCGCTGCGCGTGACGCTCGCCGACGGCCAGCTCGATGTCGACGTGCGGGCGATCGAGCGCTCGGCGCGCGCCTCGTCCTAGAATCGGGCAGGCCGCGCGCGCTTCGCGCGATCCGAACGACTACAAGGAGAACACGCATGGAGCACAAGCTGCCCCCTCTTCCCTACGCGATGGACGCGCTCGCGCCGCACGTGTCGAAGGAGACGCTCGAGTACCACTACGGCAAGCACCATCAGGCCTACGTCACGAACCTGAACAACCTGATCAAGGGCACCGAGTTCGAGAACATGGGTCTCGAGGACATCGTCCGGAAGTCCTCGGGCGGCGTCTTCAACAACGCCGCACAGGTCTGGAACCACACGTTCTTCTGGTCGTGCATGAAGCCGGGCGGCGGCGGCCAGCCTGCCGGGGCGCTTGCCGACGCCGTCTCGCGGAAGTGGGGCTCCTTCGACGCGTTCCGGGAGGCCTTCTCGAAGAGCGCGGTCGGCAACTTCGGCTCGGGCTGGACCTGGCTGGTGAAGAAGGGCGACGGCTCGGTCGACATCGTCAACACCAGCAACGCCGGAACGCCGCTCACGACGAGCGACCAGGCGCTGCTGACGATCGACGTCTGGGAGCACGCCTACTACATCGACTATCGCAACGCCCGCCCGAAGTTCGTCGAGACCTTCCTCGCCAATCTCGCGAACTGGGAGTTCGCCGCGAAGAACTTCGGCTGATCGTTCGCGGCGTCTGTCGTCCGAGCGCGCCCGTGGCCGCAGGTGCCTTCGGCGCCTTCGGGCACGCCCCTTGCCTGCGTCGTTGCCTTGCGAATCCCAACAACAGGAGCGGTGACCATGGGCTGGCTTTGGACATTGATCATCGGGTTGATCGTCGGGGCGATCGCCAAGTTCGTGATGCCAGGGCGCCAGGGTGGCGGGATCATCATCACGATGATCCTCGGCATCATCGGCGCCTTCGTTGCGACCTGGATCGGCCAGGCGGTCGGGTGGTACCGGACGGGCGAGGGCGCAGGGTTCATCGCTTCCGTCATCGGTGCGCTGATCGTGCTGTGGATCTACGGGCTGGCAACCCGCCGGCGAGAGGCTTGAGGCAGGGCCCGATCGACGGATCGGGCCGGACGAAGGGCCCGCGTTCTCGCCGCGGGCTTCAGCGCTGCCCCGGAAACACCGAGGGCTGAAGAAGGCGTGCGCCGACGGCGATGCCGTGGCGCGCGAACCACCCCTGCTCCATCTCGAGCGCGAAGCGCACCGCCCGGCTCGGGCAGTGGCTGTCGTCGCTGCGGGGCGGCATCTTCGCGAGGTCGACGACGTGTCCGTCGTCGTCGATGAACGCGACCGACAGCGGCAGCGGTGTGTTGCGCATCCAGAAGCAGTGCACCGCCGGGCGCTCGAAGACGAAGAGCATCCCCTCGTTCGGCCCGAGCGATTCGCGGCCCATCAGCCCGATCTCGCGCGTACGGCCGGTGTCGGCCAGCTCCGCGCGGATCACATGGATGCCGGCCTGGATGCGGATCACGGGCAGCTTCGGCTGCGGAAAGCGCGCAGCGTCGTCCTGTGCGATGGCGTGCTCCTGTGGGGCGAACAGCGCGACGCCGGCGAAGGCGAGGGCGAGCGCGCGGGCGAAGGGGATTCGTCGCATCGCGCGATAGTGCCGCAAGCCGGCGCGGAACGCGATGCCCGGGCCGCTGCGGCATAATCCCGAGGTTCGGACGCCGACGTCCGTCGTCGCGTCCACCGGCTTCGACCTCGAGGAACCCCTTCATGTACGAGCACGTCAAGATCCCGTCGAACGGCGAGAAGATCACGGTAAATCCCGATTTTTCCCTACAGGTTCCCGACAATCCGATCATTCCGTACATCGAAGGCGACGGCACCGGCGTCGACATCACGCCCGTGATGCTGCGCGTGGTCGACGCGGCGGTCGAGAAGGCCTACGGCGGCAAGCGCAAGATCCGCTGGATGGAGATCTATGCCGGCGAGAAGTCGACGCGCGTCTACGGCCCGGATGTCTGGCTGCCCGACGAGACGCTGGGCGTGCTGCGGGACTACGTCGTTTCGATCAAGGGGCCGTTGACCACGCCGGTGGGCGGCGGCATCCGCTCGCTGAACGTCGCGCTGCGGCAGGAACTCGACCTGTACGTCTGCCTGCGGCCGGTGCGCTGGTTCCAGGGCGTGCCTTCACCCGTGAAGGAGCCGCAGAAGACCGACATGGTGATCTTCCGCGAGAACTCCGAGGACATCTACGCGGGCATCGAGTACGAAGCGCAGTCGGAGAAGGCGAAGAAGCTCGTCGCCTTCCTGCAGAACGAACTCGGCGTCACGAAGATCCGCTTCCCGGAGACCTCCGGGATCGGCATCAAGCCGGTGTCGCGCGAAGGCACCGAACGGCTGGTCCGAAAGGCAATCCAGTACGCGATCGACAACGGCAAGCCCTCGGTCACCCTCGTGCACAAGGGCAACATCATGAAGTACACCGAAGGCGCGTTTCGCGACTGGGGATACGCGCTTGCGCAGCGCGAGTTCGCAGCGCAGCCGATCGACGGCGGCCCGTGGTGCTCGATCGCCAACCCGAAGACGGGCGGGCAGATCGTCGTCAAGGACATGATCGCCGACGCGTTCCTGCAGCAGATCCTGCTGCGGCCGGCCGAGTACAGCGTGATCGCCACGCTGAACCTGAACGGCGACTACATCTCGGACGCGCTGGCCGCGCAGGTGGGCGGAATCGGCATCGCGCCCGGCGCGAACCTCTCGGATTCGGTCGCAATGTTCGAGGCCACCCATGGCACCGCGCCGAAATACGCCGGCAAGGACTACGTCAACCCGGGCTCGGAGATCCTCTCGGCCGAGATGATGCTGCGGCACATGGGCTGGACCGAAGCGGCCGACCGCATCATCTCGTCGATGGAGAAGGCGATCCTCTCGAAGAAGGTCACCTACGACTTCGCGCGCCTGATGGAAGGCGCGACCCAGGTGTCGTGCTCCGGCTTCGGGCAGGTGATGATCGAGCACATGTAAACCCACAGGGCAGGGCGGGCGCATCGGGGCCCTGCGCGCGCGCCCCCTTTTGTGCAAGCGGTTCATCGTTTCGCGTCGATCACGCCCGGGATTTCGCGCAGAGGCGCGTCGAAGGCGCCCTTCAGCGCGTCCACTCCGTGCTGCGGACGTGCAAGCTCGCGCAGTTCCGCCCGCTTCTCGCGCGTCTCGGCGGTGCTCACGCCCAACCTGCGGTCGCGCGCTTCGACCAGTCCGGGCTTCGCTTCCCCGTCGCGATTGAACCACCAGGCGAGCATCGCCTCGCCCGGCGGCAGTGCGTCGGCCTCGCGGTCGAAGGCTCCCGTGTTCCAGACGTGCCACGTTTTCCCGTAGCTGTTCATCTTGCCCTTCAGCAACGCCTTCTCCGCGGCGTCGGGGATGCCGGGGGCGATCAGCTGGCCCGACAGGATCTCGGCGTTGTGCGGGTGCCAGTAGCGACGTTCGTCGTCGGGTAGCGTTGCGAAGAGCTTCTCCGAGACGATGTACTCGATGCCGTTGAGGTTCGCGTCGGCTGCGTCGCGGTCGAACAGAACGCACTGTGCGAAGTCCTCGTTGACCTGCCTGCAGTAGTGGTGCGCCTCCATCTGGTGCGCCGGCTGCGCCTTCATCGGGTGGAAGCCCGCGAGGTGGAGGTCCATCGACGCGAGCGGCGTGTTTCGCTGCAGCAGCGATGGGCGCCGCGCTTGCTCGGTTGCCGGTTCGAACGACGAGGAGCGTCCCGATGGCTGAACGACGAACCCCCCCCACCGAGACCGACCCGCGCAGCACGAGCGCCCGCGAGCACTGGCGCGAGGCCGACTCTCACCGGCGCGAGCACGTGCACGACCCGCGCCGCCCGGGCGAGACCGATCCGTTGCTGTCGCAGAAGCGGCGCGATGCCTTCCTCAACATGCGCAACGGCGTCTTCTACCCGACCGGGCACGCCGTGCTCGTGCTGTCGCCCGAAGACGCGCAGGCGGTCTGCGACGCGCTGCACGAAGCGGGCTTCGCCCGCGATTCGACGATGCTGCTCGACGCAGCCCAGACCTCCGACCTGATGCAGGCGAGCGAGGAGCAGGCCGGCTTCCTGTCCGAGATGGTCGGCGGCGAGATCAAGAACCTGCGCGTGGTGCGCCAGCTCGCCGACCACGGCGCCTGCATGCTGATCGTGCGCGTGCACGGCGACGAGGAAGAGCGCGCGCTGGTGGCGGTCGCGCAGCGCTGGCCGGTGCACAAGGCGATGCGCTACCATACGCTGGCGATCGAGGAGATCCCGGTGGGAACCGAGGACATCCCCGGCGACAGCCCATACGGCATCAACGAAGTCTTGCGCAACAAGCCTTCGGATGCACAGGTCAAGCCGCGGCGCTAGCCGCGGCCTGTCGGTCGAGGTGAAGCGGCGCACCTCGCGGTGCGCCGCTGCTTCACGATGAGGCCTGGATGTTCGACGCCTGCTTGCCCTTGGGGCCCGAGACGACGTCGAATTGCACCTTCTGGCCTTCCTTCAGGCTCTTGAAGCCGTTCATCTGGATCGCGCTGAAATGCGCGAACAGATCCTCACCTCCATCGTCGGGGGTGATGAAGCCGTACCCCTTCGAGTCGTTGAACCACTTGACGGTACCCGTTGCCATGCTTTCGTCTTCCCCTGACGCGATCGACTGGACGCTGCCGACGACGCCCGAGGGCGCAGGCGAGAACGTCGCAGGATCGTAGGCGTCGGTTTC
>DASWVL010000262.1:0-1848 GCA_036406255.1 Zeimonas sp.
CGGATTTCTCCTCGTCGCCGGCGAGCGAGAGTCGCTCGGCGATCGGGATGATCTCCCGGATGTCTCCTTCGACATCGACGTGGCCCTCGACGAAGGCCTCGCCGAGCGCGGACAACGACGGGTTGAGCAGGTAGCGGGCGGCGCCGACGTCCCTGACGCGAAGCTCCACGCGCGGCGACTCGTCGAGTTCGACGGTGGAGCCGTCCCACAGACGGACCCGCAACGGAATCGGATGCTTCTCGCGAAGCGTTCCGAGATACTTCGTCACTTGTCTTTCGAGCATGCCTCTTCCTCCGGAAGCGGCCATTACAATCCGTCCGCAATTCACCTGCAACCGACGGGCGAATTCGATGCGGAAAACGTCAGGAAAGCGATGACCGATGCGGTCGAGATCTATACCGACGGCGCGTGCAAAGGCAACCCGGGGCCGGGGGGCTGGGGTGCGCTGCTGCGCTGGGGCGGGCACGAGAAAGAGCTGTTCGGCGGCGAGGCGCGCACGACGAACAACCGGATGGAGCTGACGGCCGTGATCCGTGCGCTGGCCGCGCTCGCCCGTCCGATGCGCGTCGAGTTGCACACCGATTCGCAGTACGTGCAGAAAGGCATCACCGAGTGGCTGCCCGGGTGGAAGCGTCGCGGCTGGAAGACCGCCGACCGCAAGCCGGTGAAGAACGAGGACCTCTGGCGCGAGCTCGACGCGCTCGTCGCGCGGCACGAGGTGCGCTGGCACTGGGTGCGCGGCCACAGCGGGCATCCGGAGAACGAACGGGCGGATGCACTGGCCAATCGCGGCGTTCCTTCGCGCTGAAGCGTGCTAGATTGAGCCGTCCCCGCGTGTTGCATCCCATGAAGCGAACCCTTTTCTACCTGATCGCGCTGGTCGCAGCGCTGGGCCTGGGGTGGTGGGCGTGGGGGCTGCACCGCAACATGACCCCCGCGCTCGAGATCGCGGGGCCGGGCACGGCGCTGCTCGCAGCCACGCGCCTGCCTGCCGACGATCCCGCCGCCCGGACGGTTCCCGTCGTGCCGGGGCCGCGCTCGCTCGAAGCCGGTGCACCGCGCGGTGCGATCGGTGTCGAGGCCGCGCGTGCCGAGCAGGTCTCGCTCGCGGAGACGGTGGCGGCGGTCGGCACGTTGCGCGCGGCGGAGTCGGTGGTCGTCAAGCCCGAAGTCGCCGGTCGCATCCAGTCGATCCACTTCGACGGCGGCGCGCAGGTGCGCAAGGGCGATCTCCTCGTCGCGCTCGACGCGTCGATCGCCCGCGCGGAAGTCCAGCAGACGCGCGCCGAACTCGGGCTGGCGCGGGCGAACTACCAGCGCTCCGCCGACCTGGCGAAGCAGAAGTTCGTCAGCGATCGCGCGCGCGACGAGGCCGCGGCGA
Source organism: Zeimonas sp. (assembly GCA_036406255.1). GTDB lineage: Bacteria > Pseudomonadota > Gammaproteobacteria > Burkholderiales > Burkholderiaceae_E > Zeimonas. Next base: position 1,382 of record DASWVL010000262.1, read on the forward strand.
GCCTGCACGTGCTCGAGGCGAAGCTCGAGCTGGCGCAGGCGCGGCTCGCGAAGACGTCGATCCGGGCGCCGTTCGCCGGTGTGCTCGGACTGCGCAACGTGAGCCCCGGCGACTATGTCCGCGAGGGCGACGACCTGGTCACGCTCGAGGACGTCTCCCGGATGAAGGTCGACCTGCGCCTGCCGGAGCGCTATCTCGGCCAGTTGCGACGCGGCCAGCGGCTCGACGTCGAGTTCGACGCGTACCCCGGTCGGCGCTTCCCCGCCACGCTCGAGGCGATCGACGTCCAGGTCGATGCGAACGGGCGCGCGGTCATCGCCCGCGGGCACATGCCGAACCCCGACGGGCTGCTGCGCACCGGCATGTTCGCGAAGATCGCGCTCACGCTCGGGCAGCGCGACCAGGCGGTGATGATCCCCGAGGAGGCGGTGTTCGCCGTCGGCCAGGAGCAATACGTGTTCCGCGTC
>DASWVL010000263.1:0-4699 GCA_036406255.1 Zeimonas sp.
GGAACGAACTCGCCGAAGGGGACGAGGTGGCGCTTGTCGTAGCGCCAGGCGATCGTTCCGGTCTCGTCGATGACGCCGACGCTGTTGGTTAGCGCCCGCGCGCCGTCGTCCGGGCGGCTGCGCCGGCGCGCGAACTCGTCCTCGACGAGCGGCATGCCGATCGCCACCGCTGCGTCGATCTTCTGCAGGTGATAGACCATCGCCTCATGCACGTCCTGCGGCGTGCGGCCCCACGGAATCGTCCAGGCGGTCTCGGGCAGCACCGTCAGCGGTGCGTCGCCGCGCAGCACTTCGTTCGCGTACCAGTACATCGCCTCGAGGCTGCGCCGCGGATCGAACTTCAGGTCCTGGGCCACGTTGCCCTGCAACAGCCGCACGCGCAGCGGCGCTCCGTGCGTGGAGCTCCAGTCGATCGTTGCGAAGGCGAGGCCGGCGACGATCGGCAGCACGGCGATGCCGGCACCGAACGCGCGTGCAACGCGAGCGTCGTTCGCGCTTCGCTGGGTCCCGGGCAGTCCGCCGACGAACAACGCGATGCCGAACGCGACGAGTGCGGCGAACAGGCATACCCCGTATGCGCCGAGCAGCGGAGCGAAGGCGTCGAGCGGCCCGTCGAGCTGCGCGTATCCGATTGCGAGCCACGGGAATCCGGTGAAGAGCCAGCCGCGCAGGATCTCGGCGATGGACCATGCGCCGGCGAAGAGCAGCGCGAGTGCGGCGGCGTGCGGCAAGGTTCCCGCCCGGCGTGCGCCCAATGCCGAGTCGACACGAGCGAGTGCCGCGCAGACGATCGCGAAGAACGAAGCGAGATACGCCGCGAAGAGCAGCAGCGCGAGCGCCGCGAGCACGGCCGGCATTCCGCCGTAGCGATGCATGCTCACGTACAGCCACGAGATGCCGGCGAGGAACCATCCGAGCCCGAAGGCCAGGCCGAGCGCGAAGGCGCGGGGGGGCGAACGCAGCACCAGGACGACGAGGGAAGCGAGCGCTGCGAGTTGCAGCCACCACGCTTCGAACGGCCAGAAACTCGCTGCCTGTGCGAAACCGGCGACGAGCGCCAGGGCGATCGGCGCGGCAGCGGGTCCGCGCACCGTTTCGTTCAACCGCCGTGTGCGACGGTGGTTCCTGCGCGGGACCTTGCGCTGCGCATCGTCGCGCCGTGGGCGTTCATCACCGACGATCCCGACGCGAGGCGTTCCGCGCCAGCGGAATCGAACGGGAGCGCAGGGGCACCCGCGGGCGAGCCTGCCGCGTCGGAGGGCGGCATCGCCGCCAGGGGAGACGAGTAGGCGACCGCCGGGCCGCCGGACCGTGCGGCGCCGGGCAGCTGCTCGGTGCGCAGCAGCAGCGCCTGCGCGGCGTCCGCGCGCACCACCTCGAAGCGCACGCCGTCGATGTCGATTCGTTCGCCGCGCCTGGGCGGACGTCCGAGCCGATCGCCGACGAGTTCGCCGATCGTCTCGTACGAGCCCTGGGGAAGGCGCGTGCCCATCGCCTCGTTGAACGTGTCGATCTTCGCGCCCGCGCGCACGCGGTGGCGCAAGGCCCCGTTCGGTGCAGGCTCGACGCGCACGATGTCGTCGTCCTGTGCGTCGTCGAGATCCTCGTCGAGGTCGCCGACGATCCGTTGCATGACCTCCTCGAGCGTGACGAGGCCTGCGGTTCCGCCGTATTCGTCGACGACGATCGCCACCTGCGCGCGCTGCGCGCGCAGATCGCGCAGCAGCAGGTTCAGTCGCTGCGACTCGGGAACGAAGAGCGCCGGCCGCAGCAGCTCGTGCACGTCCACCGGGTCGGACGCGCACAGCCGCAGCAGCGACTTCGCGTGCAGGATTCCGACGACGTTGTCGCGGTCCCCCTCGACGACGGGGTAGCGCGAGTGACCGGTTGCGATCACCTTGGGCAGGAATACCGCGGGAGGTTGCGAGATGTCGAGGACGTCCATCTCGGCGCGCGGAACCATCACGTCGCGCGCGGTGAGCTCCGAGACTTGCAGCACGCCCTCGATCATCGACATCGCTTCGGCGTCGAGCAGCGCACGTTCGTGCGCCTGTCTGAGCAGATCGAGGAGCTGTTCCCGATCTTCGGGGACACGCAGCAGCAGGGCCGCGAGCCGTTCCAGCAGGGGTTTTCGGTGATCGGCGCCCGATGGGCCGTCGGACATGTGGGTGGAAATGAAGTTGCGTTCGATGCAGGATACCCGATCGCGTTTCGCGTGGGCAAACGTTACGGAAGACGGCGGGGACGTGTTCAGGCCCAGGGATCGGGCAGGCGGAAGCGGTGCAGCAGCAGGCTCTCGCGTGCCTGCATGCGCTGCGCGCCGCTCTCCGATTCGTGCTCGTAGCCGCTCGCGTGCAGCACGCCGTGCACGACCAGATGCGCGAGGTGCGCCGGCAGTGGCTTGCGCTGCTCGTGCGCTTCCCGCTGCACCACGGGCAGGCAGATCACGATGTCCGCGCTCGCGTGCGCGGAGTCATCGTAGGCGAAAGTGAGCACGTTCGTCGCGTAGCTGCGGGCGCGGTACGCGGAATTCAAGGCCCGGCCCTCGTGCTCCCCGACGAAGCGCAGCACGAATCGTGCGTCGCGCTCGATCGACGCCGCGACCCAGCGCCGCAGCTGCGCGCGCGAAGCGGGCAGTGCGTCGATCCCGTCGCCGAGCTGGATCGACAGCGAAAGTCGCGGACGGACCTTGCCTTCAGCCGCCATCGGCGGCGGCTTCATAGGCGTCGACGATGCGCGCGACGAGCGGGTGCCGAACGACATCGGAACTGTCGAAGTCGGTGAACGCGAGCCCGCGAACGCGCCCGAGGATCCGCCGCGCCTCGATGAGCCCCGACGCCTGGCCCTTCGGCAGGTCGATCTGCGTCGTGTCGCCGGTGACGACGGCGCGCGAACCGAAGCCGATGCGCGTGAGGAACATCTTCATCTGCTCGGGAGTCGTGTTCTGCGCCTCGTCGAGGATGATGAACGAGTGGTTCAGCGTGCGCCCGCGCATGTAGGCGAGCGGTGCGATCTCGATCGCCTGTTTCTCGAACATGCGGTTCGTGCGCTCGAAGCCGAGCAGATCGTACAGCGCGTCGTACAGCGGCCGCAGGTAGGGATCGACCTTCTGCGCGAGATCGCCGGGCAGGAAGCCGAGGCGCTCGCCGGCCTCGACCGCCGGTCTCGTGAGCACGATCCGCTTGATCGCGTCCCGCTCGAGCGCGTCGACGGCGCACGCGACCGCGAGATAGGTCTTGCCGGTGCCTGCCGGACCGAGCCCGAACGTGATGTCGTGCGCCAGGATGTTGCGCAGGTACTCGCGCTGGCGCGGCGTGCGGCCCTGCAGGTCGCTGCGGCGCGTATGCAGCACCGGGGCAGGAGGTTCGTCGCCGACCGCCTGCGCGGGCGCGCCGCCGGCCGGCGACGCCTTCAGTTCGACGAGGCCGAGCTGCACGTCGTCGAGCGACAGCGGATGGTCGGCGCGCGCGTGGAAGTGCTTGAGCGCCTGCTCGGCCCGGCGCGTGGCCGTGGCCGGCCCCTCGATCCCGAAGGTGTCGCCGCGGCGCGAGAGGCGCACGTCGAAGGCTTCCTCGATCTGCCGCAGGTTGCGGTCGAGCGGGCCGCACAGGTTGGCCAGGCGCCGGTTGTCGGCGACCTCGGGCGTGTATTCGATCGTGCGTGTCTTCGGTGCGGCTTTCGGCGACGGCAAGGTGCTCACACGGGGGATTACGGGCGAGGGCTCTTCTTGCCGAAGACCCCGACCCCCGAGATTGTAGGACCGGCGCCGGAGCCCGTGATCCGATAGGTGATTCCGAGGCGGGCCGCTTCGGGGCCGAACAGTCCGCCGTCGATGCGGACCGGGCAGCCGCCCGAGCAGTCGAGCGGTGTTGCGCTCGTGCCGGTGGCCGCGATCTCCCCGCGGAACGCATGGCCCGCCCCGGTGGCGATCGGGCTCCTCGCCGGGTCGTCGATTCCGCCCGGCGTGGCGAAGCGGTACGTCGCGCTCGGGAACAGGACGCTCGCGTCGATGCCGACCTGCGCACCGGACGGCGAGAACGCGACAGCGGCGCGCCCGTCGAAGCGGCCGGTCTCGCCGCCGCCGGAGAGCGTGGCGCGAGTCGAACCGATGAGGTCGTAGCCGAAGATGCCGCTGGTCGGGATCGTCGCCGAAGGGATCCCGACGAGGTAGTGCAGCCCTTCGTTGCCGGCGATGCGCAGCAGCGGCAGGTCGACGGCGGTCGCGTGCGCCTGGCCTGCGGCCCAACGGCCCCAGCTCGTCCAGGCGTCGTGGCCGGCATCCTCGACCTTCGTAGTGCCTCCAGCGATGCGACACAGGAATGCGAAGCGGCACGCCGCGAACGCCTCCAGCCGCAGCGATCCGTCCAGTTCGAGCGAACCGACGTGCACTTCCGGACCGATGCCGAATCGCCACGGGTCGAGTACGCGCAGCGTGGGGCGGCTGCCCGGGGTCGCATCCGGGTCGATTCGTTGGATGCCGCTGATCAGCGGGGGGAACGAAGGATCCGGGCCGCCGCCATCCGGGGGGTCCGAGCCCGGATCTTCTGCACCGGGGTCGCCGGGGTTGGGATCGCCGGGGTTGGGATCGCCGGGTGCGGGGTCGCCGGGGGCGGGGTCGCCGGGGGCGGGGTCGCCGGGGGCGGGCTCGCCGGGTGCGGGCTCGCCGGGTGCGGGGTCGCCGGGGGCGGGGTCGCCGGGG
>DASWVL010000264.1:0-8547 GCA_036406255.1 Zeimonas sp.
GGCCACCGTGTCGACGAAGCGGTCGAGGTCGGGCTGGTCGATCTCGATGTCGAAGACGTCGATGCCGGCGAACTTCTTGAACAGCACCGCCTTGCCTTCCATCACCGGCTTCGAGGCGAGCGGGCCGATGTCGCCCAGGCCCAGCACGGCGGTGCCGTTGGTGACGACGCCGACGAGGTTGCCGCGCGCGGTGTAGCGGAACGCGTTGACCGGGTCGGCGAGGATTTCCTCGCACGCGGCGGCGACGCCGGGCGAATACGCGAGCGACAGATCGCGTTGCGTGAGCAGCTGTTTGGTGGGCGCGATCGCGATCTTTCCCGGGCGCCCGGCCTCGTGGTATTCGAGCGCCGCCCTGCGCAATTCCGGATTCGCGGAAGTCGTCATCCTGGTGTCCTGCCCGAGCGAGGCGACGATTATGTCAGGTTCGTTCGAACCCCATCGATACAATGCCCAGTGTATGACGAGCCCGAATCCGTATCCGCTTGCGCAGCGCACCGCGCGAATTGCTCCTTTCCACGTGATGCAGGTGGTGGCGCGCGCCGCCGCGCTGCAGGCCGCCGGCCGCCCCGTGATCCAGATGAGCATCGGAGAGCCCGACTTCACGGCGCCGCCGCCGGTCGTCGCCGCGCTCGAGCGCGCCACGCGCGCGGGACACACGCAGTACACGGCCGCCAACGGGCTCGCTGCGCTTCGCGAGGCGATCGCGCGCGACTACGGGGAGCGCTTCGGAATCGACGTCGACCCGGGACGCGTCGTCGTCACCGCCGGCGCCTCCGCTGCGCTCTCGCTCGCATGCTGTGCACTCGTCGACGCGGGAGACGAGGTGCTGATGACCGATCCCGGTTATCCGTGCAACCGGCATTTCGTCGCGGCGTTCGACGGCGTTCCGCGCCCGCTTCCCGTAGGCCCGGCCACGCGCTTCCAGATGACACGCGAGATGATCGACGCGAACTGGAGCGCCGCGACGCGCGGGACGCTGATCGCGTCTCCGGCCAACCCGACCGGCACGTCGATCCCCTTCGACGAGCTTGCGCGGATCGTCGAGGGCGTACGCGCGCGCGGCGGCTTCACGATCGTCGACGAGATCTACCTCGGGCTGCACTACGACGAGCCGACGCGCACGGCGCTCGAGCTCGGCGAAGACGTCATCGTGTCGAACAGCTTCTCGAAGTATTTCCACATGACAGGTTGGCGCCTGGGCTGGCTCGTCGTTCCGGCGTCGCTCGCACCGGTGTTCGAGAAGCTGGCGCAGAACCTCTACATCTGCGCGTCGACGCTCGCGCAACACGCGGCACTCGCGTGCTTCGACGACGAATCGCAGGCCGTGTACCGGGTTCGACGGGAGGAGTTTCGCCGCCGCCGCGACTACGTCGTACCGGCGCTGCGCTCGATCGGGCTGCCGGTGCCGGTCACGCCCGACGGCGCGTTCTATGCCTGGGTCGACTGCTCCGCGCACACCGACGACAGCGCGCGCTTTGCCGACGAGTTGCTCGAGCGCGCGTGGGTGTCGGTGGTGCCCGGAATGGATTTCGGCGTACACGAGGCCGCACGGCACCTGCGCATCTCGTACGCGACGTCGATGGCACGGCTCGAGGAAGCGATCGCGCGCATCGGCCGCCACCTGCAGCGCGAGCGACGCTGACGCGTCGCGCGCTCGCCGCGCGCGAAACGCGCTACAGCTCCCGCGACGAAACCGATGGCGCCAGCGCCGCGTTCGGCGGCGCGTCCGACCCGTTCGCCTGTACGGGCAGCGAGAGCGCAGCCTCCGCAGCGACGACGCGCTTCGTCTGCGCCTCGGTCTGCGCTTCGGTCTGCGCTTCGGTCTGCGCCGCGGTCTGCGCCGGCGCCTGCGGGACTGGCGTGCGGCCCGCCTGCGCCTGTTGCGCCATCGCGATCTTCGTCGCACCGTCCGCACGCACCGCGGTCGTCTGCACGACGACGCCCGCGCGTGCCGCGGCCGCGATGCGAGCGCGCTCGGTCAGCACCTTGTTGCCGTAGCCGAAGTCGTGCGTGAGCAGTGCGGCGCCGACGTAGGACTTCAGGGCGCCCTCGACGCTGCCTTCGCGCACCAGGTACTCCTTCAGGATTCGCGAACCGACAGTGATGTTCGCGACCGGATCGAGCGCGGCACGCGCACCGCCGAAAGGCGCGAACTTGTCGAGATGCACGCGCGTGAGGACCTGCATCAATCCCTGTGCCCCGGCCGAGCTGCGCGCGTTCGGGTTGAAGCTCGACTCGATCGACATCACGGCGAGCACGAGGTAGGGATCGAGGCGGAATTCGCCGGCCGCCCGAAACGCGTGTGCGACGAATCGCTGCACGTCGTCCAGGTTGACCCGGTAGCGACGGGCGACGAATCGGGAGATGTTTCGCTGCTCGGCCGAGAGCTTCAGCGGCGAGAATGTGTCGCGCGCATCGATCTTCTCTTCGGCCGTCGGGTACGCCGTGACGGCGGGGCCCGGTACTGCGACAGGCGGGTCGCGTCCGGTCGACTGCTGCGAGTCCTGCGCGACCTCGTTCGCGGAGGCGGGCTGCGGATCGCCCGCGTCCTTCGCATGCGCGGGGACGTCGGGCGGCGCACGCGGCGTCGCACCGGTCGACGCGATCGGCTTGACCGCAACGCCGGGCAACGCGAAGGCCGCGAGCGGCGACGCCGACGACCAGGCAGCGAACGAATGCGAGGACGGCACGTGCAGCAGCCGATCACCGACGTGGCGCGCGGAAGCCTCCTCGCCGGCCTGCCTCGCCCGCTGCGCTGCACGCAACTGCAGGAAACGATCGCCGACGCGCGGAGCGGGCGAACCGTTCGCGTGCAGGTCGAATCCGTCGCGCTGCCCCGCGCGCGTCGATGCGTGGCCACGTTCGCTCGTTGCGGCGAAGTGCCACGCGCCCGAGGAAGCGCGTTGCGCAACCGCGAGCATCTGGACGAGGCCCGACGAAGGCACCGACGCGTCGATGGACGAAGCGGCACGCGGCAGCGGAATCGAGGCAACCGCCACGAGCGCGGCCACCGGTGCCACGGCACGAACGAAACGCGCGGCGCCGATCGCTCGCACGAACAGGCCGAACAATGCACCGACCTGATGCTGCTGCAGCATCCACACTCCTTTTCGGCTCTCGCCGTGCGGCGCGCCGAAGTGGCGGTCGTCATCGAGCCCGCGTGAGGCGAATGCGGGCCTCTCTCTTCGTTGCCCTCCGGTGCTTTGCCGGAGGGATCTCACGTTTGCAGCACTGCGTCTGCATCGGCCTCGAACCGGATCGAGGCGCGCTGTTTCGCCTGGCTATGCGTGGGCCGTCGGGCGACGGCGCGGTCGAAACGGTTCGGATTCTATGGAGCAAGCGACGCGCCGGTCAACCAATCCATTTCGCGATGTGCAAACGTTTTCACGCAAGGGGCGATGCCACAATGGCGTCGTTCCCGAATTGCGATGGCTCACTATCTTGAAATACGACGACCTGCGTGACTTCATTGCGCGACTCGAGGCGATCGGCGAGTTGCGTCGCATCCGTGTCCCGGTTTCGCCACGGCTGGAGATGACAGTGATCGCCGATCGTGTATTGCGCGCGGAAGGACCGGCGCTGCTGTTCGAGCGGCCGTGCGAAGGCGAGCGACAGTACGCGATGCCGGTGCTGGCGAACCTGTTCGGCACGACGAAGCGCGTCGCAGCAGGTCTCGGTGCCGATTCCACGCAGGCGTTGCGCGAGATCGGGGAGCTGCTCGCGTGGCTGAAGGAGCCCGAGCCGCCGCGCGGGCTGCGCGATGCGTGGGACAAGTGGCCGCTGCTGCGCCAGGTGATGAAGATGTCGCCGCGCGACGTCGAGTCGCGCGCACCGTGCCAGGAGATCGTGCTGGACGGCGATTCGGTCGACCTGTCGCAGCTTCCGGTGCAGACGTGCTGGCCGGGCGATGCCGGGCCGCTGATCACCTGGGGACTCGTCGTCACGCGCGGCCCGCATCGGCCGCGGCAGAATCTGGGAATCTACCGGCAACAGTTGATCGGTGCGAACCGCGTGATCATGCGCTGGCTCGCGCACCGCGGCGGCGCACTCGACTTCCTCGAGCATGCGCAGGCGAATCCCGGCGTGCCGTTTCCGATCGCCGTCGCGCTCGGCGCCGATCCGGCGACGATGCTCGCCGCGGTCACGCCGATCCCGGACACCCTGTCCGAATACCAGTTCGCCGGCCTGCTGCGCGGCGCACGCACCGAGGTCGCGAAATGCATCGGCTCGGCACTGCAGGTGCCGGCGCGCGCGGAGATCGTGCTCGAAGGATCGATCCTGCCGGACCCCGACGCGTCGCGAACGCGCGCCAACGCCCGCGCGCTCGGCCATGAAGGCGAATTGCCGCAGGCGGCGCGCACCGGCTGGGAAATGGCGATCGAAGGACCCTTCGGCGACCACACGGGCTACTACAACGAGCGCGAGTGGTTCCCGGTGTTCGCCGTCGATCGCGTCACGATGCGACGCGACCCGATCTATCACAGCACCTACACCGGCAAGCCGCCCGACGAACCGGCAATGCTCGGCGTGGCGTTGAACGAAGTGTTCGTCCCGATCCTGCGCAAGCAGTTCCCCGAGATCGTCGACTTCTACCTTCCGCCGGAAGGCTGCTCGTATCGCATCGCGATCGTCTCGATGCGCAAGCAGTATCCGGGGCACGCCAAGCGCGTGATGTTCGGCATCTGGAGCTTCCTGCGTCAGTTCATGTACACCAAGTTCGTCGTCGTCGTCGACGACGATGTCGACGTGCGCGACTGGAAGGAAGTGATCTGGGCGATGACGACGCGCGTGGATCCGGCGCGCGATTCGACGATCGTCGACAGCACGCCGATCGATTCGCTCGACTTCGCATCCCCCGTCTCCGGGCTCGGCTCGAAGATCGGCATCGATGCGACGAACAAGTGGCCCGCCGAAACCGCCCGTGCGTGGGGGCGCGCAATCAGGGCCGACGAGCAGACCGTAAGGCGGATCGATGCGCTGTGGGGAGAACTGGGACTGTAGCGCGCTCGCCGCTGCGTTCGGTGAGAAGCCAGGCGACCGCGAACGCGAGTGCGCCGATGAGCGCCGGCGACGTGTCGGCGGTGCGCCCGGGAATCCAGCGCTGCGCGACTTCGAGCGCGAACAGCGCAGCCACGGCGAACGAGCCGGACGCGATCGCCGCCGGCGCGCGGGCGTGCTTCCAGCGAAGCGCGAGCACGGGAACGAACGCGAACCAGCAGAAGTACAACGCGAAGTCGAGCGCCGCCAGCAGATGTCCGCGCCCGATCAGGGGCCACCACGAGAACGCGTCGCCCGCTCCCCAGCCGGCACGCCCCGGAGCTAGCTCGTAGGCGGCCACCGAGACCAGCGCCAGCACGGACACGATGCGCGCCAGCGGACCGTTGGCCGCAGGAACGAGCAGCACCAGCGCAACGAACACGCCGAGCGCAGCGCCCGCCAGCTCCGACCACGAAAGTGCCCGCCACTCGAGAAACGCCTGCGCACCGAGCGACAGCGCGAGCGCCGCGACGAGCGCGATCGACGCACGCAGCCGGCCGGCGAAGAGCGCGCGCAGCGCGACGGCCACCGTCATCCATGCGAAGGCGTGACGAACGACGTCCCACGCATCGAGCGACGGGGCGAGGCGCAGGAACGAGAGGTTCGAGCGCACCGTGCCGACGTCGAAGGTGAAGCGCCAGGGCGCCGTCGACGACGCGATCCAGGCGCCGACGACGAGCCACGCGGCGAGCGCGAATTGCGCGTCGACTCGTCCGCGCCGGAGATCGTGCGACGCGAGCCGATGCAACAGCGGGATGGCGAAAGGCAGTGCGACGAGCCCGAAGGCGGAGCCCGCCGAGTTCGTCGCCGCATCGACCCAGCTCGAGACGCGCTCCGACAGGCACGCCTGCACGAGTTCCATCGACAGCGAGAAGCCGGTGAGCAGGAGCCACGCGAGGATGCGGGCACCGAAGCGACCGAAGGATGCGGCGAGCGCTCCGGCGAGCAGTCCGGCGGGCACGTACGCGACGAGGTTGGCCAGCGCATCGCTGCCGTACCAGCCGCTGCCCGGGTCGGCCAGCGGTCTCTCGCAAAGCCTCGGCGAACCGCCGGCGAGCGACTGGTACGCGAGGAAGGCCAGGTACAGCACGAGCGCGCCGGCCAGCGCGAAGCGACGCCCCGCGCGACGTCGGTTCGTCGAAAGCCGCAGCATCGCGCGATTATCCACGCACGCCGGGCGACCGGCCGCCCCTGGCGATATAATCCGGGCGAAATGACTGCCGCCTCGCGTGAACCGCTGGTCATCGATGCCGAACTGCTCGAACGTTTCGGCGGCCGCGGACCCCGCTACACCTCGTACCCCACCGCCGATCGCTTCGACGAGCGCGTCGACGCACAACGCTACGCGCGCGCGCTCGCCGAGCGCGCCGACCGTCGAGACGAGTCGCTCGGCCTGTACGTGCACATCCCGTTCTGCCGGTCGATCTGCTACTACTGCGCCTGCAACAAGATCGGCACCAAGCACGTCGAGCAGTCGACGCCCTACGTCGACGCCGTGCAGCGCGAGGTGTCGCTGATCACCGCGCTCACCGGGCGCCAGCCGGTGCGCCACCTTCACTTCGGCGGCGGAACGCCCACGTTCATGCCCGATGCCGAGATCGGCCGGCTGATCGACTCGCTGCACGCCAGTTTCGACTTCGCCGACGACGGCGAGTACTCGATCGAGGTCGATCCGCGCACCGTCGGGCCGCAGCGCCTGCGCGCACTGCGCGACATGGGGATGAACCGCGTCAGCCTCGGCGTGCAGGATTTCGATCCGGTCGTGCAGGCGGCGGTGAACCGCATCCAGTCGTACGAGCAGACGGTCGAGCTGATCGACACGGCGCGCGCCTGCGGGTATCGCTCGATCAACGTCGACCTCATCTACGGGCTGCCGAAGCAGAATCCGGAGCGCTTCCGCGAGACGCTGCGCAAGACGATCGCCGCAGCCCCCGATCGCATCGCCCTCTACCACTACGCGCACCTGCCGGCGCTGTTCAAGCCACAGCGGCGCATCGCCGAGGCCGACCTTCCTTCTTCCGAGGACAAGGCACGGATGTTCGAGACGGCGGTCGGGATGTTCGAGAGCGCCGGCTACCTGCACCTCGGCCTCGATCACTTCGCCCGCGAGGACGACGAGCTGGCGATCGCGCAGCGCGAGGGCAGGCTGCACCGCAACTTCCAGGGCTACTGCTCGCACGACGCCGGCGATCTCATCGCGCTCGGCGTCTCGGGAATCTCGTCGGTCGGCGACGTCTACGCGCAGAACGACAAGGTGCTCGACGGCTATTACCGGCGCATCGAACGCGACGAGTTGCCGGTCGTGCGCGGCATCGCGCTCGACGCCGACGACTTCGTGCGGCGCGACGCGATCCAGTCCCTGATGTGCGACTTCGCGCTCGACTGGGACGCGCTCGATGCGCGATGCGGCATCGACAGCCGGACGTGGCTCGTCGATTCGCGCGCGGCGCTGGCGCCGCTCGTCGAAGCGGGCGCCGTACGCGTCGACGAGCGCGGCGTCGAGGTGCTGCCGCGCGGGCGCCTGCTCGTGCGCGCGGTTGCGATGGCCTTCGACCGGCACCTGGCCGAGCAGGCGGCGCGCGCCGCGAGCGGCACCGACACCACCGGCGGCGCGAGCTACTCGCGCATCGCCTGAGGAGCCGCATTGGCGCGCATCCCCTACGTGCCGGCCGACCTCACGGAGCCGCGCGAGATCGTCGACGCGGTTCGCGCACGCCGTGGCGGCACGCTGCTGAACCTCGACCGCATGCTGCTGCACAGCCCCGAGCTGGCCGCCGGCTGGAACGCGTTCCTCGGCGCCGTTCGCAACCGTCTCGCGCTGCCGCCGAAGCTGCGCGAACTCGCGATGTGCGTGGTCGCCGTGCTGAACGACGCCGAATACGAGTTCATCCAGCACGCCCCTGAATTCCGCAAGGCGGGCGGGACGCAGGCGCAGCTCGACGCGCTGCGCGAACCGGAGAAGGCGCGCTCGGACGAGGCGAACTTCGATGCGACCGAACGTGCGGCCCTTGCGGTGGCGATCGCCAGCACGCGCTCGGTGCACGTACCCGAATCCGATTTCGCCGCACTCGCGCAGCGGCTCGGCGAACGGGAGACCGTCGAGTTCGTCGCGACGGTCGCCACCTACAACATGGTGTCGCGCTTTCTCGTCGCGCTCGGCGTCGAACCCGAATGAGCCCGCTGCACCGCCTGGCGTCCCGTTCCGCTGGACAAATCCCTGCGAACCGCGTATCCTGCGCCGCGCATACCGAACGAGTCGTCCATCTTTGCGTGTCCAGCCGGCCTGTCCTTCCCGGGCAGCGCGTCTCGAATACCTGATTGTTCCTCTTGATCTGTCTGCCGCCGCGGCGAGGACGCCCCGGTGTATTCCCGAACGCGTAACGAATGGAGCGCATACATGAGCAATCGAGTGACCGGCGTGGTCAAGTGGTTCAACGAGTCCAAGGGTTTCGGCTTCATCGCCCCCGATGACGGCAGCGCGGATCTCTTCGCGCACTTCTCCGAGATCCA
>DASWVL010000265.1:0-2103 GCA_036406255.1 Zeimonas sp.
CGCGTCTCTATCCACGTCCTGCTCTAGAATGATGCAGACTCCGCCGGAACACCCCACCCGATGCTGCGCAACGCCCCCTCTCCCGAGTCTCCCAAACCTCAATCGCGCATGTCCTCGCAGGAACTGCGCCGCTACGACCTGCTGCTCGCCGGCCTCGACCTGCTCGACCAGGCGATCGCGGTGTTCGATGCGACGCCGAAGCTCGTCACGTGGAACAAGGCGATGCTGCGCCTGCTGGACTTCCCCGAGAGCATGATGCGCGTGGGCACGCCGTTCGAGGATATCGTGCGCTTCAACGCCGAGCGCGGGGAATACGGCGAGGGCGACATCGAGACGCTGGTCGCCGAGCGCATGGCGGCCGCGCGCGCCTTCCTGCCGCACTACATCGAACGCGAACGCCCCAACGGCAAGATCCTCGCGATCCGGGGCGTGCCGATCCCGAACCTCGGCTTCGTCTCGCTATGGACCGACGTCACCGAGCAGCGCCGCGCCGAGGCGGTGATCCACCAGCAGAACCTCGAGTTGGAAGCCCGCGTCAAGGCGCGTACCCGGGAACTCGAAAACGCCAACGCACGCCTCGCCCACGCCAACGCCGAGATCGACGAGATCGCCGGCGCGCTGCGCCACAGCGAGGAAAAGCTCAAGACCATCATCGACTCGATCCCCGCGCTGATCGCCTACGTCGACCGCAACGAGGTGTACCAGTTTGCGAACCGCGGCTATGCCGAGTGGTTCGGGCTGAACAAGGAGGAGATCGTCGGGCGCACCATCGCAAGCGTGTTCGGCCCCGAGCTCTACCCGCTCGTCCGGCAACGGCTGGCGGTGGTGGACCGCGGCGAGCGCGTGAGCTACGAATATGCGCGCAAGCTCGCCAACGGGCGCACCGTGCATGCGCGCAGCGTCATCGTCCCCGAGATGTCGGCGCAGGGCGCGGTGCAGGGCTATTTCGTGCTGTCTTCCGACATCACCGAGCAGAAGGCGAGCCAGGCCGCGCTGATCCAAGCGCAGAAGATGGAGGCCGTCGGCCAGCTCACCGGCGGCCTTGCGCACGACTTCAACAACCTGCTGACGATCATCATCGGCAATCTGTCGGCGCTGCAGGCGCAGGCGCCTGGCGTCAGCCTGAGCGAGCACCTCGACCCGGCGCTGCACGCCGCGCGCCGCGGCGCGGAACTCATCAAGCGGCTGCTCACCTTCTCGCGCGGCCAGGCGCTGGAGCCGCGCGCCGTCGAGGTCGGCGCGCTGGTGCAGGACATGGCACAGCTGCTCGCGCGCTCGCTGACCGAAAACGTGCGCCTGCACACGAGCCAGCCGGACGCGCCGCTGCACGCCTTCGTCGACGCGCACCAGCTCGAGAACGCGCTGCTCAACCTCGCGCTCAACGCGCGCGACGCGATGCCCGACGGCGGCGACCTGACGATCGCGATCGGCGAGCGCCGCCTCGACGAAGGGCCGGCCGTGCTGGCCGAGCTCCCGCCGGGCGACTACGTGCAGATCGACGTCACCGACACCGGCAGCGGCATCGACCCCGAACTGCTGCCGCGCCTCTTCGAACCCTTCTTCACGACCAAACCCTTCGGGCGCGGCAGCGGACTGGGCCTGGCGATGGTGTACGGCTTCGTGCGCCAGTCCGGCGGCAACATCCGCATCCGCAGCACGCCCGGCAAGGGCACGACGGTCACCTTCGTGCTGCCGCGGGCGGAAGCCCCCGCGACGGTCGCCGAGAGCGGTACGGCCCCGCTCGTGAGCGCGGGTCGCAGCGTGTCCGGCCCGGTCCTGCTGGTCGAGGACGAACCCGAGGTGCGGCGCGTCATCCGCCTGCAGCTCACCGCGCTCGGCCACACCGTGATCGAGGCCGCCGATGGCGTCGAAGCGTGGCTGCTGCTCGAAGCGGTGTCCGACATCGCGATCCTCGTCACCGACACCATCATGCCCGGCGGCATCGGCGGGCGCGAACTCGTGACGCGCACGCGCGCCTTGCGTCCCGACATGCCCATCCTCATGATTACCGGTTACGCGAGCGACAACGCCCTCGCCGGCACCGCCGAGCTCGACGTGCCCGTGCTGCGCAAGCCCTTCGACCAGGCTACGCTCGCCGCCGCG
>DASWVL010000266.1:0-3353 GCA_036406255.1 Zeimonas sp.
ATCGCGCTTGTTCTCGGCGAAACGGCCGAACGCAGCTTCCACCAGGCGATGATGATCTCGGACGGCAGCCTGGGCATCTTCGTGAGCCACAACGTGTCGCTGGTGCTCATGAGCCTGATCCTGCTGTCGCTGGCGATTCCGACTCTGCGCACGCTGCGGCGCGCGCCGGTGAACGTGGAGACCGCATCGTGAGCGCACCCGTTCGAGTATCCCCTTACGAGTTCGTCGCACCTGTTTTCTTCCTCGCATTCAGTGCGGCGTTCCTGCTGGTGGCCTACGGGTACGGCGAGGCCTCGCGTGAAGTCCCGGTCGCGGTGGGCTATGCGGCGCTCGTGCTCGCCTTCGTCGACCTTCTCACGCGCCTGCCGACTGCGTTCGGGCGCCGGCTCGCGCAGCTGGTCGGGTCGGCTCCGGAAACGGCGCCTGCGGATCACGCGAACGCGGGTGTCCCGCTCGCGCGCGAAGCGGGCGCGATCGTCTCGCTCGCCTGCTTCGTCGCGTCGACGCTCGCCGTCGGGATGCTGATTACGACTCCGGTCTACGTCTACCTGTACATGGTGTTCTGGGGCGGGCGCGCCCGCTGGCACGGCCTGCTCGGCGCGGTCGGCGCGACCGCCTTCGCGTACCTGGTGTTCGAACTGCTGCTGCGTTATCCGCTGTATCGCGGAACGCTGTTCGACTGAGCTGCGCCTCCGGGAAACCTGAACCATGGGCAAACTTGCGATCTCAGTGGCCACCTGGGACTACGACCGGGTTCGCGCGATCATCGATGGACGAATCGCGATCGAGGGCTGCGACGTCAACTACGTCGTGACGGCACCGGAAGAGACTTTCTTCCGCGCGTTCAACGCGCGCGAATTCGACGTCGCCGAGCTGTCGTTGAGCAGCTACCTGATCGCGCTGTCGCGAGGCGGCTGCGGCTACAGCGCGATTCCCGTCTTCCCGTCGCGCGCCTTCCGGCATTCGGCGATCTACGTGCGAAGCGACCGCGAGATCCGCCGGCCCGAGGACCTGCGCGGCAGGGTCGTCGGCGTGCCCGAATACCAGCTCACCGCGAACCTGTGGGTGCGCGGCATTCTCGCCGACGACTACGGAGTGCATCCGGGACAGATCTCGTGGCGCCGTGGCGGCATGGAGGAGCCCGGCCGCCAGGAGAAACTGGCCGTCGCACCGGCAGGCGTCGAGATCGATACCATCGGCGCCGACGACACTCTGTCGCAGATGCTCGAGGACGGGCGCATCGACGCGCTGATCGCGCCACGCGCTCCGTCGTGCTTCGTGCGCAGGGCGCCGAACGTCTCGCGCCTGTTCGCCGATTTCCGCGGCGAGGAACGCAGCTACTTCGAACGCACGCGGATCTTCCCGATCATGCACGTGCTGGCGATCCGCGAGGAACTCGTCGACGCCCATGCCTGGTTGCCCACGAGCGTGTTCAAGGCGTACGCGCAGGCCAAACGGCTGTGCATGCAGGAACTTTATGAGATCACCGCGCTGAAGCTGACGCTGCCGTGGGTGGTGGCCGAAGCCGAATCCACGCGCGAAGCGATGGGCGACGACTTCTGGCCCTACGGCTTTCGCGAAAACCGCGTCGCGCTCGAGGCTGCGGTTCGCTACTCGCACGAACAGGGCCTGAGCGCCCGGCGCCTGTCGACCGACGAACTGTTCGTCGCCTCCACGCTCGAAACCTCCAAGATCTGAATGAACGCTGACCCGAGCGGCGCGAGCGCCGCATTGCACGACCTGGTCGTCGCCAACCGGATCCTGGCCCGGGAAGGCGTGCTCGACGGCTTCGGGCACGTGAGCGTGCGTCATCCGCACGAGCCGCAGCGCTACTTCATGTCGCGCTCGCGAAGCCCGGAACTCGTCACGCACGAGGATCTCGTCGAATTCACGCTCGAGAACGAGGCGCTCGATGCGAACGGCCGTGCCGTATACGCCGAACGCTACATCCACGGCTGCATCTACCGCTCGCGGCCCGACGTGCACGCGATCTGCCACAACCACTCGCATGCCGTGATCCCGTATACCGTCACGCGCGAGCCGCTGCGGCCGATCATGCACATGGCGTCGGTGATCGGAAACGAGGTACCGGTCTGGGACATTCGCGACGAGTTCGGCGACACCGACCTGCTGGTCACCAGCGATGCCAAGGGCCGCTCGCTGGCCGCCTGCCTCGAAACGAATCGCGCTGCGCTGATGCGCGGCCACGGCTGCGTCGTGGTCGGCGCAAACCTGCGCGAGGCGGTGTTCGTCGCCATCTACCTGCAGCTGGACGCCGAACTGCTGTTTCGCGCGCGCGTCGTCGGCGGGGCGCACGTCGAGTTCCTCACGCCCGGCGAAGTGCATCTCGCGTCGCGCACGCTATTGCAGCCGCTGTCGCAGGATCGCGCCTGGGAGTACTGGTCGGCGCGCGCCGGTTTCGGCCCGCGCTGAGCGCGGCCACGGGGCCCGCCGACGGGCGCTAGTCGAAGGCGCCCCCTCGGCGATATTCCGCGAGTTCGATTTCGCTCATTCCGAGCAGCTCGCCGAACACGTAATCGTTATCGGCGCCCAAGCGGGGCGCAGCGCAACGAACGTCACCGGGCGTCGCCGACAGGTCGAAAGCCGAGAAATAGCAGCTTAGGTCGCCGATGGTGGGATGCAGCCGCGTGCGCCAGACACGGCGATGCGCGAGTTGCGGGTCGCGAAAGACGTCGGCGACCGTGTTCACCGGGTATGCGTGCACCCGGTGTTCCTGCAGCCAGGCGGCGGTCTCGTGCGCATCACGCGCAGACGTCCACGCCGCGACGGCTTCGTCGAGCTCCGGCATATTCGACCTGCGCGCGGCCAGCGTGGCGAATCGGTGCGGCTGCGCGAGTCCCGGCTGCCCCATCGCTTCGGCCAGGCGGGCGAACTCGTCGTCGGACCAGCACGAGATCGCCACCCATCGGCTGTCACGGCACGCATACGCGTCGTGCGGGGCGGCGTGAGGGTCGGCGTTGGCCGCACGCTGCGCGACGATGCCGCTGCGTTGGAATTCGAGCAGCGCGCCCGCGAGGAAGAGAAGACCTGCTTCGTACTGCGCGAGGTCGATGAATGCGCCCGTCGAGGTCCTGCGCTGGCGGTCCAGCGCGGCCAGTACGGCGGTAGCGCCCATCGACGACGCGACGAAATCGATGTAGGGACCGTACAGCAGCATCGGCGGGCCATCGGGCTCCCCGGTGAGCCCGCAAAAACCGGCCAGCGCCGACAGCTGCGAGCCGAAGCCCGGCGTCTCGGCGCGAGGCCCCGTTTGCCCCATGTTGCAGCTCGAGAGCATCACGAGGCGCGGATTCCACTCGCGCAAGCTCTCGTAGCCGAGCCCGAGGCGCGAC
>DASWVL010000267.1:0-4144 GCA_036406255.1 Zeimonas sp.
GCCACAGTCGTCGTCCGCGTCCGCGTCCGCGTCCTCGTCGACGGCGCCGGGGGCAGTGCCGTCCGGGGCGCAGGGGCCGGGAGCGCCAGGAACGTCCGCCGAGCCGGCCGCCGCGCCATCGCCCGCACCTGCGCAACCGCCCGCAGCCACGCCCTCGCAATCGTCCGCGCCTGCGCCCGCGGGTGGCGTTGTCGCGCCTTCGGTCGGTTTCGTCGCGGCCGCCTGTCGCGCATTCCCGCCGACCGACGAGGAGCGCGCGACGGCGCTGCGAAGCGCCCTCGAGCAGTCAGGGGCGCGCGTCGAGGCGCGCCGCATCGAGCAGGGTTCGAGCTATCTCGTCTACCTTCCGCCGGCACCGAGCGTGTCCGAAACGCAGCAGCGGCTCGTCGAACTGCGCCGCATCGGTCGCGACGACGCGTTCGTCATCCAGGACGGTCCGATGCGACTGGCGATCTCTCTCGGGTTGTTCCGCTTCGAGAGCGCGGCGCGTTCGATGGTCGAGCAACTCGCCCGCGCCGGCGAGACGCGCGCGCTGGTCGTGCCGCGGCCACCGATCCAGGTGCGCATCGCTCTGCAGGCGCGCTGGCCGCAGCCGGAGAGCGGCGCGATCGCGACGATGCTCGGCGCGCAGTTCGATGCGCCTGCGCGCGACTGCGACTGATATCCGTACCGAAGGCGTCAGGCGGTCGCCGGGCGCGGCGGAGCTTCCTCGCGCGCCGGATCGCTCTGCCGGATGCGCTCGAGCAGCTGGCTCGTCGAGCGCTGGAAGCGGAACGGAATCGAGTGAACGGAGCCGCCTCCTGCGCGGACCTCGCGCGAACCGACGATCTCGTCGATCGTCCAGTCGCCGCCCTTGACCAGGACGTCGGGGCGGATCGCCATGATCAGCTCGAGCGGCGTGTCCGCCTCGAACCAGGTGACGAGCGTCGTCGATTCGAGCGCTGCCACCATCGCGAGCCGGTCGGCCAGCGGGTTGATGGGCCGGTCGGCGCCCTTGCCGAGCCGCTTGACCGAGCCGTCGCTGTTCAGCGCGACGACGAGTGACGCACCGAGCGCGCGTGCCTCGGCCAGGCAGGTGACGTGGCCGCGGTGCAGTACGTCGAAGACGCCGTTCGTGAAGACGATCGGCCGCGGCAGGCCCGCCGCTTCGCGCGCCGCGTGCGCCGGATCGCAGATCTTGTGTTCGAACCCGACCAGTGCGTTACCCACGTCGTCATCCGCCCCCTGCCGTGGTGCGATCGATTGTAGCAACCGGTTGCATCGCGAAGCCGTCGCGCGGGAACCGCTCGTCGGACGCCGGGCGGCGCGCCTGCCGCGCCCCAGCGCGGTCGGCAGCGCCCGTCTTCGCGCCGGCCGCGCGGTGCGAGCGCGATCCCCCACGCCGTCGTCAATGGCGCGCCGGATTGCGCTCCTCGACGAACAGCGTGAGCACGCCGGTGTAGCCGTAGATCCGGTCGTGTGCGATTTCGCCGTTGGCGAAGAACCCGACGAGCGGGATCTCGCCCAGGTTGTGCGAGACGATGCCCAGCTCCGCGCCCGGCGCCCCGAACAGGTGTTCGCCGCGCGCGACGCAGGAAACGTAGTGCCCGCCGAGCACGTTCAGCGCGCCCGACTCGAGCTCCTCGCGCAATTCCGTGCACACCCGGACGAGGTCGGTGCGTGCGGCCTGCTGGTCGCGCGTGCAGAAGACGGCGCGATCGCCCTGTCGCGGAATCGTCGACACTGCAAGCACGCGGTTCTGCGGGTCGATGCCGAGCACGTTGCGCACGACGTAGTCGCCGAATCCGACGCCGCGGGGGACGTCGCCCGGCGCGAAACCGATCATCAATCCGCGTGACAGGCGCTCGGCCGGCAGCGCGCGCAGGATTTCCTCGCCGTCGCGCGAATTGCGCACGTCGCCTTGCACGTCGAGGTCCTCGAGCAACACGTCGAGCGCCGGCCGTTCGTCGAGACGCTCGATGTAGTGCGCAGTGCACGACGACACCCGATGCTCTCTTGCGAGCGGTGCGCAGCCCTGCGTGACGCGCGACAGCAATCGCACCTCGGCGCCGAAGGCCACGCCCGAGAGTCCGCCGTGCACGACGCCCCCGGCGAGTTGCGGGCCGCGCGATTCCGCCCCGCCCACCAGGCCGCCGAACAGGAAGCCGCTGCCGATGCACTGTGCGAGCCCTGCGATCGACTCGGGGAGCGCTGCGCTCGTCGAGTCGGCGTGCACGAGCGCGGTGGACGCGCGCGGCGCGCCGCTGCGGTCGTCGTCGATCGCGGGCAGCCGCTGCGCGCCCGAGAAGACGCGCCAGCTGTCCGCTGGCAGCTCGCAGATCATCGCGACGAGTGCGGGCTTCTCGGCGTACTCGGCACCGGCGACACATACGCCATGCGCTGCGGCGCCCACCCAGCGCACGCCGGGGAAGCGTTCGCCCAGCACCGATGCGATCGACTGCAGGCGGTCGGACAGCCCTTCGGTGACGTAGAGCAGTCCCAGGCCGGCGACCAGCGCGCTGTCGCCCGCCGGTTCGCGCGCGGACAGTTGCACGATCACCAGTCGCGTCAACTCTCGCCAGTCGGCGTGCGCCGCGTGGCCGTGTCGGAAGGTTCGGGTCGAGAGGGTCATCTGCGTGCGTCTTTCGTTCGTCGTGACCCTCTCGGCAATGGCCGTTCGCGCAAGGGCGCTCACCGAGCGGGTCGCCGGCCGCGGCGGCCGGGTTCCGGATCCCCGGTCGACGACGTCTTCTGCGTCTTCGAACCGGATGGCGTCTTCCTGCTGCGAGCAACTGGTGCGCCTTCCCGTGCAGCGCGCGCCCCGGCGCCGCCCGCGGGAGCGTGCTCGTGCGCCTCGCCGCCGCTGCCGGCACCGAGCGCTGCTGCCGCGATCTGGTTGAACTGGCGATGCAGCAGTTCCCACCAGGCGCCGGCATCGAGCCCGGGGACCTGCGGCGCCGTGTGCGGCGGCGCGTCGCCGGTGTTGGCTGCGGCCATCTCCGCAGCCGGTGTCTGCGCGGCCTGGGCGGCATCGGCCGCTGCGGTGGTCGCCGGAATCGACGCGGCGCCCGACAGCGGCGCGGCGCCGGTTGCCGCCGACATCGCCCCGGAGGCGGCCGACGCCATCGCCTGCGCCAGCGCCTGCGCACCCGGCACGCCGGTCGGCAGCATCGATCCGTACGCCTTCAGCGTCGCGATCGTCCCGCGCTGGATCTCGAGCGCCTGCACGCTCGCCCGCAGCAGGTTCAGGTTCATCGTCAGCCATTGCTCGACGGCCTTCAGATCGGCAATGCGCCGGTCCAGCTCGTCGACGTCGGTCGTGGGCGTCAGGGCCGAGGGCACGCCGAAGGACGACCAGGCGTTCTTCACGAACTCGACGGTGTCGAGCAGGTTGCCGACACTGAGCGCTCCGATGCCCAGGCCCGGGAGCCCGCCCGGTGCCGGATGTGCGGGTCCGCCGGAATTCGTCATCTGCCCCTCCACAGAAGCGTTGACTGGCTCATCGAAACGATTTTGCGGGTGCTGCGGCAGCATCCGGCGGCGACCGGGAAGAAGGTCGGCAAAATTGACACCATCGCGACACCGGGCCATAATCCGCGGTTCCCCGGAGGGGTGCCCGAGTGGCTAAAGGGGGCAGACTGTAAATCTGTTGGCTTACGCCTACGTTGGTTCGAATCCAACCCCCTCCACCGGTCGGCCGACGGCGGCGAGATTCACGAGCGGAAGGCGGGCGCTTCGGGCGAATCGCCGTGGCGCGCGAAGAATGCCGCAGCCCGGCTCCGGAAAACGGTGATCGGTACGCGGTGATCGGTACGGCTCGCGGGTGTAGCTCAATGGTAGAGCAGAAGCCTTCCAAGCTTACGACGAGGGTTCGATTCCCTTCACCCGCTCCAGCGCCGGTGGGGCCGTTCCAGTTGCGCCCATGTGGCTCAGTGGTAGAGCACTCCCTTGGTAAGGGAGAGGTCGCGCGTTCGATCCGCGCCATGGGCACCAAAGCACAGCATCGACAGCGTCGAGTCCGTGCCGAGCACGGTGGTCGTTAGCCTGACAGCATCGGAAGAAGAACCGGGAGTTCGAAATGGCGAAAGGAAAGTTCGAGCGTACGAAGCCGCACGTGAACGTGGGGACGATCGGGCACGTGGATCACGGCAAGACGACGCTGACG
>DASWVL010000268.1:0-3700 GCA_036406255.1 Zeimonas sp.
CTCGACACGGTCGAGCTCGTGATGGCGCTCGAAGACGAGTTCGAGACCGAGATCCCCGACGAGGAAGCCGAGAAGATCACGACGGTCCAGCAGGCGATCGACTACGTGAAGGCGAACTCGAAGGCCTGAGCGGCGCGAGCCGGGCCGACGCGGCACGCGGGTCGAGCCCGCGCGCGTCCGGCCCCGCATCACTGAGCAGCAGGAGCATCCGTTGAGTCGGCGACGAGTGGCAATCACCGGACTGGGCGTCATCAGCCCCGTCGGCAACGACGTGTCTACCGCGTGGAGCAACCTGCTCGACGGACGCTCCGGCATTCGTCGCATCACGCGTTTCGACGTCTCGTCGTACCCCACGCAGATCGCGGGCGAGGTGCGCGACTTCGACGTCACGCAATACATGCCGGCGAAGGAAGCGCGGCACTTCGACCTCTTCGTCCACTACGGCATCGCCGCCGGCCTGCAGGCGCTGCGCGACAGCGGCCTCGAGGTGAACGAGGCGAACGCCGAGCGCATCGGCGTCATCATCGGCTCGGGCATCGGTGGCCTGCCGCTCATCGAGCAGATGCGCGACGAACTGGTCGCGCGCGGCGTGCGGCGCATCTCGCCGTTCTTCGTGCCGGGCTCGATCATCAACATCATCTCCGGCGAGATGTCGATCCTCGCCGGCCTGAAGGGCCCGAACTACGCGATCGTCAGCGCGTGCACGACGGGGCTGCACTGCATCGGCGACGCCGCGCGAATGATCGCGTACGGCGATGCCGACGCCGTGCTCGCGGGCGGAGCCGAGGCGACGCTCTCGCCGCTCGGCCTGGGGGGCTTCTGCGCGGCGCGCGCGCTCTCCACCCGGAACGCGGAACCCGAGGCGGCGAGCCGCCCGTGGGACCGCGAGCGCGACGGTTTCGTGCTCGGCGAAGGCGCCGGTGTCGTCCTGCTCGAGGAATTCGAGCAGGCGCGTGCCCGCGGCGCACGGATCTACGCCGAACTCGCCGGTTTCGGCATGAGCGCCGACGCCCACCACATCACGGCGCCCGAGATGGACGGCGCACGCCGCTGCATGCTCGCAGCGCTGCGCGACGCCCGCGTCAATGCCGAAGAGATCCAGTACCTGAACGCGCACGGCACCTCCACGCCAATCGGCGATCGCAACGAGACCGATGCGATCAAGGCCGCGCTCGGCGAAGACGCGGCACGCCAGGTCGTCGTGAACTCGACCAAGTCGATGACCGGTCATCTGCTCGGGGGCGCCGGCGGCATCGAAACGGTGTTCACCGCACTTGCGCTGCACCACCAGGTGTCGCCTCCGACGATCAATCTCACGAATCCCGACCCGGAGTGCGATCTCGACTACTGCGCCGAAGGCGCGCGGCAGATGCGCATCGACGTCGCGCTGAAGAATTCGTTCGGATTCGGCGGCACCAACGGCACGCTCGTGCTTCGCAGGGTCTGATTCCGCTTCCGGAGGGCGCTGCCGTGTCCTTCGCAGTCCGCATCGATACGGCGCCGCGCGCGCTGCAGCAACGGGTGCCGCCGGTGCTCGCCGCTTTCGCGGTGGCCGCGTCGCTCTTCGCGCTCGCCTTCGCCGAGCCGTCGCAGCGCGGCTGGATCGCCCTCGCCGCGATCGCCTGCTTCGGGACCGCATTCGGTCGACACCGCCTGCGCCGGCGTGGCGGAATGGTGCCCGACCCGCGCGGCCGGCGCGAGATGGGTGGTGCAGGAGCCGGCCTCACCGAAGGAAGCCTGCGCATCGACGAAGCGGGTGGCGTGCGCTGGATCGACGCGCACGATCCGGACCGTTGCGCGCGGCCGGTGCGGATCGAACGATGGAACGTGCTCGGCCCTTTCGCCTGGTTGCGACTGCGCTTCGAGGACGGCGCCGGCGCGCTGGACGTGACGTTCGCGCGACGGCGTGCACGCACCGGCGATACCGGTGAAACCGGTGAAGACGACTGGCGACGTCTGCGCGCGTGGCTGTTATGGTACGGCCGCGGCACGGCGCCGGCCGGGCGTTCGGCGGCTGCCCGCGCACGCCAATGACCCCCGGCGCGGCTCGCGAAATCGACTGCCGGGCGCCGCTTGTGATTTGCTGAAGGATTCGTTCAAGGTGCAAACGGTATGAAGAAGCTGCTTGCCGCGTGCGTGCTGGCGTGCGCCGCCGTCGGCGCGATCGCGTGGGCTGCGCCCTCGTTCGCGCAGCCGCAGACCCGGGCGCGCGCGCTGCCCGATTTCGCCGATCTGGTCGAGAAGGTCGGGCCGGCCGTCGTGAACATCCGCACGACCGAACGCGCGAACGGCGACCGCTCTCAGTTGCCGCAGTTCCCGTTCCCCGACGGGCTCGATGAGAACGATCCGTTCTACGACTTCTTCCGCCGTTTCTTCCCGCCGCGACCCGGCCCCGGTCCCGGCCCGCGCGGCCCGGGACGCAACGGCCCCGGGTCGGAAGAAGAGGTGCCGCGCGGCATCGGCTCCGGCTTCATCATTTCCGCCGACGGCTACATCCTCACCAACCATCACGTCGTCGAGGGCGCCGACGACATCTACGTGACGCTCACCGACAAGCGCGAACTGCGCGGCAAGCTGATCGGCTCGGATCGTCGCACCGACGTCGCCCTCGTGAAGGTCGAGGCGACGCATCTTCCGTTCATGACGATCGGCGACTCCGAACGCCTTCGCGTGGGCGAATGGGTGCTCGCGATCGGCTCGCCGTTCGGCCTCGACAACACCGTCACCGCCGGCATCGTGTCGGCGAAGAGCCGCGACACGGGCGACTACCTGCCGTTCATCCAGACCGACGTCGCGGTGAACCCGGGCAACTCGGGCGGGCCGCTGATCAACCTGTCCGGCGAGGTGGTCGGAATCAATTCGCAGATCTACAGCCGTACCGGCGGCTTCATGGGGATCTCCTTCGCCATCCCCATCGACGAGGTGATGCGCGTCGTCGAGCAGTTGCGCGCCACCGGCCGCGTCGTGCGCGGGCGCATCGGCGTCGGCATCTCCGAGGTCACGCGCGACATCGCCGGGCCGCTCGGCCTGGAACGCCCGGCCGGTGCGCTCGTGCGCAGCATCGAGCAGGGCGGACCGGCCGAGAACGCCGGGCTGGAGGTCGGCGACATCATCCTGAAATTCGACGGCAAGACGATCGATCGCTCCAGCGACCTGCCGCGCCTGGTGGGCGGGACGAAGCCCGGCTCGACGGTGCCGATCGAGGTGTGGCGGCGCGGCGAAACGAAGCAGTTCCGCGTCACCGTCGCCGAGCTGGAACCCGAGCGCTCGACACGCGCGCGCGCGAACGAGCCGAAACGCGGCGACCAGCCGCCGGCGGTCAATTCGCTCGGCGTGGCGGTGTCGGACCTTCCCGACGAGCAGAAGCAGCGCCTGCGCATCCGCGGAGGCGTCGTCGTGGAGGCCGCCGAGGGGCCCGCTGCGCGTGCCGGCATCCGCCAGGGAGACATCCTGCTGTCGATCAACAACGAGGAGATTCCGAACGCACGGCGCTTTGCGGAGATCGTCGCGAAGCTCGATCCGTCGAAGGCGGCGGTGCTGTTGGTTCGGCGGGGGGATACGGCGCAGTTCGTGCCACTACGGCCCGAGGGGCGCTGAGGGTTTTCGCCGGGGTCTCTTTGCGGCGGGTTGGAGCGGCGCCGCGGGAGGGCACGCGGCGCCCCTGGCAGCGCTGGCGCCGGGGCCGTCGGCGCGCGACCCC
>DASWVL010000269.1:0-7168 GCA_036406255.1 Zeimonas sp.
GACCTCGAACTTCACGTCGCCCGCCCACTTCTGCTGGTTGGCGACGTCGGCGAGGTACTGCCAGCTGCGCACCATGTTCTGCCCGAGCGGCGCCATCATCCCCGACAGCGGGTCCATCCAGGCGATCTTCACGGTGCCCGATTGCGCGAATGCGGCGGGCGCGGCAAGGGCCGCGGAAGCGGCCAGAAGCACTGCGGCCAGGCGAGCTTTGCTCATCGAAGGTCTCCTCCTTTGATGTCGCCACGGTCATCGCTCGAAGCGGCGACGATCCCGACGGGGAATCATAAGCGAAGACCAACCGCAACGCGCAAGCGATCCATGAAAGGCACGGCGATCTCGCGCGCCTTGCGCGCCCCGGCGAGAAGGATCTCCTCGACTTCCTCGGGATGCGCGACGAGAGCGTCGTAGCGCTCGCGCATCGGCGCAAGCTCGGCCTCGATCAGCGCGTAGAGGCGCTCCTTCGCCGGTCCCCAGCCGAGACCCTCCTCCAGTTCGGACTTGAATCGCGCCGCATCAGCGGGCTCGGCGAACGCGCGGTAGATCGCGTAGAGCTGCGAGTTCTCGGCATCCTTCGGCTCGCCCGGCACGCGCGAGTCGGTGACGATGCGCCGGATCGATGCGTGCAGTTTCTTCGCGCCGCCTTCGAACAGCGCGATCGTGTTGTCGTAGCTCTTCGACATCTTGCGGCCGTCCAGGCCGGGCAGCGTCGCCACGTGCTCCTCGATCTGCGCCTGCGGCGGCACGAAAGGCCCGTCGCCGCTGCCGAAGACGCGGTTGAATCGCTGTGCGATGTCGCGGGCCATCTCGACGTGCTGGATCTGGTCGCGGCCCACCGGAACGAACTGCGCATTGAAGAGCAGGATGTCGGCGGCCATCAACACCGGATAGCTGAACAGCCCCATGCTGACGCCGGCGTCGGGATCCTCGCCGGCGGCATTGTTGCGATCGACCGCCGCCTTGTACGCGTGCGCGCGGTTCATCAGCCCCTTGGCCGTCACGCAGCCGAGGATCCAGGTGAGTTCGGGGATCTCGGGAATGTCCGACTGGCGGTACAGCGTGACCCTTTCGGGGTCCAGGCCGGCGGCGAGCCAGCTGGCGGCGATCTGCAGCCGCGAGCGGCGAACGCGGTCGGGCTCGTCGCACTTGACCAGGGCGTGCAGGTCGGCCAGGAACAGGAACGAGTCGAATCTTTCGTCACGGCTCGCGCGCACGGTCGGACGGATGGCGCCGACGTAGTTGCCCAGGTGCGGCGTGCCGGTGGTCGTGATCCCGGTGAGTACGCGTGGCTTCATTTGCCCTCGTCGAGCAGTCTGCGCAGCACGTATTGCATGATTCCTCCGTGACGGTAGTAGTCGGCCTCGGCCGGCGTATCGATGCGCACCGCGGCGTCGAATTCGACGCGGCCGGCGCGCACGTGCACCGTGGCCGGCGTGAGGCCCTCGTTCAGCGTGACGATGCCTTCGATGTCGAAGCGCTCCTCGCCGGTCAGGCCGAGCGAATCGACGGTGGCGCCCGCCGGGAACTGCAGCGGCAGCACGCCCATGCCGATCAGGTTCGAGCGGTGGATGCGTTCGAAGGACTCGGCGATCACCGCGCGCACGCCGAGCAGCATCGTACCTTTCGCCGCCCAGTCGCGCGAGGAGCCGGACCCGTATTCCTTCCCGGCGAGGACGACGAGCGGCGTGCCGGCCGCCTGGTAGGAGCGCGAGGCATCGAAGATCGTGCTGACCGGTGCGCCCTCGCGCGTGAAGTCGCGCGTGAAGCCGCCCTCGGTGCCCGGGGCGAGCCGGTTGCGCAGCCGGATGTTGGCGAAAGTGCCGCGGATCATGACCTCGTGGTTGCCGCGTCGCGAGCCGTACGAGTTGAACTGCTCCGGAGGAACACCGGCCGCCACCAGGTACTCTGCCGCCGGCGAGTTGCGTGCGATCGATCCGGCCGGGCTGATGTGATCGGTGGTGACCGAATCACCGAGCAGTGCGAGTACGCGGGCACCGCGGATGTCGGTGACGGGCGGGGGCACGCGCTGCATCCCTTCGAAGTACGTGGGGTGTCGCACGTAGGTGGAGCCCTCGTCCCACGCGAAGAGATCGCCCTCGGGCGTGGGCAGCGAGCGCCAGCGTTCGTCGCCGGCGAAGACGTCGCCATAGCGGTCGACGAACATCGACGAGACGACCGACGCGTCGATGCAGGCCTGCACTTCCGCCGCGCTGGGCCAGACGTCGCGCAGGAAGACCTCGCTGCCATCGGCGCCGCGCCCGAGCGGTTCGCGCAGCAGATCGATGTCCATCGTGCCGGCGAGCGCGTACGCAACGACGAGCGGCGGCGACGCGAGGTAGTTCATTTTCACCTCGGGATGGATGCGCCCCTCGAAATTGCGATTGCCCGAGAGCACGGCTGCCACCGACAGGTCGTTCTCGCGCACCGCGCGGCTCACTTCGTCGATCAGCGGGCCCGAGTTCCCGATGCAGGTCGTGCAGCCGAATCCGACGAGATCGAAGCCGAGCCGCTGCAGGAACGGCAGCACGCCCGCGCGTTCGTAGTAGTCGATGACCACCTTCGAGCCCGGCGCGAGGCTCGTCTTCACCCAGGGCCTGCGCTCGAGCCCGCGCTCGACGGCCTTCTTCGCGAGCAGCGCGGCGGCCATCATCACCGACGGGTTCGACGTGTTGGTGCACGAGGTGATCGCGGCGATGACGATCGCACCGTGATCGATCTCGTGCGTCTGGCCGTCCAGCTGCACTTTCGACGGACGGCTGGGACGCTGGCCGTCGCCCACCGACGCGTAGTCGCGCGGCGCCGCGCTGCGCCGCTCCGCCGGCCGCGTCGCAACCTTCGGTGCGCCGGCTGGGGCGCCGGCCTCGTGCTCGACCTCGTAGGCCGGCGTATCCGAGGCCGGGAAGGACTCGGCGACCGCCTCGTCGTAGCCCTGCTCCTTGCCCTTCGCGGTCGGCTCTTCCACGTACGCCGACAGCGCACCGCGAAACGCCTGCTTCGCCTGCGACAGCGATACGCGGTCCTGCGGCCGCTTCGGTCCGGCGATCGAAGGCACGACGGTGTCGAGGTCGAGCTCGAGCCGTTCGGAGTAGCGAGGCTCGGCGTTCGGGTCGTGCCACAGGCCCTGCTCGCGCGCATAGCGTTCGATCAACTCGATCTGGCCGTCGGGTCGGCCGGTGAGTCTCAGGTAGCGCAGCGTCTCGTCGTCGATCGGGAAGATCGACACGGTCGAGCCGTACTCGGGGCTCATGTTGCCGATCGTCGCCCGATTGGCCAGCGGCACCGAAGCCACGCCCGGCCCGTAGAACTCGACGAACTTCCCGACCACGCCGTGCCGGCGCAGCATCTCGGTGATCGTCAGCACGAGATCGGTGGCGGTGGTGCCTTCGCGCAGCCGGCCCGACAGCTTGAACCCGACGACGCGGGGAATCAGCATCGACACGGGTTCGCCGAGCATCCCCGCCTCGGCCTCGATGCCGCCGACTCCCCAGCCCAGCACGCCGAGCCCGTTGACCATCGGCGTGTGCGAGTCGGTGCCGACACAGGTGTCCGGGCACGCGATGCGACGACCGTCTCGTTCTTCGACGAAGACGACACGGGCGAGGTACTCGAGATTCACCTGGTGCACGATTCCGGTGCCGGGCGGCACGACGCGGAAGTTGCCGAAGGCGCGCTGGCCCCAGCGCAGGAACTGGTAGCGCTCGTGGTTGCGTTCGTACTCGATCTCGACGTTGCGCGCGAAGGCCTGCGGGGTGCCGAAGACGTCGACGATCACGGAATGGTCGATCACCAGTTCGACCGGCGCGAGCGGGTCGACGCGCGCCGCGTCGCCGCCCAGGCTGCGCATCGCCTCGCGCATCGCGGCGAGATCGACGACCGCGGGCACGCCGGTGAAGTCCTGCAGCACGACGCGCGCGGGCGTGAACCGGATCTCGGTGTCGGGCTCGGCTGCGGCGTTCCACCCCGCGAGCGCGCGGATGTCGTCGGGCGCGATGTCCACCCCGTTCTCGTTTCGCAACAGGTTCTCGAGCAGGATCTTCAGCGAGTACGGAAGGCTCGCCACGTCGAAACCCGCGCGCTCGAGCGCGGAGAGTTTCCAGATCTCGTACGGGACGCCGCCGACTGCCAGACTCTCGCGCGCCGAGAAACTGTCGATTCCGTTCATCCGGGTCGCCTCCTTCGAAAGGACTGCCGCAATCCGCTCAATGCTGCGATGCTATAGGGCTGCAGCGATGCGGAGGGAAAAATGACCTTGCCGATACTACGACCGTTCGCGTTGTCCTGCGCGGCTGCCTGCGCGCTCGCCGCGACGCCGGCCGCGAGCGCCGAGCCTCACGTGCGGATCGAAGCGCCGTCCGAAGGCGCGAAGCTCGATGCGATGGAGCAGAACCGACTCGTCTACGAGGTCGAGCCGGGGCCGCGTGGCGATCACGTGCACGTCTACGTCGACGGAAAGGAGGTCGGCATCCTTCGCCAACTGAAGGGCAGCTACACGCTCGAGACGCTGTCGCCGGGGCCGCACGAGCTGTGCGTGAAGGTCGTCAACAAGGGGCACACGCCGGTGGGAGTGCAGGACTGCATCGAGGTACGCGTCGAATGACGACGCTGCGCACCGTGCAGCGCTGCGTCGGCTGAGCGCTGCACCGATGGAGAATCTCGTCTACGCGCTGGTGCAGCTGGTGCACAACTTCGGCGCCGTGGCCGTCACTGCCGCGCCACTCGCCGCGCGCTGGACGGCGCGCGCTTCGTCCGCGACGCTGCTTCGGCTCGTCGTCGTCGCCTGGGCCGCGCAGATCGCCAGCGGAGCGTCGTTCGGCGCGACGAGCCTGCACTACTACGGCGTGCTGCCCGACCTCGGCGACATCGCGCGCGCGGCGCTGGTCGTCAAGGTGCTGTGTGCGGCGATCGGCCTGGTGCTGTCGGTGATCCTGCTTCGCCGCGGAGCGCAGTGGGCGCAAAGGGCACGCGAGCGAGCGTGGCTCGTACTCGCGATGCTGGGGGCGACTGCGCTCACGGGCGCGGCCGTCCTGCGCTGGTTCTCCTGACGGCCGACGAGCCCGCGCGACCCCGGGCCATGGCGCTTGTTGTTCCGGGCGGCGCCGGCACCCGCCCGCGGGCGCCGGGCGCACGCCCTCAGGCCGTCTCGGGAAGGCGGTAGTCGGCGAACTGTTCGCGCAGCTTCGTCTTCAGCACCTTGCCGGTGGCCCCCAGGGGGATCTGCTCGACGAACTGCACGTCGTCGGGCGTCCACCACTTCGCGACCTTGCCCTCGTAGTGTGCGATCAGCTCTTCGCGCGTGACCTGGGCGTCGGGCCTCTTCACGACGACCAGCAGCGGCCGCTCGTCCCACTTCGGATGCGGCACGCCGATGACGGCGGCGTTGGCCACCGCCGGATGCGCGAGCGCCAAGTTTTCCAGCTCGATCGAGCTGATCCACTCGCCGCCCGACTTGATGACGTCCTTGCTGCGGTCGGTGATCTGCATGTAGCCGTCGGCGTCGATCGTCGCGACGTCTCCCGTGGGGAACCAGCCCCGGCCGTCGGCGTCATAGTGCAACGGGTCGCCGCCCTCGCCGCGGAAGTACTCCTTGACGACCCACGGTCCGCGCACCATCAGGTTGCCGAAGGTCTCGCCGTCCCACGGCAGCTCGTTGTCCTCGTCGTCGACGATCTTCATGTCGACGCCGAAGATGACGTGCCCCTGCTTCTCGAGCAGCTTGCGCTGTGCTTCCTCGGGCAGCTTCAGGTGCTTGTTCTGCAGCTTGCACAGCGTGCCCAGCGGCGACATCTCGGTCATTCCCCAGGCGTGGATGACCTCGACGTCGTACTCCTCGCGGAAGGTACGGATCATCGCCGGCGGACACGCGGAGCCGCCGATCACCGTGCGCTTGAGCGTCGAGAACTTCACGCCCGCCTGCTTCAGGTGCTGCAGCAGCCCGAGCCAGACGGTGGGCACGCCTGCGGAATAGGTGACGCCCTCGGCCTCGAACAGCTCGTAGAGCGACTTGCCGTCGAGCTGCGCGCCGGGGAAGACGAGTTTCGCGCCGACCAGCGGCGCCGAATACGGAATGCCCCACGCGTTGACGTGGAACATCGGCACTACCGGAAGGATCGAATCGCGCGACGATGCGCCCATCGCGTCGGGCAGCGCCGAACCGTAGGCGTGCAGCACCGTCGACCGGTGCGTGTACATCGCGCCCTTCGGGTTGCCGGTGGTGCCCGAGGTGTAGCACAGTCCGACGGCGCTGCGCTCGTCGAGCTGCGGCCACTCGTAGTCGTCGCTGCCCTGCTCGAGCAGGCTCTCGTAGTTGACGAGGTTCGCGACCTTCGCCGAGGCGGGCTGCCGGTCGGCATCGCACATCGCGATCCAGCTCCGGACGTTCGGGCAGTGCTCCGCGATGGCCTCGACGATCGGCAGGAACGTGAGGTCGAAGGCCAGGTGAACGTCGCCGGCGTGGTTGATGATCCAGGCGATCTGCTGCGGATGCAGCCGAGGGTTCAGCGTGTGGATCACCGCGCCCATGCCGCCCACCGCGTAGTACAGCTCCATGTGCCGGTAACCGTTCCAGGCGAGCGTCGCCACGCGGTCGCCGATGCCGACGCCCTGGCGAACGAACGCATCGGCGAGCTTGCGCGAGCGCCGTTCGCAGTCGGCATAGGTGTAGCGGTGCAGGTCGCCTTCGACCCGGCGCGAAACGATCTCGGTCTCGCCGAAGTGGCGCGCCGCGTGCTGCAGGATGTTCGACACCAGCAGCGGCATGTCCATCATCAAGCCTTGCATGTTCTGTTCCTCGTCTCCTGATCCTCGGTGTTCCCGGTTCGCGCCGGTCGAAGGAATTCTAGGCCTAGAATGGGCCGGTGACGGAGGAATCGATGACGGACACCGAACGACCCGCACGCGTCGAGAAAAGCGACGCGCAATGGCGCGAGCAGCTGTCGCGGGAGGAATTCGCGATCGCGCGCCGCGGAGCGACCGAGCGCGCGTTCACCGGCCGGTACTACGATCACCACGAGCCGGGACGCTACGTCTGCGTCTGCTGCGCAACGCCCCTCTTCGCCTCCGACCGGAAATTCGAGTCGGGCAGCGGATGGCCCAGCTGGTGGTCGCCGATCGACGAGCGCAACATCGCGCAACGCGTGGACACGAGCCACGGCATGCGGCGCACCGAGGTGCT
>DASWVL010000270.1:0-9241 GCA_036406255.1 Zeimonas sp.
AGCGACTCCATCGCGTCGAGCGCGTCGTCGAAGTCCTTCTCGTCGAGCAGCGCATCCCAGCTGTCGGGGTGCAGTTCGACGCCGCGCAGGAAGCCGACCGCCCAGGCGACGCCGTCGGCATTCCCGTCTTCGTCGTACGACAGCACCGGACCGAACTCGCCCGCGTCCAGCGCGGCGACGACGCGCTGGGCGTGTCGACGCAGCAGCGCGCCCACGTCGGCGAGCACTGCGGGCGGGACCGCCGGCGGCGCCGGCGCCCGCGCCGCCTCGTCCTCGTCCTCGTCGAAGGCTTCGCTGCCGAGCACGTGCGCGAGCAACTCGTCTTCGGAGATCGGATCCGGCACGCAGGCGAGCGCCGCGAGGAAGCCGTCGATCTCCTCGACGACCATCGCGTTCTCGTTACCGGTTGCTTCGAGCAGCGAGTCGAGCTGCGCGAAGTCCTCTTCGTCGAGCGGCCTCTGCTCGGCCGTCGGAGCGGGTGTAGCGGGGAGCATGGCGGCGATGGTACTGCCGCGCAGGTCGCGGGCACGGTTCGCCACCGAACCGCGGCAGGCAGCAGAACCGCCGACCGGCGGGATGCCGGCCGGCACCCGCGATGCCGGCCGGCCGGGTTGCGTCAGCTGCGTGCCGCGCGGCGCGACTGGCGCTCCTGCACCTTCGCCTGCTGCTCGGGCGTCAGCACCTTGTAGATCTCGTTCATGCTGCGCGCACGCAGCTGCGCCACCTCGCTCATCGCCTGCGCGTTGCGCTCGGCGAGCGCGCGCACCTTCGCCTCGTCGTAGTCGCTCGACAGCGCGAGCTTCGAGAACTCACCGCGCGCCTCGCGCAGCACCTTCATCTGCTCGCGCATCTTCGGCGCCGCCGCGTGGCGGATCTCGAAGATCCGGTCGCGCTGCTCGCTCGTGAGATCGAGGCCGCGCAGGAACCGGTCGCCGTGTCCGCGCTGGCCGCGCATCTGCTCGCCGTGACGATGCCCTTCGCCGCCATCGCGCCAGTGCGCGTGCTGCTTCATCATCATCCGCGACGACTCCGCCCGCTCACCGGAATCGGGCGAGGCCTGCGCCGAGACGAGGAAGGGAACGGCGAGCGCCAGGCTGCCGGCGAGGGTGAACGCTGCAATGCGTGCGGGCTTCATGTTCGAACTCCTGTTCGGGTTGGCCGGCGCTCGATTGCGCCGGTACGGTCCGAAGCTTGCCGGCCGGTCGCGTTAAGCGCTGCGGCCCGGGTGTAAGGGTTCGTAAAGAAGCGTATCGATTGCGCGAACCGGACGGCGCTGCGCGCGCGGATCGATATGATCGTCGCCATGCCCGCATCCCCGGTCGAACGCGGTGACGTGCCGCGCGTTCTGCTCGTCGACGACGATGCCGAGCTGGGCGACCTGCTCGTCGAATATCTTCGTCGCGACGGTTTCGACGCCGAGACGGCCGGCGACGGCCTGAGCGGCGTCGCGCGCGCGCTCGACGGCGGCTTCGACATCGTCGTGCTCGACGTGATGATGCCGGGCATCGACGGCGTCGAGGCGCTGCGCCGCATCCGCGCGGCGAGCCGCGTGCCGGTGCTGATGCTCACCGCGCGCGGCGACGACGTCGACCGCATCGTCGGCCTCGAGCTTGGCGCCGACGACTATGTTCCGAAGCCGTGCACGCCGCGCGAACTGGTGGCACGCCTGCGGGCGATCCTGCGCCGCGTTGGCGAGGCGAAGGACGCGCACGCCGCCGAGTCTTCGATCGTCGTCGGTCCGCTGACGATCTGGCCCGGGCAACGCCGCGCCTCGCTGCGCGACGCGCCGCTCGCGCTCACCGGAACCGAGTTCAGCGTGCTCGCCACGCTCGCGCGGCAGGCCGGTCGAGTCGTCGGCAAGGGCGAGCTGTCGCAGGACGCGCTCGGTCGCCCGCTCGCGCGCTTCGACCGCAGTCTCGACGTACACGTCAGCAGCCTTCGCCAGAAGCTCGGGACGCGCGACGACGGCTCGCCCTGGATCGAGACCGTACGCGGCCGCGGCTACCAGTTCGTGCTGCCCTGAACGGGAATCCGGCATGGGGCGCCTGTTCTGGAAGTTCTTCCTCGCGTTCTGGCTCGCGCTGGTCGCTGCCATCGTGCTCGTCGCCGCGCTCGTCTCGCTGCACCAGCAGCGCGCGCGCGAGGAAGCGGCGGCACTGGAAGCCGGACCGCGCACCGAGCTTGCCCTGCGCTCGGCGGCGGCGACGCTGCGCCATGGCGGCGTGGACGCGCTGCGCGAATGGCTTCGCGACGACGAGAATGCGCGCGGTGCGCGCGGCGGATCGGTCGTCTACGCGGTCGACCGTAACGGATCCGAGCTGCTCGGCCGGCCGGTGTCGGCACAGGCGCTCGCGCGTGCGCGCGAGCGACTTCGCGACGGCGATCGCCGCGCCAACCGCGCCGTGCGCCACGACGAGGCGAGCGGCCTCCTGCTCTTCGTTCCCGCGGCCGAAGGCCCGCGGCGCACGCGCCGGGCAGCGCCGATTCCGCTTCCCGCGGTGGTCGCTGCCGGACTGCTCGCGAGCCTCGCCTTCAGCGCACTGCTGGCCTGGTACCTGACGCAGCCGATCCGTCACCTGCGCAGCGGCTTCGCATCGCTCGCGCGCGGCGCGCTCGAGACCCGCGTCGCCGAACGTATGGGACGGCGCAACGACGAGCTGGCCGACCTCGGCCGCGAATTCGATCGAATGGCCGGTCACCTGCAGCAGCTGGTGGGCTCGCAGCGCCGTCTGCTGCACGACGTCTCGCACGAGCTGCGCTCGCCGCTCGCGCGCATGCAGGCGGCAATCGGCATTGCGCGACAGGATCCCGGACGACGCGACGCGATGCTCGAGCGCATCGAACGCGACAGCGTGCGCGTCGACGCTCTGGTGGGCGAGCTGCTGACGCTCGCCCGGCTCGACGCCGGTGCCGCGGGCGGCGCACCCGAGGAAACCGATCTCGGCGAGCTGGTCGCTTCGATCGTCGACGACGCGCGTTTCGAGGCACGCGCGAGCGGCCGCGAGCTGCACTACGAGGAACGTCTCGAACGACGCAGGGCGACGGTGCGCGCCGATCTACTGCATCGCGCCTTCGAGAACGTGATCCGCAATGCACTGAAGTTCGCGCCCGCCGGCAGCCGCATCGACATCCGTGCACATGCGTTCGCGGGCGAGCCGTTCCGCCTGAGCGTGGCCGACCGGGGTCCGGGCGTGCCCGAGGACGAGCGCGAGGCGATCTTCGAGCCGTTCCACCGCGGCCGCACAGGCGGCCCGGCGCAGGGTCACGGACTGGGACTGGCCATCGCGCGGCGCGCGATCGAGCTGCACGGCGGGCGCATCGAGGCGGCCGGGCGCGAAGGCGGCGGCCTGGTCGTCACGATCGAGCTGCCGGCGTGAGCAGGCCGGGCAGGCGGTCGTTCCGTCGCAGCCGCAGGAGCAGCCAGGCGACGATCGAGACGTTCAGCGCATTCCACGCGATGCCGTGGACGAAGGCCGCGTCGTAGGAACCGGTGAGGTCGAAGAGCACCCCCGAGAGCCAGCCGCCGAGCGCCATGCCGAACAGCGTCGCGGTGATGACGAGACCGACGCGCAGCGCCGCGCCGGAGGCAGGGAAGAACTCGCGAACGATGATCGCGTACGACGGCACGATGCCGCCCTGGAACAGGCCGAACAGCGCCGAGATCACGTACAGCGAGGCGAGCGAGTCGAAAGGCAGGAACAGCAGCAACGCGATGCCTTGCAGCACCGAGCCGAGCAGCAGCGTTCGCAATCCGCCGATGCGGTCGCAGATCACGCCGAAGGTGATCCGGCTGATCACGCCGAAGCCGAGCATCAGCGAGAGCATCTCCGCACCCCGCGCCGGCCCGTAGCCGAGGTCCCCGCAGTACGCGACGATGTGGACCTGCGGCATCGACATCGCCACGCAGCAGGCAACGCCGGCCATGCACAACAGGGCGAGCAGCGCGCGCGACGAGATCCCGAGTCGCTCCAGCGGGGCGACGGACGCGATGCGCGCGGCCACGGCCGCGGTGGGAGCGGTCGTCGCAGTCGGAGCAGGCGCGGTCGCCGCGCTCGTCCCGGCCGCGGCAACCGCGGCCCTCGTCCCGTTCGCTGCGGCAGGCACCGCCGCGGCGGGCTGCGGCGCCGCACGGCGACGCAGCAACTGCGCGAGCGGAACGATCGTGAGCAGGCAGAACACGCCGATGCCGACGTAGGTCTGGCGCCAGCCGACCGTCTCGACGAAGTGCTGCACGATCGGCGGCCAGAACGTCCCGGCCAGGTAGTTCCCGCTCGCGCAGATCGCCACTGCGATGCCGCGGCGCCGGTCGAACCAGAACGAGGTGTCGGTGACGAGCGGGCTGAACGTGGCCGAACTGCCGAGCATGCCGACGAGCAGGCCCTGCGCGATCGCGAAGACCCAGAGGTTTGGGGCGGCCGCGGCGAGCGCGAAGCCCGCCGCGATCGAGACGCCGCCGATCGTCACCGGAACGACGATCCCGAAGCGATCGGTCCATCGTCCCATCAGGATGCCCCCGATGCCGAAGCCGATCATCGTCATCGTGTACGGGATCGACGCCGCGCCGCGCGCCACGTCGAATTCGGCCTGGACGGCAGGCAGCACGACGACGACGACATACATGCCGCAACCGCCGATCGTCGCGAGCACCAGGCTGACGAACAGGCGGAACCACGCGTACGGCGAATCGACTTCGTGCGAGACGTGCATGAAGGACGCTTACCAGAGGGTGCGCAGCTTCGCGGCGACGTCGACGAACGGTGCGTCGCCTTCGTTGCGCGCACGGCGAACCGCCGACGCGGGCGCGCCGGCCGGTGCGATCGCGGTGACCACGGCAACCGACGCCGTATCGACGGTCGAAGTGGACGGCGCGGTCGTCGGCGCGACGCGGTCGAGGCGTGCCAGCAGCGCGCCGGTGAGGAAGCGGCTGC
This sequence comes from Zeimonas sp., assembly GCA_036406255.1. Lineage (GTDB taxonomy): Bacteria > Pseudomonadota > Gammaproteobacteria > Burkholderiales > Burkholderiaceae_E > Zeimonas. The sequence goes on from DASWVL010000270.1 coordinate 4,929, forward strand.
GCGCGCCGTGCACGTAGGCGTCGCCGAAGCGCGGCTGCTGCGTCGTGAAATAGCGCTGCGGCTCGAGCAGGTAGAGGAAGTCGCGCGCGCGCGTCATCGCCACGTAGAGCAGGCGCCGTTCCTCGTCGATCGACTCGGCGCGGCCGGTCGCGTATTCGTTCGGGAAATTGCCGTCGGCCACGTTCAGCACGAACACCGCGTCCCACTCCTGTCCCTTCGCCGAATGCACGGTCGACAGGATCAGGTAGTCGTCGTCGAGCAGCGGCGCACCGGCCCAGTCACCGCTCGCCTGCGGCGGATCGAGCGCAAGCTCGGTCAGGAAGCGCTCGCGCGTGCCGAACTGCGCGGCGATCGACTGCAGCATGTCGAGGTCGGCGGCGCGCACGATCGCGTCGTCGTAGCGCCGCTCGAGCAGCGGCTGGTACCACTGCCGCACCGGCTCGAACTGCGCCGGCCACGATGCCCGAGGCTCGACGAGCCCGCGCATCAGCGCAACGAACGCGGTCCAGGACTCGCGCGCCGCGGGCGGCGCGGCGAACGACGCGAGCGCGTCGGGCAGCAGTCGCTGCGCATCGAGCGCGAGGTCGATGCAGCGCTGCGCATTCGCCGGACCGAAGCCGGCCATCAGCTGCAGCGCGCGGAAAGCCGCGATCGTGTTGCGCCGGTTCTCCGCCCATCGCAGCACCGACAGCAGGTCCTTGACGTGCGAGGCCTGGAGGAACTTCAGCCCGCCGTGCTTGACGAACGGGATGTCGCGCCGCACCAGCTCGACCTCGAGCGCCGCGCTGTGGTGCGCACTGCGGAACAGCACCGCCTGGCGCTTCAGGGCCACGCCTTCCTCGCGGTGGCGCAGGATCGTGTCGATGACCCATTCGGCCTGCGTGCGTTCGTCGAGCACGGTGACGAGCTGCGGACGCGCGCCGGCGCCCCGCTGCGCGACGAGCGTCTTCGGATGGCGACGCGCGGCCTGCCCGATCAGCGTGTTCGCCGCATCGAGCAGCGGTTGCACCGAGCGGTAGTTGCGCTCGAGGACGATGCGGGCGGAGGGCGGGTCGAACTTCTGCGGGAAGTCGAGGATGTTGCCGACCTGCGCCGCGCGGAACGCGTAGATCGACTGCGCGTCGTCGCCGACCACCGACAGCCCGGCGCCGTCGGGCTTCATCGCGAGCAGGATCTGCGCCTGCAGCGCGTTGGTGTCCTGGTACTCGTCGACCAGCACGTGGTCGAAGCGCGCACCGACCTCGGCGGCGAAGCGCGCGTCGGTCATCGCCGCGTGCCACCACAGCAGCAGGTCGTCGTAGTCGAGGACGCCGTTGGCCTCCTTGCGCATCGCGTAACCCCGGAACAGGCGCACCAGTTCTTCGCGCCAGTCGGCGCACCACGGGAAGCTCTCCTGCAGCACGTCCTCGAGCACGCGGCCGCTGTTGACCTTGTGCGAGTGGATCGCCAGGCAGGTGTCCTTGCGCGGGAAACGCCGCGACATCGACGAGAGCCCCAGCTCGTGCCGCACGACGTCGAGCAGGTCGGCCGCGTCGCCGCGGTCGAGGATGCCGAACGACGGATCCAACCCGATCCGCTTCGCGTACTCGCGCAGCAGGCGCGCAGCGATCGAGTGGAAAGTGCCGGCCCACGGCAGGTGCAGCGCAGCCGGCGCGCGGCCGCCGCTGCGAATCGCCGCGTCGTGAGCGAGCAGCCGTTCGGCGCGACGCGTCATTTCGCCGGCGGCGCGGCGGCTGAAGGTGAGCAGCAGCACGCGCATCGGATCGATGCCGTTGCGCACGAGATGCGCGACGCGATGCGCGAGCGTGGCCGTCTTGCCGGTTCCCGCGCCGGCGACGATGAGCAGCGGACCCGCGCGGAAGCGCCCGCTCGCGTCGGGCGCGCCGTACGACGCGGCCGCGCGCTGCTCGGGGTTCAGCGCATCGAGGATCGAGGTGGCGCGAGTCGGTTCGGCGGCGAGCGGCACGGAAGGCATGCCCGCCAGTGTAGAAGATGCGACCGACCTTTCCCGCTACCAGCGCAGCAGCCACGGCCCCACGAGCGCACCGATCAACGTCGGAACGAGGATGCCCGACACGTACCAGATCGCGATGAACGGCGCGGCGAGTTCGGGGCAGTGCAGTGTGTAGACCAGCGCGGCGAGTGCGCCGGACAGCAGGCCCGAGACCGCCCCGGCAGCGCGCAGCCTGGTCGGCGCCAGCCCCTTCATCGCCCAGAAGGTTGCACCGAAAGCCGGAATCGACAGCGCTGCGATGTTCCAGGGGCAACTGCGCCAGGTGTCGCCGAGAATCAGGTCGATGCGCGCGCCCGGGTGGGCTTCGAGCAGTTGCGCACCGGCGAGCAGCCAGACCGCCGCAAGCGTCAGGCCGACGGCGACCGGCACGCGGCCCAGCACGGCGCCGGGCCGCGAGAGCCGCAGCGCACCGACGAGACCGGCGCCCGTCAGTATCGCGGCGAAGACGAACTTGACCCAGAACATCGGCACCCCGGCGGCCTGTTCGAGGTCGGAGCGCACGCCGAGCATCACCGACATCAAGAGCACCGCGCCGAACGCGCCCCACCCGAGCGCGACCGAGAAGCGCCGCTTCGGCGCGGTTCCGATGCCGGCGCCCGCGCCGCGCGCGAGCAACGCGACGAACTCGACCGTCTTCACGAGCGGCTCCGCATCCGGGCGGCCAGCGCCTTCAACCCGCGGTGCACGCCGACCTTGACCGCCGAGACCGACATGCCCGTTCGTTGCGCCGCTTCGACCACCGAAAGTCCTTCGATCTTGACGTGCACGATCGGCAGCCGCTGCCGCTCGGGCAGCAGCGCGAGAAGCCTGCCCAGGTCGCGCCGCGCCTCGTGCGCCTCGTGGTCGCTGCCGGCGAGCAGCTCGTCGGCGTGGTCGAGCGCGACGGTGACTGCGCCTCGATGGGCGCGTCGTCGAAACAGATCGACCAGCTTGTACTTCGCGATCGCGTGCGCCCAGGGCGTCAGCGGCTGATCGGCATCGTACGTGTGGCGCTGGTTGTGAATCGCGAGCAGCGTCTCCTGCACGAGATCCTCCACGTCATCCGGCATGCGCGACATCCGCCGCCGAAGAAATGCGCGCAGATGCGCGCCCAGCTCCTCGAGGAAGCGGCGGTATGCGATCTCGTCGCCCGACAGGCCGCGCACCAGCCATTCGCGCAACCGCTCTTCGGTCGCACCACCCGTGCCCACCGTCGGAGTTCGTTGCATTGCAGGTTTCGGTTACAGCCATGAACGATTGCGCCAAACCGCGGCACGACGATGGCGAGCATACGCCGGTGTAACCGGATGCACGGCCGTGGCGAACTTGCCTGGGAGTGCGCCGCCCAGACCGCCGTTTCGACGGCCGGCGACGCCTCTACGTCGACGCCGTGCCCGCTGCGCTCGTCGACGAAATCCATCTGGCGGGACACTCGCGAGATCCGCGCCTCGGCGCCTCGCTGCTGATCGACTCCCACGACGATGCGGTCGCGCCCTGCGTATGGGCGCTCTACCGTCGGCTCGTCGCTCGAATCGGCGCGCGCCCGACGCTGATCGAGCGCGACTCCCGCGTGCCGCTCTTCGACGAGCTGCTCGCGGAATGCGCGATCGCCGCCGGCGTGCTCGCACGGTGCGCGTCGGATTCGGCCTCGCCGACCGGCCCCTGCCTGCTCGAATACGGCGAGCACTTTCCCGCCTTTCTGGAAACGGTGGCCGTCGGGGGGCCGCGCGTAGCCGACGTCGCCCGCATCGACCGCTTCTGGACCGAGGCGCACATCGCAGACGACGCGCAGCCGCTGGACTCGCAGGCCGTCGTCGCGCTCGCGGCGAGCGACCCGCGCTCGATCGCGCTCGTGCCGCACCCGTCCGCGCGATGGGCCTGGTTCGACCGCGATCCGGCATCGCCGCGGTTCGAACCCGAAGGCGGCGCGCGCGGCGTTCTGCTCGTGCGTCCGCGCGACCGGGTCGCGTCGATGTCGCTCGACCCCGCATCGTTCGCGTTCCTCGATGCATGCGCCGGCGGCCATTCGCTGGCGCACTGCGCCCAGGCCGCGTTCGACGTCGACCCCGACACCGATCTCGCGGCGCTGCTCGCGAAACTGCTCGACGCCGGAGCGTTTTCGGGCGTGCGCGACGCATCCGCCGAACGGGAGGCCCGACGATGAACACGACCGCGAGTCCTTTCGCGCTGCTCGGCATGACCGCGGTGATCCAGGTCTTCGTCTACCCGGACGCGTGGCCGACGCACCTTTCGTGGGCAGGCCTTCTCGCGCTGCTCATCGCGCGCGGCGGCGGCGCCGTGTCGCTGGATCGGGCGTTGG
>DASWVL010000271.1:0-8183 GCA_036406255.1 Zeimonas sp.
GCACCGCTCGACTCAGCGATGCCGGAGAATCGGCAATGCTGGAAAGAGCGCTCGGAACTCGAGCAGATCCGGCCCGCCTCCAATCGGCACCAGCATAAACGCTGCGAGAACGAGCGTTTTCCGCCGTGCCAACGGCTCCACCGACAGAAGCGCTACAAAACGGAGCGAACTGCCCGCAACGAACTGCACGCAACGAACTGCCCGCAACGAACTGCCCGCAACGAACTGCCCGCAGCAAAGCCTCGCGCGACAAAGCGCCGGCTGCCCGGGCGAACGGCGCCATCGCGATCGCGCGACATCACGGCCGAAGCGCCGCTCCTCCTCGTGCCGCCTGTGAAAGGCAGACGCGCCGCCTGTCGCGCGCGGCGGCGCGACTCAGCGATGCCGGAAATCCGGCTTGCGTTTCTCGACGAAAGCCGCCATGCCTTCCTTCTGGTCGTCAGTGGCGAAAAGCGAGTGGAAGAGCCGCCGCTCGAAGAGCAGTCCTTCGCTGAGCGGCGATTCGTAGGCCCGGTTGATCGCCTCCTTCACCATCATCACCGAAGGCAGCGAGTAGCCGGCAATGGTCGTCGCGACCTCGAGCGCCTCGTCGAGCAGCCGGTCGGCGGGAACGACCCGCGAGACCAGGCCTGCACGCTCGGCCTCCTGCGCGTCCATGTTGCGCGCGGTGAGGCACAGGTCCATCGCCTTCGCCTTCGAGACGGCGCGCGGCAGGCGCTGGGTGCCACCGGCACCGGGGATGATGCCGAGCTTGATCTCCGGCTGGCCGAATTTCGCGTTGTCGGCGGCGATGATGATGTCGCACATCATCGCGAGCTCGCAGCCGCCGCCGAGTGCATAGCCCGCCACGGCGGCGATCACCGGCTTGCGGACACGCCGGATCGTCTCCCAGTTCCGCGTGATGTACTCGTTGCGGTAGACGTCCATGTAGCTCCAGCCGGCCATCGCACCGATGTCGGCACCGGCGGCGAAAGCCTTGTCGCTGCCGGTGAGCACGATCGCACCGATGCTCTCGTCAGCGTCGAAATCGACCAGCGCCGCGCCGAGTTCGTCCATCAGCGCGTCGTTCAACGCATTGAGCGCCTTCGGCCGGTTCAGCGTCACGAGGCCGACTCGGCCGCGGGGTTCGACGAGGATGTGCTGGTACGGCTCTCGGGACATTGACTTCTCCGCTTATTGGCGAATCGCGCCGAAGGAACCGACGGCGATGAGCCCGTTACTGGTTCGGAAGCGCAGGCGGCCGGCTATCTCGGCGCCGGGTTGTCCAGCGCCGAAATACTGCGCCTCGTACGTGCCGGTGGAAGAGGCTTCGCTGCCCGCCGCGGACGAGACCGTTCCCGTAAGAGCGGGCGGCGCCGACGACGCGCCGAAGGTTACCGCGTTCAGTGCGAGATCGGCGACCTCGAGCGTCGCTCCCGCCTGCTGGAACGAAATGGTCAGAGTGCCCAGCGTGGCGGAGGTGATCGCACCTGCGGCGACCTGAATCGTGATGGGGCCGCTGAAGCCGAAGCGTCCGTTCAGCACGCGCTCGCGCTCGCCGTCGTCGCCGATGACGCCGACGACACGGCCCTCGTAGGTGGCCGCCGTACCAGGCGGGGTGTTGACGACCGAGCCGGGTCGCTTCGCGAACCACGTGCCGAGATAACCCTCGTTGAAGCCGTTGATCCCCGATCCGGCGAACTTCTCCCAGGTGCCGAAACTCGCGTACTGCATGCTCGGCAACGCGGTGGTCGTTTCGAAATCGCTCGTCTCGAAGAAGTCGGTGATCGCCACGTAGGGCGGCGTGAGGTCACCGGGCTGCACCGGATTCTCGTAGGCTTGGCCGCGAAGCTTGCCGATGATGTTTCGAAGATCCGACGGCGGCTTGTTGGCCGCCGTGAACCCGGCCGTGGTGTCGAGCGCGTCGAGATCCGCCGGAAAGTCGAGGGTCAGCGTATACGAGTCGGTTCCGTTGACGACGACATTGCTCGTCACCGGCTGGAACACGTTGGTCGTCGTCGCCGCACACGAACCGAGGGCGAAATCCTCTCCACGACTCGTCTGCGAATCGCACGGTTCCGGAGCGCTCGATCGCCCCCCGCCACCCCCACCGCCGCCACCGCAGGCCGCGAGAACCGCGGCCGCGAGGAACGCAGGGGCGACACGACCGAGGAACGACAGTACGCGGGCGTTGCGGGACTTCTTCGAATTGGATTCCACTGCGAGGCTCCGTAACGGGGTTCGCCGATCCTAACCGCGCGTTGGGCGGGCCGGGATCAGCAACCGACAAGCCAGGGGGTGAATGCCCCAGGGCGACGACGAGGGCGTTCGCCCTTCCATGCAGACGGGCCGCGAATCGCGCGCGTGCCCGAATCTACGCAATCCGGCGCTGGCGAGCGTGACCGAATCGACGTCGCAGGTCAGATCGGCTAGCCTGCCGGCGACGATTCCGAAGCGGAGGCGAAGATGTTCGATGCGCTGTACCTGGAAAAGAGCGAAGCGGGCTTCACCGCGAAGCGACGCTCGATCACCGACGACGAGCTGAAGGCGGCCACGCCCGACGCCGACGTGCGCCTGCGCGTCGAGTACTCGGCGCTCAATTACAAGGACGCGCTCGCGCTGACGAACCGTTCGCCGGTCGTGCGGCGCTGGCCGATGGTGCCGGGCATCGACGGGGCGGGCGTCGTCGAGGAGAGTTCGCATCCGGGCTTCGCCGCCGGCGATCGCGTGATCCTGAACGGATGGGGTGTCGGCGAGATGCACTGGGGCTGTCTCGCGCAGCGCGCGCGTTTGCGGGGCGACTGGCTGGTCGCGATGCCGGCGGCGCTCGATTCGCGTCGCGCGATGGCGATCGGCACCGCCGGCTATACCGCGATGCTGTGCGTGATGATGCTCGAGCGTCAGGGTGTCGAGCCCGATCAGGGCGAGGTCCTCGTCACCGGCGCGGCAGGCGGCGTCGGCAGCGTGGCGATCGCGCTGCTCGCGCGACTCGGTTTTCGCGTCGTCGCGTCCACCGGCCGTGCCTCCGAGGAAGCGTACCTGCGGGAACTCGGCGCGAGCGAGATCATCGACCGCGCGACGCTATCCGGCCCCGGCAAGCCGCTGCAGAAGGAACGCTGGGCGGGCGTCGTCGATGCGGTCGGTTCGCACACGCTGGCGAACGCCTGCGCACAGACGCGCTACCGCGGCGCGGTCGCCGCATGCGGACTGGCACAGGGGATGGACTTCCCTGCGTCGGTTGCGCCGTTCATCCTGCGCGGCGTGCGTCTCATCGGGGTCGATTCGGTGATGTGCCCGATCGACGATCGACGGGTGGCGTGGACGCGGCTGGCGAGCGAGCTCGACGCGGACGCGCTGGAACGGATCACGCAAGTGGTGGGCCTCGACGACGCGTTGCGCATGGCGCCCGAGATGCTCGCCGGGCAGGTTCGCGGCCGCACCGCCGTCGACGTCAGCCGGTGAAGCGCGACGACTCGCTGCGGGAGATCGCGCCCGCCGCCGCTGCGTCGCGAGACGGCGAAGGCGCTTCGACCGGCAATCGCGCGCGGCACCCTCCGATCCGCTACCGCATCACGCCGATCGACCCGAACGCGCACCGCTTCGAAGTCGAACTGCTGATTGCTTATCCCGATCCCCAGGGGCAGCAGGTCGCGATGCCGGCGTGGACGCCGGGCAGCTACATGATTCGCGAGTTCGCGCGCAACGTCGTCTCCATCGAGGCGTCCAGCGCATCGGGACGGCGCATCGCGCTGCGCAAGCTCGACAAGGCGACGTGGCAGGCGGTGCGCTGCGACGAGGCGCTTCGCATCCGCTACCAGGTCTACGCGTGGGACCTCTCGGTGCGCGCGGCGCATCTCGATTCCACGCACGGGTTCTTCAACGGGCCGAGCGTATTCCTGCGCGCGATCGGTCACGAATCGCTGCCGTGCGAGCTGCAGATCGATCCGCCCGCGGGCGACGGGTACGACGACTGGCGCGTCGCCACGACGATGCCGTCGGCGGGCGCGCGTGAGCACGCATTCGGCGCGTATCGCGCCCGCGACTATGCCGAGCTGATCGACCACCCGGTCGAGATGGGACGCTTCACGCTCGCGTCCTTCGACGTCGGCGGCGCCCGGCACGAGATCGCGATCACCGGACGACACGATGCGGACGCCGACCGCCTGTGTCGCGACCTGCGCCGCGTCTGCGGCGAGCAGGTCCGGCTCTTCGAGCCGCGGCGCCGGCGCGCGCCCTTCGATCGCTACCTGTTCCAGGTGCTCGCGATCGGCAGCGGCTACGGAGGGCTCGAGCACCGCTCGAGCGCGTCGCTCCTCTGCTCGCGCAACGAGCTGCCGCACCGGGGCGAGCGCGAGCCGTCGGAGGGGTACCGCTCGTTCCTCGGGCTCGCCAGCCACGAGTACTTTCACGCTTGGAACGTCAAGCGCATCCGGCCGTCCGCGTTCGTCGCGCCCGACCTGCAGAACGAGAGCTACACGCGGCTGCTGTGGATCTTCGAGGGATTCACCTCGTACTACGACGACCTGATGCTGGTGCGCTCGCGCGTCGTCGACCGCGATGCGTATCTCGGGCTGCTCGCGAAGACGATCTCGAACGTGCAGCGCGGACCGGGGCGGCGCGGGCAGAGCGTCGCCGAGTCGAGCTTCGACGCGTGGATCAAGTTCTATCGGCAGGACGAGAACTCGCCCAACGCGGTGGTGAGCTACTACGCGAAGGGTTCGCTGGTCGCGCTCGCGCTCGACCTGACGATCCGCGAGCGTACGCGCGGGCGCCGCTCGCTGGACGACGTGCTGCGCGCCTTGTGGGAGCGCTTCGGCAGGAGCGCGTTCGTCGACGACGTGGGGCTCGACGAGGACGCGTTCCCGCGCCTGCTCGAGGACGTCGTCGGCCTTCGGCTCGATGCGCAGATTCGCGCCTGGGCGTACGGGACGGCCGAACTTCCGCTCGCGGCGCTGCTGCGCCGCTTCGGCGTGCGGCTGGAGCTGGGTGCGGGCGACCAGGGGCCGGTGACGATCGGCGCCCGGCTCACGGTGCGCGACGGGCAGCTGACTCTCGCCACGGCCTACAACGGACAGGCGGCCGAGCGCGCGGGGCTGTCCGCCGGCGACGCGATCGTCGCGTTCGACGGGCTGCGCGTGGCCGACGAGGCGACGTGCAAGGCACTGCTCGCGCGACGCCGCCCCGGCGACCGCCTGCAGGTACACGCGTTCCGGCGCGACGAACTGATCGAGCGCGAAGTGGTGCTCGCGGCACCCGCCGCAACCGAAGCGAAGCTGGTGCAGGACGAACGCGCATCGGCGGCCGTGCAGCGGCTGCGGGACGGATGGCTCGGCGCGGCTACCGGAACAGTTCGGCCAGCGCCTCGCCCGGCTCCGCCGCGCGCATGAACGCCTCACCCACCAGGAACGCGTTCACGCCCGACGCCCGCATCCGGGCAACGTCTTCGCGCGACTGGATCCCGCTCTCGGTGACGACCAGCCGATCGGGCGGCAGCCGGGGCAGCAGCGAGAGTGTCGTGTCGAGCGACACGTCGAAGCTGCGCAGGTTGCGGTTGTTGATGCCGACCAGCGGGGTGTCGAGCTTCAGCGCCCGATCCAGCTCGTCGGCGGCGTGCACTTCCACGAGGACGTCCATGCCGAGCGCGTGGGCGATCGCTTCGAATTCGGCGAGCCGTGCGTCGTCGAGCGCGGCGACGATCAGCAGGATCGCGTCGGCCCCGTTCGCGCGTGCCTCGTAGATCTGGTACGCATCGATGATGAAGTCCTTGCGCAGTGCCGGCAGCGCGCAGGCCGCACGCGCGGTGCGCAGGTCACCGAGCGCACCCCGGAAGAAGGGCTCGTCGGTGAGCACTGACAGGCAGGTGGCCCCGTGCCCTTCGTAGCTGCGCGCGATCTGCGCCGGATCGAAGGACACGCGCAGCACCCCCTTGCTCGGGCTCGCCTGCTTGATCTCGGCGATCACCGCCGCCTCGCCGCGCACGGTTCGCTCGCGCAGCGCCGCTTCGAAGCCGCGCGGCGGGTCGGTTCGCGCCGCCCTTTCCGCCTCGCGACGCGCGGCGACGAAAGGCCGCTCGCGCTTGCAGGCGGCGACCTCTTCCTGCTTGATCGCGACGATCCGCTCGAGGATGTCGGTGCTCATCGACGGGCTCCGCACTTCAGGTCCGGTCATGACGCCGGGGTTGATGGCTGCTCTCGGCATCGGGCACTTCCCGATCTCACGCGGCCCGCGACTGTCCGGCGCGCTGCGTGAAGCGCACGAAGGCGTCGAGCCGCTCGCGCGCCGCGCCGCTCGCGAGGCTCTCGCGCGCACGTTCGATGCCCGCCGGAATCGATTCGGCGAGGTTCGCCGCATAGAGCGCGGCGCCGGCGTTCAGCGCGACGATCTCCCGCGGCGTTCCCGGACGGTTCTCCAGCGCCTCGAGCACCATCTCCTTCGATTCGAGGGCGTCCGCCACGCGCAGGCCGCGGTTGCTGATCATCGACAGGCCGAAATCCTCGGGATGGATCTCGTACTCGTGCACGAGCCCGTCGCGCAGCTCGCCGACCATCGTCGCCGCACCGAGCGAGACCTCGTCCATGCCGTCCTTGCCCCACACCACCAGTGCGTGCTTCGCACCGAGATTCTGCATCACGCGTACCTGGATCCCGACCAGGTCCGGGTGGAAGACGCCCATCAGGATGTTCGGGGCGCCGGCCGGGTTCGTCAGCGGACCGAGGATGTTGAAGATCGTGCGCACGCCCAGCTCGCGCCGGATCGGGGCAACGTTCTTCATTGCCGGATGATGGTTCGGCGCGAACATGAAGCCGACTCCGGTCTCGCGGATGCACTCGGCGACCTGTTCGGGGGTCAGCAGGATGTTCGCCCCGAGCGCTTCGAGCGCATCGGCCGAACCCGACTTCGACGAGACGCCGCGGTTGCCGTGCTTGGCCACGGTTGCGCCCGCCGCCGCGGCGACGAAGGCCGAAGCCGTCGAGATGTTGAAGGTGTGCGAGCCGTCGCCGCCGGTGCCGACGATGTCGACGAAATGCGGGCCGCCGTCGACCTCGACCTTGTTCGCGAACTCGCGCATCACCTGCGCGGCCGCGGCGATCTCGCCGACGGTCTCCTTCTTCACGCGCAAGCCGGTCAGGATTGCCGCCATCATCGCGGGCGACATCTCGCCGCTCATGATCTGGCGCATGAGCGCGAGCATCTCGTCGTGGAAGATCTCCCGATGCTCGATGCAGCGCGTGAGCGCTTCCTGTGCCGTGATCGTCATTTCAGCTCTCCAGAAAATTGCGCAGCAGCGCGTGACCGTGTTCGGTGAGGAGCGATTCGGGATGGAACTGCACGCCCTCGACCGGGAAGACGCGGTGTCGCAGTCCCATCAACTCGCCGTCTTCGCTGAAGGCGGTGGGCTCGAGACAGTCGGGAAGGCTTGCGAGATCGACCGCGAGCGAGTGATAGCGCACCGCCGAGTAGCAGTCGGGCAGCGAGCGGAAGACGCCCGCGCCGTCGTGCGAGATGGTCGCGGTCTTGCCGTGTACCGCGCTGCGCGCACGCACGATGCGCGCGCCGAACGCGGCACCGATCGCCTGGTGCCCGAGGCACACGCCGAGGATCGGCACGTGCCCTGCGAAGCGCCGCACCAGCGCCACCGAGATGCCCGCCTCGGCGGGCGAGCACGGGCCGGGCGAGATCACGATGCGGTCGGGCGCGAGCGCCTCGACCGCATCGACGTCGATCGCGTCGTTGCGCACGGTACGCACCTCCTCGTGGAGTTCGGCGAAGTACTGCACGAGGTTGAACGTGAAGCTGTCGTAGTTGTCGATCATCAGCAGCATCGCCGCTCTCCTCCGAGCACGAGTCCGTCCTCGGCAAGCTCCGCCGCCCGCAGCAGGGCGCGCAGCTTGTTCTCGGTTTCCTGCCATTCGTTGTCCGGCAGCGAGTCGGCGACGACCCCCGCCGCGGCCTGCGCGTAGAGCACTGCGTCGCGAACGACGGCGGTGCGGATCGCGATCGCGAGGTCGAGGTCGCCGGCGAACGACAGGTAACCGCACGCGCCGCCGTACAGGCCGCGCCGGGTCGGCTCCAGCTCGTCGATGATCTGCATCGCGCGCACCTTCGGCGCGCCGGCGAGCGTGCCGGCCGGAAACGTCGCACGCACGACGTCGAGCGCATCGACGTCGGGAGCCAGCCGGCCTTCGACGTTCGAGACGATGTGC
>DASWVL010000272.1:0-2503 GCA_036406255.1 Zeimonas sp.
AATCGATCCTGCTCGCTTCGTCGATCTTCTCGGTGATGCCGCTGGCGGCGAGCAACGCGCAGAACGAAGCAACCGTCGCATGGCGCGCGACGGTCGAGACTCTCGTCATCGTCAAGTGATCACTCCAGAGCGCTCGAGCGCCGCACGAACCGTCGCGCGGCGTTCGGGGGACAACGGCGTCAGCGGCAGGCGGATGCCGGGGGGGATGCGTCCCATCTCGGCCAGCGCCCATTTGACGGGAATCGGGTTGGCCTCGACGAACAGGTCGAGATGCAGCGGGAGCAACCGGCGGTTCAGCGCGAGCGCCTCGGGCCAGCGTCCCTCGAGCGCGCATTCGCACATGCGCGCCACCGGCGCGGGAGCGACGTTGGCGGTGACCGAGATGACGCCGTGTGCGCCCATGGCGATCAGCGCGAGCGCCGAGTCGTCGTTCCCGCTGTAGACGGCAAAGCCGGGCGGAACGCGTGCGAGCAACGCCGAGCCGCGCGGGATGTCGCCGGTGGCGTCCTTCACGCCGACGATGCCCGGCACCTCGGCCAGGCGCAGCAGCGTCTCGTTGCCCATGTCGGCAACGGTGCGCCCCGGCACGTTGTACAGGATCATCGGCAGGTCGACCGTTTCGGCGACCGAACGGAAATGCCGGTAGATGCCTTCCTGCGTCGGCTTGTTGTAGTAGGGCACGACCTGCAGCGACGCGTGCGCACCCGACCTGCGCGCGTACTCGCTGAGCTCGATCGCCTCGCGCGTGGAGTTGCCTCCGGCGCCGGCGATCACCGGGACGCGCCCGGCCGCGTGCTCGACCGCCACGCGGATCAGCGTGGCGTGCTCCTGCATGTCGACGGTAGGTGACTCGCCGGTGGTGCCGACGACGGCGATCGCCTTCGTTCCCTGCTCGACGTGCCAGTCGATGAGTCGGCGATAGCTGTCGAGATCGAGGCTACCGTCCTCGTGCATCGGGCTGACGATCGCGACTATGCTGCCCCGGATCATGATGGTCGGCCGCTGAAAAACGAGACATTCTAGCCGAGCGGGGCCAGGGGTCCGTCGCAACCGGCGGCGCCCGGCGCGCGCCGCGCGCACACGTGCTGGATCACCGCCGGCGAAGGCCGCTGCACCGTGCCGGTCGCATACTCGAGCACGGTCAGCCCCGCGCGTTGCGCGCGCACGAGCAGTTCTCCCGGCGCGAGCAGGAACGCCGGGTTCGACGGCCGTCCGTAGCGCTCGTTGCCCTGCGCGAAGGTCTCGTAGACGAGCAGGCCGCCGGGTGCGACCAGCGACGCCAGCAGCGCGAATCGCGGCCGGAACAGATAATTCGCAACGACGACCGCGTCGAAGCGTTCGTGCGCGGCGTTGGGCCACCGGCCCGATTCGAGATCGGCGACGCGCAGCGCGATGCGGCCTTCGCGGCTCGACGGCGCCCCGTCGCGCGACTCGTCGGCGGGCGTCGCCCCCGCCGCACCTTCTCCGACGCGCGCGAGCGCCTCCCCGTCGCGGTCGACGGCGAGCACGTCCAGGCCGCGCTCGGCCGCTGCGCAGGCATGCCGCCCGGAGCCGGCGGCGAAATCGAGCACCGCCGCGCCGCGCGGCAGCCGATCGAGCCAGCGCACGATCCACGGCGAGGCGGCGCGCTGAGGCTCGCACCGATGGGCATTGGGCTCGAACACGACAAATTCCTCGTTGCGTTGACGTGCATCGGCTACAGTGGCGCGGACTTCCGGCCGCTGCCGGATTGCACGGGAGAACGAGATTCCGGACGCCGCCATCGAACGGGATGCGTTCCCGCCTCGCGAATCGTTCGCGCTCGCCGCCACCTGCACCGCGGCGCTGACCGCGGCATTGGGCGCGAGCGTAGCGTATTTCGGCGGGCCTGGATCCGCGAGCACCGCGGTGCTCGCGTGCCTCGTCGCGGCGTCCTGCGCAGCGCTCGGCGCGATCGCACTCGCTTCGGCGCGGCAGGTGCGCCGCGCGCGAGCCCGGCGTGGCGCGGAGGCGCTGCTGCGATCGAGCGCGAGACAGGACGGCGTCGAGCAGCTCGCCGGCCTGGGCTCGTGGATCCACGATCTGCACGCGAACACGCTGCACTGGAGCGAAGGCGCGTTCCGCCTTTTCGGCATCGATCCGGCCGCCGGAGTCCCGCCGCCGAAGACGCTGCTCGCGCACATCCACCCGAACGACCAGGAACGCTGGCGCGAGACGCATCGTCGCGCGATGAAGGCCGGCCGCGAAGTGCACGTCGAGTTCCGCTGGATGCGCCCGAACCGCGACCTGATCTGGGTGCGCAGCGTCGGGCAGCCCGAACGCGACGAACGCGGCGAGATCGTGCGCATGTCCGGGCTCGTGCAGGACATCACCGGCATCCGCGCGATGCAGCAACAGCTGGCGGCGAGCGAAGCGAAGTTCCGCGACCTCACGCACCTGAGCTCCGACTGGATCTGGGAGACCGACGCACAGCACCGTGTCTCGTTCCTGTCCGACTCCTTCGGAGCGGTCGTCGGCAACTGGG
>DASWVL010000273.1:0-6955 GCA_036406255.1 Zeimonas sp.
CCCGCCATCGGCGGGTACTGGTTGTGCCCGGCGCGCATCGCGTCGGCCACCGCGTCGACGAGCGAGGGATCGCAGTCGAAGTCGGGGAAGCCCTGGCCGAGGTTCACCGCGTCGTGCTCGACCGCGAGCGACGACATCACCGTGAAGATCGTCGTTCCCACCTTCGGCAGCTTCGTGACGAGGGCGGGGCTCGGGGGGCCGGAAGGTGTTTTCATCTGGATACGTGTGGCGCGCCGTCGCCGACGATTATAGAGAGCCGTCCGTGCGTGCAGCGGGCGGCGGCGCCCACGCTGCCGGCGCGCGCGGCGAAGCGGGCGTCCTTTCGTGCCATCATCCGATGCCATGCTGATCGTCCTGTCTCCCGCGAAACGGCTCGATTTCGAATCGCCGCCGCACGTCACCGGCCACACGCAGCCGCGCTTCCTGTCGCAGTCGCGGCCGCTCGTCGGGCTGCTGAAGAAGATGGACACGCGCGAACTGGCGTCGCTGATGTCGATCAGCGACCCGCTGGCCGCACTGAACGCCGCGCGCTTCGGCCAGTGGAAGCCGCCGTTCACCCCGCGCAACGCACGCCAGGCCGTGCTCGCCTTCGCCGGAGACGTCTACGAGGGGCTCGATGCACCGAGCCTCGACGAGTCGGACCTCGACTGGGCACAGGAGCACGTTCGCATCCTCTCGGGGCTGTACGGGGTGCTGCGGCCGCTGGACCTGATCCAGCCGTATCGGCTCGAGATGGGAACGCGGCTGCGCAATCCGAAGGGTGCCGACCTCTATGCATACTGGGGCGAGCGGCTCTCGCGTGCGATCGACGAGGAGCTTGCGTCGCATCGCACGCCGGTGCTGGTGAACCTGGCCTCGGCCGAGTATTTCAAGTCGCTCGCGCGGCTGCGCTCGCGCGTCGTGCAGCCGGTGTTCCAGCAGCGTCGCCCCGACGGGTGGAAGGTCATCGCGTTCCCGGCCAAGCGGGCGCGCGGCACGATGACGCGCTACGCCATCGAGCGGCGCATCGACGATCCGCTGCAGCTGCAGGGCTTCGACGCCGATGGCTATCGTTTCGAGCCGACGGTGTCGGACGAGTCGACCTGGGTATTCCGGCGCGGCTGAATCGCCGGCGTCGAGGCCGTTCGCGGCGGGTTGCGGCGGCCCGCCTGCGGGAGTGCAATCAGACGATCGTCGGCTCGGGCTCGAGCACGATGCCGAATCGGTCCCGAACCGATTCGACGATGCGCCTGGCGAGCGCCGCGATCTGCGCGCCGGTTGCCGCGCCGTGATTGACCAGCACCAGCGCGTGCCGTTCATGCACGCCCGCGTCGCCTTCGCGAAAGCCCTTCCATCCGCAGCGTTCGATCAGCCAGGCGGCGGACAGCTTCACCCGCTCTCCGCACCGTGCATCGTCGCCCGATACGCCGCGTGGCGTCGCGGGCGTCGCAGGCGAAGCGGGGAAACGCGGCATCTGCGGATGGCGCACGGAAAGCGCATCGGCGACCGCCACCTCGACGACCGGATTGCGGAAGAAGCTGCCGGCGTTGCCGAGTACGGCGGGGTCGGGCAGCTTGCGCCGGCGTATCGCGCACACGGCACGCGCGACGTCGTTCGCGCTCGGGCGCACGACCTCGAGCGCGCGCAGCTCCTCCCGGATCTCGCCGTAGTCGAGCTGCAAGGGCGCTTCGCGCGCCAGCCGGAAGCGCACCGCGGCGATCGCCCATTCGCGACCCTCGTCGTGCCGGAACACGCTGTCGCGATAGCCGAAGCGGCATTCGGCGGCGTCGAAGCGCCGGCGCGTCCCGTCGCGCAGCGAGACGGCTTCGAGCGAATCGAATCGCTCGCGCATCTCGACGCCGTAGGCGCCGATGTTCTGGATCGGACTCGCGCCCACCGTGCCGGGGATCAGCGAGAGGTTCTCGAGGCCGACGAGTCCGCGCGCGAGCGTCCATTGCACGAAGTCGTTCCAGTTCTCGCCGGCGCCCGCCTCGACGAGCACGCCGCGTTCGTCCTCGGAGCGCACTCGACGCCCGCGGATCGCGATGCGCACGATCGGCATCGGCGGATCCCGCGTGAACAGCACGTTGCTTCCGCCGCCGAGCACGAGCGGTGGTGTCGAGTCGCGCAGCCGCCCGGCGAGTGTCTCGAGATCGGTGGCGGCGTCGACCTCGATGAGCCGCGCGGCGTGCGCCTGCACCGCGAAGGTGTTCAGCGCGCGCAGCGGGACGCCGGTGCGCTCGGTCGCGCCCACCGCGTCAGCTCGGCCGGTACGCCAGCCGCACGTAGATCGGCGCGAAGGCCTCGGCCTGCGTGATCTCGATCAGAGATTCGCGGGCGAGTTCGAGCAGGGCGATGAAGGTGACGACGACGACCGGAACGCCGCGCGAGGTCTCGAACAGCTCGTCGAACTCGGCGAAGCGTCGGTCCTGCAGCCTGCGCAGCACGACCGTCATGTATTCGCGTACCGACAGCTCCTCGCGCGTGATGCGGTGGTGCTGGACCAGCCGCGCGCGCCGCAGGATGTCGGCCCAGGCGCTGCGCAGGTCGTTCGGATCGACGTCGGGAAGCCGCGTCGTCGCCTGCTGCTCGATCCACACGTTGGTGGGGAGGAAGTCACGGCCGAGCTGCGGCAGCTCGTCGATCCGCTCGGCGCCGAACTTGATCCGTTCGTATTCGACGAGCCGGCGTGCAAGCTCGGCGCGCGGGTCCTCGACTTCCTCGCCGCTGTCGGCCTTCTTCACCGGAAGCAGCATTCGCGACTTGATCGAGATGAGCAGCGCCGCCATCAGCAGGTACTCGGCGGCGAGTTCCAGGTTGCGGTTGCGGATCTCGTCGATGTAGGCGAGGTACTGGCGCGTGACCTCGGCCATCGGGATGTCGAAGATGTCGAAGTTCTGCCGGCGAATCAGGTACAGCAGCACGTCGAGCGGGCCTTCGAAGGCCTCGAGGAACACCTCGAGCGCGTCGGGCGGGATGTACAGGTCCTGCGGCAGCCGCAGCATCGGCTCGCCGTACAGGCGCGCGAACACCTTCAGCTCGAGCTGCTCGGGCACGTCGGGCGGCGGACCGCCTTCGTCGCCTTCGGGCGCGTCGACGGGCGCGCCTGCAGCGAGGCTGCTCAAGTGTAGTCTTTGGGGTAGTACACGTACGAGGATCTCGGCACGCGCGACTCCCGCTGGCGCTGCATCGTTTCGAGATCCTGCGGGCGATCCCAGAGCAGGGCGCGCCCTTCGCGCTGGCTGCGCTCCAGGTGTGGGCGTTCCTGCTTGAGCTGCTCGAGGAAGCGCGTGATATCCGACTTGTACATGGCCGTCTTTTCTCCAGGGCGAGAGTGTAAGCGATCGTCGCGCCGCTCCGGTTGCGCCTGTGCCCCGTTCCCCGGACTCGTCCTGCTTCTTCGGCGATACTCGCCCGGAACTGGAGGAACCGAATGAGACGATCGTTGTGGACCGGCTGGCTGTGCGCGCTGCTCGCTCTCGTGGGCGGCTGCGACTACTTCGCGCAGAAGGAGCTGCAGCCGGGCGTCTCGACGGCGGACGACGTGCGGCGCCTGATGGGCAAGCCGGCGATGATCTGGGAGGAGAACGACGGCAGCCAGGTGCTCGAGTACTCGCGCGGTCCGGAAGGCAGCGAGACGTGGATGGTCGAGATCGGCTCCGACGGCCGCTATCGCGGCATGACCGACGCCCGTGCCCCGGCGCAGCTCGAGCGCGTTCTCCCCGGGATGAGTCGCGACGACCTGCGCCGGCTGCTCGGCAAGCCCGACGAGGAGGAGCCGTTCCCGGCGCGCAACGAGACGGTCTGGACGTGGCGCGTGAAGAACGCCACCGGCACCGACACCGAGATGTTCCACGTGCACCTGTCGCCCGAGGGGCGCGTGCTGCGAACGAGCCGCACGCCGGATCCGAAGCGGATCAACGCCGGCGGCTGAGGCGCTGGGGCGCGCGCCTCGCCGGCCTGCGCCGCGCTCAGCGGATCCTCATGCCGGGCCGGGCACCTTCGTCGGCATCGAGCAGATAGAGCGCGGCGGGCGTCTTCGGATCGTCCGACGAGGCCGAGAGCACCATCCCTTCGGAGACGCCGAACTTCATCTTGCGCGGCGCGAGGTTGGCGACAACGACGGTGAGCCTTCCCACGAGCGCCGCGGGTTCGTACGCGGCGCGAATGCCGGAGAACACCGTGCGCGTGCGTTCCTCGCCCACGTCCAGTTCCAGCCGCAGCAGCTTCTTCGAGCCTTCGACCGCCTGCGCATCGACGATGCGCGCGATGCGCAGGTCGACGCGGGCAAAGTCGTCGATCGAGATCGCGCGCGCGGCCTCGGCGGCGGCCGTCTCCGTTTCCGCCGCTTCGCCTTTCGCGCTCCCGGCACCCGCGTTGCGGTTCGCGGGTTCGACGGCCGGCTCGAACAGCGCGTCGAGCTGCTGCGCTTCCACGCGCTTCATCAGGTGCGCGTAGCGGCCGATCGAACGAACGGGCGACGTCGCGCCTTCGTCCACGCCCAGGTCGTCCCAGCGCAGCGGCGGCGTGCCGAACAGCTCGGCAACCTTGGCCGCGGTGGCCGGAAGCATCGGAGCGAGCAGGATCGTCAGCCGATGGAAGGCCAGCAGGCAGCGCGAGCAGACGCGATGCAGCGCGTCGCGCTGCGCCGGGTCCTTCGCCATTTCCCACGGCTTGTGTGCGTCGAAGTACTGGTTGATCTCGTCGGCGTAGGCCATCACGAGCCGGGCGACCGAGCCGAACTCGCGCTCCTCGTAGGCGTCGGACACCTGCGCGGCGAGCCGCGCAACGCGCTCGCGCTGCGCATCGTCGTCGATGTCCTCGGCCGGCAGCAGTCGTCCGTCGAACACGCGCGCGACGAAGCCCGACGCCCGGCTGGCGATGTTCACGTACTTTCCGATCAGGTCGGCGTTCACGCGGGCGAGGAAGTCGTCGGGATCGAAATCGACGTCCTGCACGTGCGAGTTGAGCTTGGCCGCGATGTAGTAGCGCAGCCACTCCGGGTTCATGCCGATCTCGAGGTAGCGCATCGGCGAGATCCCGGTGCCGCGACTCTTGCTCATCTTCGCGCCGCTCACCGTGATGAAGCCGTGCACGTTCACGCGGTCGGGCGTCTTGCGGCGCGCGAAGTGCAGCATCGCCGGCCAGAACAGCACGTGGAAATAGATGATGTCCTTGCCGATGAAGTGCACCTGCTCGGTGGCCGGGTCGGCGAGCAGCGCCTCGAAATCGATGCCGCGCGCCCGGCACAGCGCCTTCAGCGACGCGAGGTAGCCGATCGGCGCGTCGAGCCAGACGTAGAAGTACTTGCCCGGCGCATCGGGGATCTCGATGCCGAAATAGGGCGCATCGCGCGAGATGTCCCAGTCGGCGAGACTGCCGTTGCCGCCATCCTCGCCCAGCCACTCGCGTGCCTTCGCGAGCACCTCGGGCTGCAGCCGCGGTTCGCCCCAGCGATCGCGCCCCTGCGTCCACTCGCGCAGGAACGTTACACAGCGAGGATCCGACAGGCGGAAGAAGTAGTGTTCGGAGACGCGCAGCTCGGGTGTGGCGCCGGTGAGCGCCGAGAACGGGTTCTTCAGTTCGGTGGCCGAGTAGACCGCGCCGCAGTTCTCGCAGGAGTCGCCGTACTGGTCGGGTGTGCCGCAGCTCGGGCACTCGCCCTTGATGTAGCGATCGGGCAGGAACATGCCCTTGACCGGATCGAAGAACTGCTCGACCGGCCGCACGTCGATGAAGCCCGCATCGCGCAGCGCCCGGTAGATCGACTGCGACAGCTCGACGTTCTCCGGCGAGTCGGTGCTGTGCCAGTGGTCGAAGCCGATGTGAAAGCCGTCCAGGTACGCCTTGCGACCCGCTGCGATGCGCTCGACGAAGGCCTGCGGGGTGACGCCTTCCTTCTCGGCGGCGATCATGATCGGCGCGCCGTGCGCATCGTCGGCGCCGACGAAATGCACGGTGTGCCCGCGCATGCGCTGGAAGCGCACCCAGATGTCGGCCTGGATGTACTCCATGATGTGGCCGATGTGGAAGGGGCCGTTCGCGTACGGCAGTGCCGTCGTGACGAAAAGGGTGCGCGCGGTCATCGGCGGATCTTAGCAAACGGGTACGCCGCTTTTCGGCGCCCGAGTGCATGCGAGTTGCGTTCGCCGCCGGGGCGCGAATCGACCGGCTGTTAGACTTGCCGGATCCCGTTTCCGCACTCCGGACCTGCACCATGAGCGTGACCGTCGAACAGGTCAACGACGCGCTGTCGCGCGTCATCGACCCCAACACCGAGAAGAGCCTCGTCGACAGCGGTTCGGCGCGAAACCTGCGGGTCGACGGCGGCGAGGTCTCGGTCGACGTCGTGCTCGGGTACCCGGCGCGTTCGCAGGTCGAGCCGATCCGCCGCGAGACGATCGCGGCGTTGCGCGGGCTGCCCGGCGTCTCGAAGGTGACGGCCAACGTCTACCAGAAGATCGAGGCGCACGCGGTGCAGCGCGGCGTCAAGACGCTCACGGGCGTGAAGAACATCGTCGCGATCGCCTCCGGCAAGGGCGGCGTCGGCAAGAGCACCACCGCGGTGAACCTCGCCCTCGCGCTGTCGGCGGAAGGCGCGAGCGTCGGCATGCTCGATGCCGACATCTACGGCCCCTCCCAGCCGACGATGCTCGGCATCAGCGGGCGGCCCGAGTCGCGCGACGGCAAGTCGCTCGAACCGATGGAGGGCCACGGGATCCAGGCCAGCTCGATCGGCTTCATGATCGACCTGGACACGCCGATGGTCTGGCGCGGCCCGATGGTCACGCAGGCGCTCGAGCAGCTGCTGCGCGAGACGAACTGGCGCGAGCTGGACTATCTCGTGATCGACCTGCCGCCCGGCACCGGCGACATCCATCTCACGCTCGCGCAGAAGATTCCCGTCACCGGCGCGGTCATCGTGACCACGCCGCAGGACATCGCGCTGATCGACGCGAAGAAGGGCCTGAAGATG
>DASWVL010000274.1:0-15359 GCA_036406255.1 Zeimonas sp.
CGATCCAGCGGCTGCCGCGATCCTGCACGATGAAGACGAGCGGGTCGTCGTGCATCGATCCGCGCGCGGTCGCCAGCCACAGCCGCCCGAGCAGGATCAGCAGCCCGACGAGCATCAGCCACAGGACCTTCGGCGACGCATAGCGCTGCGCGACCTCGGGCGTCTGCACGTACAACGCGAGCACGACGAGCGCAGCGCACGAGGTCGAAATGCCGAGCATCTGCAGCACCGTCAGGTCGCCGCGCTGGTATCCGCGGCCTTGCGCGGTCTGCTCCTCGCGCTCGATCTGCGCGACCAGCTCGCCGCACCGCTTCACCAGCGCGAGCGAGAAGAAGACGAACACCGAGAACGCGAGAAGCCAGAACGACACCTCGACGCCGATCGCCGCTCCGCCGGCGAGTACACGCACCGTGTACAGGCCCGCGAGCGTGGCAACGTCGAGCAGCGCGACGCGCTTGGCGAAGCCCGAGTACAAGCCGGTGATCATCAGGTAGGCGAGCACCCAGGCGACGAAACCCGTGCCGATCGACGCACCCAGCGCGATCGACGCGAAGAGCAGCGCCGCGGCCACGGGGAACCCGCTGCGCACCGAGAGTTCGCCGCTGGCGAAAGGTCGTGCGCGCTTGCGCGGATGCTGGCGATCGGCGCCGAGATCGAGCAGGTCGTTCAGCAGATAACCGCTGGAGGCGGCGAGGCTGAAGGCGATGAAGGCCAGCACCGCGTCGGCGACCGCCTGCGGCTGGTCGACGCGAAACGACGTGAGCAGCGGAACGAGCACGAGCGCATTCTTCAGCCACTGGTGCGGACGCAGTGCACGCAGCCATGCGCGCAGTCGCGGGCGCCAGGGCGCGCGCGTCTCGAACACTTCGAGGACCGACGACTCGCGGCGCGCGGCCTCGAGCACTCGCGAGGAAGCGCCGACGACGATCGCACCGCGCGCGCGCGCGAAGATCGGGACGTCCTCGGGTCCGTTGCCGCAGTAGTCGAAAGGCGCGTTGCCGGCGTGTTCGTGGATCGCGGCGAGCTTGTTCGGCCCCTTGAGGTTTCGCCGGCCGTCGCTGGAGAGCACCGCATCGAACAGCGTTCCGCCGCAGCCGCTGCGCGTCGTCTCCGCGGCCTGCTCCGCGAGCGTGGCGTCGGCCGCCGTCGCAAGCACGAGCCGCCGCCCGGCCGCACGCTGGACGCGAAGCCAGCCAACGAAGCGCTCGTGCCGCGGCATCGATGCGACATCGGGCCTCCCGATCTCCGCCATGCGCCGCTTCAGCGCCGCCCGCCCCTGCAGCAGCGCGAACAACGCGACCAGCGCCGCCACCGGGTTGGCGCGAAGCGCCGCGGCAAAGGACTCCCACAGCGTATCGGTGCGCAGCAGGCAACCGTCGAGGTCGACGTACAGGGGGACGCTTCGGTCTTCGCCGCTCATGGCGACGCGATTATAGGCAGCGCGTCGGCGGCGCGAAACGTTCAGCGCGGATCGATGCGTCGCTCGAGCCGCTGGACGCGCCGCGCGAGCCCGCGCAGATCGTCGGCGGCGCGCGCCGACCAGCCCGTCCAGAGCAGTTCGACGATCGACGCAGCCGTGCGGGCGGGAGCGAACCTGCGCCGGCGCGCCAGCCGATCCCAGACGTGATGCTCGAGCCCGCCGAAGACGAGGTCGCGCGCGAGCGCCGCATCGAGGTCGGCGCGCAACTCGCCACGCTCGATGCCGTCGCGCAGCGTGCGCATCAGGAACTGGCCGTATCGGCGGTTCAACGCGTGAAGCTGCGAGCCGAAGTACGGCCCGTGGCCGCGCGACTCGCGCACGATCATCCGTGCGAAGGCCGGATCGTCGATCGCGATCTGGAGGTGGCGCGCGATCAGGTAGTTCAGCCGCGTGCGCGTGTCGACGATGGCGGAAAAGCCCTTCTCGACGTCGCCGATCAGCCGGTCGTAGAACGCGACGAGCAGCGCGTCGAGCAGCTCCCGCTTGCTGCGGAAATAGGTGTAGATCGTCCCCTCGACGCATCCGGCACGCGCGGCGATCTCGGCGACCGACGCGTTCTCGAAGGAGTGCTCGAGGAAGACTTCGCGGGCGGCGGCGAGGATCTCGTCGCGACGAACCGGTTTTCGCCTGCGGGGCAACGGTGCGGACATCGTTCGGCCGATCGTGAGCGGGATTCAGTATAGGGAAGAGACGGAAGAAGGGGAAAGGGGGAGCAGGGCCGACGAGCGCGGCGATGCTGCACTGCGGCTTGACGGAACACGGGGCGCGGGGCAATTTGTTGAGTCACGCTCAATAACTTCAGGAATGCCCTCCTCCGACTACCGCAGCGCCTTCCGCCCCGGTCTGTTCGAGGGGCGCGTCGTGCTCGTCACCGGAGGCGGATCGGGAATCGGGCGCTGCACCGCGCACGAGCTGGTCTCGCTCGGTGCCTCGGTCGCCCTCGCCGGGCGCAGCAGCGGCAAGCTCGCGGCGGTAGCGGCCGAGCTGGCGGGCAAGGGCCCCGTCGTCACGCAGCACCCGCTCGACATCCGCGACGAAGCGTCGGTGCAGCACGCGGTCGCCGACGTGCTTCGCACGCACGGACGGCTCGACGGCGTGGTGAACAACGCCGGCGGGCAATTTCCGGCGGCAGCCGAAAGCCTTTCGTTCAACGGCTGGGAAGCGGTGGTGCGCACCAACCTGAGCGGCGGCTTCCTCGTCGCCCGCGAGGCGTACCGGCAGTTCCTGCACGCGCACGGCGGCGCCATCGTCAATCTCATTGCCGACATGTGGGGCGGAATGCCCGGCATGGCGCATTCGGGCGCAGCGCGCGCCGGAATGCTGAACCTCACCGAGTCGCTGGCCACGGAATGGGCGCGCAGCGGCGTTCGCGTCAATGCCGTCGCCCCGGGGTGGATCGCCTCGAGCGGACTCGACCGCTACCCGCCCGAAATGGTCGCGCAGATGCGCCGGCTGCGCCGCGTCGTTCCGCTGCAGCGCTTCGGCACCGAAGCCGAGGTATCGGCGGCGATCGTCTTCCTGCTGTCGCCGGCCGCGGCGTTCATCACCGGAAGCTGCATCCGGGTCGACGGCGGGGTGCCCAACGCGCGCCACACGTGGCCCGCGCAGCCGCTGGAGCACGACGGCGACGCGACGCGTCCGTTCGACGCCTTTCCGCTCGCAAGCCGCCCGCGCGTGCTCGACGAATCCTGACGCCCCGCTGCTGTCCGCACCTGCGCATGCGTCGACTCGGCACGCTCATCGAAACCGGCAGCCCCACGTTCGCCGCGCGGCGAGCCGGAATGCTCGAACGCGTCGCCGAGCTGCGCGCGCTCGAGCAGCGCACGGCAGACGCCTCCGCGCGCGCAGCCCCGCTTTTCGAGCGACGCGGCCAGCTGCTGCCGCGGGAGCGACTCGCGCGGCTGCTCGATCCGGGCAGCCCCTGGCTGGAGCTGTCGACGCTCGCGGGCTACCGGCTCGACGACGACGATCCACAACGCAGCATCCCCGGGGCAGGCGTGCTCTGCGGCGTCGGCTTGGTCGCGTCGACGCGCTGCGTCGTCGTCGTCAACGACTCCGGCATCGACGCGGGCGCGATCCAGAGCATCGGCGGCGAGAAGATCCTGCGGGCGCAGCAGATCGCTTTCGAGAACCGGATGCCGCTGGTGCAGGCCATCGAATCGGCCGGCGCAAACCTGCTGCGCTATCGGGTCGAGGACTTCGTGCAGGGCGGGCGCCTGTTCCACAACCTGGCCCGCCTGTCGGCCGCCGGCATCCCCGTGGTGGCGATCGTGCACGGTTCCTCCACCGCGGGTGGGGCGTACCTGCCGGGCCTGTCCGACTACGTCGTCATGGTGCGCGGGCGCGCCAAGGCCTTCCTTGCCGGTCCGCCGCTGCTCCAGGCGGCCACCGGAGAGATCGCCACCGACGAAGAGCTGGGCGGTGCCGCGATGCACGCCAGTGTGTCGGGACTGGCCGACTATCTCGCGGAGGATGACGACGATGCAATCCGCATCGCGCGCGGAATCGTCGGACGGCTGGGATTCACCGATGCGGCCCCGCCCGACCCTGTCGGGCACGCCGATCGTTGGGAGGAGCCGCTGTTTCCAGTGGAGGAACTCGCCGGCGTCGTCCCGCTCGACTTTCGCGAGCCCTTCGACATGCGCGAGGTCGTCGCACGCATCGTCGACGGTTCGCGTTTCCTCGAATTCCAGCCCGACTTCGGCCCGCACACCATATGCGGCCACGCCGAGCTGCACGGCCACCGCATCGGCATCGTCGCGAACAACGGACCCATCGATCCGGCCGGCGCGAACAAGGCCACGCATTTCATCCAGGCGTGCTGCCAGAGCGCAACCGCGCTGCTCTACCTGCAGAACACCACCGGCTACATCGTCGGACGCGCGAGCGAGCAGGCCGGAATGATCAAGCACGGCGCTAAGATGATCCAGGCGGTCTCAAACGCGAACGTGCCATCGATCACGCTGCATTGCGGCGCCTCGTTCGGCGCCGGCAACTACGGAATGTGCGGTCGCGCCTTCGGCCCGCGCTTCGTGTTCTCGTGGCCGAACGCACGAACCGCCGTCATGGGCGGCGAACAGGCCGCACTCACGATGCGCATCGTCGGCGAATCCACCGCCCGCCGGCGCGGCGAGCCCGTCGACGAGGCGAAGCTCGATGCGCTGTCGGCGCGCATCGTCGAGCACTTCGAGGCGCAGGCCGGCGTGCTGTACACGAGCGCCCGGCTGCTCGACGACGGCGTCGTCGACCCGCGCGATACGCGCAAGCTGCTCGGCTTCCTGCTCGGCACCTGCCTGCGGGCGCAGACCCGCACGCTGCATCCGTCGAGCTTCGGCGTCGCGCGACCCTGAATCGCTTCCGCACACGGACACCGGGATGATCTACACCGAGGAACACGAGCGACTGAAGGAATCCGTGCGCCGATTCGTCGACGCCGAGATCAACCCGCACGTCGAGGAGTGGGAGCGCGCGGGCGTCTTCCCCGCACGCGAGCTGTTCCGCAAGATGGGGCGCCTCGGCTTTCTCGGCGTGACGAAGCCGGTCGAATACGGCGGCTCGGGCCTCGACTACTCGTATTCGGTGGCCGTCGCGGAGGCGCTCGGCCATGCGCACTGCGGCGGAGTGCCGATGGCGATCGGCGTGCAGACCGACATGGCGACGCCGGCGCTCGCCCGCTTCGGCAGCGACGAAGTCAAGCGCGAGTTCCTCGCACCGTCGATCGCCGGCGAGCGCGTCGCCTGCCTGGGTGTGTCCGAGACGGGCGCCGGGTCCGATGTCGCATCGATCCGCACCTTCGCGCACAAGGACGGCGACGACTATCGCATCCGCGGCGGCAAGATGTGGACCACCAGCGGCACGCAGGCCGACTGGATGTGCCTGCTGGCGAACACCTCCGACGGCGCCGCGCATCGGAACAAGACGCTCATCTGCGTCCCGATGGACACTCCCGGCATCCAGATCGCGCGCAAGCTGAACAAGGCCGGAATGCGCTCGTCCGACACGGCGCAGATCTTCTTCGACGACGTCCGCGTTCCGCGACGCTACCGGATCGGCGAGGAAGGCATGGGCTTCGCGTACCAGATGATGCAGTTCCAGGAGGAACGGCTGTGGGCTGCGGCCAACTCGCTCGCGGCAGGCACGATCCTCGCCGAGACGATCGACTACCTGAGAGAGCGGCACGCCTTCGGCCAGCCGTTGCTCGCGAACCAGTTCGTGCACTTCAAGCTGGCCGAACTGAACACCGAGATCGAATGCCTGCGCGCGCTGCTGTACCGCGCGGTCGAGCTGTACGTCGGCGGCACCGACGTCACGCAGCTCGCGTCGATGGCGAAGCTGAAGGCGGGGCGGGTGTCGCGCGAGATCGCCGACTGGTGCGTGCAGTTCTGGGGCGGCATGGGCTACATCGAGGACACCCGCGTGAACCGCTACTGGCGAGACTCCCGGCTCGGCTCGATCGGCGGAGGCGCCGACGAGGTGATGCTCGGCATCATTGCCAAGACGATGGGAATCCTGCCGCGGGCATGAAGCGCATCGCTCCCCCGCCGCACGCGTTCGACGCGCTGCTTGTCGCCAACCGCGGCGAGATCGCGTCTCGCGTGTTGCGCAGCGCACGCGCGCTCGGCCTGCGCACGATCGCGGTGCACGCGCCGGGCGAACGCGGCGCGCCGCACCTCGCCGTCGCGGACGAGGCGATCGCGCTCCCGGGGCCCTCCGATCTCGCCGCCTACCTGTCGATCGACGCGATCGTCGAAGCCTGCCGGCGCAGCGGCGCCGGTGCCGTTCATCCCGGCTACGGCTTCCTCTCCGAGAACGCAGCGTTCGCGCGGGCGTGCGAAGCGGCGGGCATCGTCTTCGTCGGCCCGTGCGTGCAGGCGATCGAGGCGCTCGGCGACAAGGCGCGCGCGAAGGCGATCGCGCAGCGCGCGGGCGTGCCCTGCCTGCCCGGATACGGCGGCGACGACCAGTCCCCGTCGGTGCTGCAGGCCGAGGCCGCGCGCATCGGCACGCCGCTGATGATCAAGGCCGCCGCCGGCGGCGGCGGGCGCGGCATGCGACGCGTCGATTCGCTCGACGACTTCGAACGGCTGCGGCAGGCGGCGGCGAAAGAGGCGCAATCCGCCTTCGGCGATCCGCGGTTGCTGCTCGAGAAGTGCTTCGCCGGCGCACGCCACGTCGAGATCCAGATCCTCGCCGACCACTTCGGTCACTGCGTGCACCTCGGCGAGCGCGACTGCTCGACGCAACGCCGGCACCAGAAGATCATCGAGGAAGCGCCTGCGCCGGGCGTCGGTGCGCATACGCGCGCGGCAATGGGCGAGGCCGCCGTGCGCCTCGTTCGAGCCGCCGGTTACGCGGGCGCCGGCACCGTAGAGTTCCTGCTCGACCGCAGCGGCGACTTCCGCTTCCTGGAGGTGAACGCGCGCCTGCAGGTCGAACATCGCGTGACCGAGGCCGTCACGGGAATCGATCTCGTCGAGATGCAGTTGCGGATTGCGCAAGGCGAGGCCCTGCCCTTCGCGCAGGACGACGTCCGCCTCCGCGGCCATGCCATCGAGGCAAGATTGTGCGCCGAGGACGCGTACGACGGTTTCATCCCGTGCAGCGGTTCGATCGTCGGCTGGCGAATCGCACACGACGACGGCGTGCTCGTCGACCATGCGCTGGGCGCCGGGGCGCGCGTCTCGCCGCACTTCGACTCGCTGCTCGCGAAGTTCGTCGCGCACGGAAGCGATCGCGAGCAGGCACGCAAGCGCCTCGTCTCGGCCCTCGGGAACAGCTCGATCCTCGGCCCCGTGACGAACCGCGCATTCCTGCTCCAATGCCTGCACGCGCCGCGTTTCATCGCCGCCGATCTCGACATCGACTGGCTTGCCGACGCGGCTTCGCAGTGGCGTGCGCCCGCGCCCGATCCCCGCTGGCAGGCCGTTGCGAGCGCCCTGTGGGTGGACGCCGCGAGGCAGGCGCATGGACCGCTCGCGAACTGGTCGTCGAGCGGTGCGCGCCGCTCGCACGCCTCGCTCGCCGTTGCCGCCGCCGGCGTCGAGGCTCCGGCCACGTCCGAGCCGACCCCGCCGGTGCAGTGGGAGGCGCAGATCGAAGCCGCGAGCGACGGCTCGCTCGCAGTCGGCATCGGCGCGCGCCGGACCACGATAGGGGTGGAGTCGGCCGAGTGGGTGCGCGTCGACGGGCACCGACTGCGCATCCACGTCGCCTTCGAAGGAACGCCCTCGCGTCCGCGGTGCATGTGGCTCGAACATGACGGCTTCGCCGCCGGTGTCGTCGACTTCGCTTCGCTTCCCGCGCGCTGCGACCGCGCCGACATCGGCAACGAGCTGCGCGCGCGCATGCACGGCCGCATCGCGTCGCTCGCGGTGGCCGAAGGCGAACGCGTCCGCGCCGGCCAGACGCTGCTGTCGATCGAGGCGATGAAGATGGAGCACCGGATCAGCGCGCCGACCAGCGGCCGCGTGGCCGCGCTCGCGGTGTCGGTGGGCGCGCAGGTCTCGCCCGCCACCCTTCTCGTGCGAATCGAACCGGAAACCGCGTGATCGCCTGCGCCGAGGAAATCCTCGTCGAGCTCGCTGCACGCCAACTGGGAGTGTGCCCATGACTACGATGAACGCCGCCGGCGCGAAGACGCGCCCCGACGCGCCGGTGCGCTACGAGCGGGACGAGGCGGTTGCGACGATCACGCTGAACCGCCCCGACGTGCTCAATGCCCTCGACGATGCGATCACCCGCGCACTGCTCGAGGCAGTCGAGCGCGCCTCGGCCGACGACACCGTGCGTGCGGTCGTCGTCACCGGCGCGGGCCGCGGGTTCTCCGCGGGCGCCGACCTCGCTTCGGTGAAGCCGGACGTAGCGATCGACCTCGGACGGCTGCTGCGCGAGCGCTACCACCCGCTGATCCTCGCCATGCGCCGCACGCCGAAACCGGTGATCTGCGCGGTGAACGGCGCGGCCGCGGGAGCCGGCATGAGCATCGCGCTCGCCGGCGACATCGTTCTTGCCGCACGCTCGGCGTATTTCGTGCAGGCGTTCTCGAAGATCGGCCTGGTGCCCGACGCGGGCAGCACGTGGATGCTGCCGCGCCTGGTCGGCGAAGGCCGTGCGCGCGCGCTCGCGATGCTCGGCGAGCGGCTCGACGCGCAGGCGGCGCACCGCATGGGGCTGGTCTGGGACGTGCACGACGACGACGAGTTGCTGCCCGCGGCGCACCGGCTCGCCGCGCAACTCGCACAGCGCCCGACCCGGGCGCTGGCGATGATCAAGGAGGCCTTCGACGGGACGACGGAACGCGGTCTAGAGGAGCAGCTCGAGCGCGAGGCAGCGCTGCAGACGATCGCCGGACGTACGGAGGATTTTCGCGAAGGCGTCGCGGCGTTCCTCGAGCGGCGCGCCCCCCGTTTCCAGGGTCGATGATGCCGTCCGGCGGCGCAGCGGCTTTGCGCGACGCGAGCGAACAGCGACGGCTCGAGGTAGCGCTGCGCGATCTCTTCGAGCAGCGCATCTCGTTCAACCGCGTGCTCGGCGTACGCGTCGAATCCTTCGACCCGGCCGCCGCACGCATCTCGTTCGAGATGCGTCCCGAATTCGTCGGCCACTACCTGTACGGTCGCCTGCACGGCGGAGTCATCTCCGCGGTGCTCGATTCGGCAGGCGGCTTCGCGCTGATGTGCGCGATCGCGGAGAAGTTCCGTGCCGACGACACCGCACAGGTCATGCAACGCTTCGCACGGATGGGCACGATCGACCTGCGCGTCGATTTCCTGCGCCAGGGAATCGGCCGGCGCTTCGAGGCGAGCGCGCGCACCACGCGCCTGGGGGGGCGCATCGGATCGGTGCAGTGCGCGCTCGCGGACGAAAACGGCGGGCTGATCGCCACCTCGTCGGCCGCCTACGTGGTCAGCTGAACGTCCGGAGGAAGAACGATCGCATGACCCATCGAAGGCTGGATCGCGCAATCGCCTCGGGATTACCCGATCCACGCGAAGCGCGTCTTTCCGTATTACCATCGGCGCGCCGCTCGCCCGGCGTACGACGATAAGAGAACGAGGAGGCAGGGTTCTTGCAGGTACTGCAATTGCTCGTCAGCGGCATCGCCCAGGGCTGCATCTATGGACTGATCGCGCTCGGCTTCGTCCTCATCTACAAGGCCACCGAAACGGTGAGCTTCGTGCAGGGCGAACTGATGATGCTCGGCGCCTTCCTCGGGCTGGCGCTGATCGCCGGTTTCGGGTTTCCGTTCTGGCTCGCGGTCCTCGCCGCCGTCGCGGCGATGATGCTGTTCGGCATCGCGCTCGAATTCACCGTCATCCGGCCGATCCTCGGCCAGCCCGCGTTCTCGATCGTGATGCTCACGATCGGCATCGGCTACGTCGCGCGGGGCGCGATCACGATGATCCCGAATTTCGGCACCGAGACGCACACGTTGCCGGTGCCGTTCCGCAACGAGGTCGTCCAGCTCGGCGGTCTGGTCGTCGCGGTCGAACAGCTCGCGGTCATCGGCGCAACCGCAGCGCTCAGCGCGCTGCTCTACGCGATGTTCCGCTTCAGCAGGATTGGCGTGGCGATGCAGGCCGCCTCGCAGAACCAGCTCGCCGCCTACTACATGGGCATCCCCGTCAAGCGCCTGAACGGACTCGTCTGGGGACTGGCCGCCGGGGTCGCCGCCATCGCCGGTTTGCTGCTCGCGCCGATCACCTTCGTGCACGCGAACATGGGCTTTATCGGCTTGAAGGCTTTCCCGGCGGCAGTGGTCGGCGGCTTCGGCAGCCTGCCCGGAGCGATCGTCGGCGGCCTCGTCATCGGCATTGTCGAATCGATGTCCGGATTCTTCCTGCCGGAAGGTTTCAAGGACGTTGCCGCCTACGTCGTCGTGCTGCTGATGCTCGCGGTGATGCCGAACGGGCTGTTCGGCGAGCGCCTCGCGAAGAAGGTGTAGCCGGCGATGCGCTTCGTCTTCAAGACCCGCTACGACCAGGACATCGACCTCGCCCGCCATGCGGGCGACCGCCTGTGGTACGGGCTGCTGCTCGTGCTGCTCGTCCTCGCGCCCGCGTGGCTGCCCGAATACTGGCTCGCGCAACTCACCTTCATCCTGATCTACGGCATCGTCGGCGTCGGCCTGATGCTGCTCGCGGGATACACCGGGCTCTTCTCGCTCGGACACGCGGCCTTCCTCGGCGTCGGTGCCTACACCGAAGCCGTGCTCGCTTCGATGGGCTGGCCGTTCCCGCTGTCGCTCGCCGCCGCGATGGCGCTGTCGGCCGCCGTGGGGGCGATCGTCGGGCTGCCCGCCCTGCGCGTGAAAGGCATCTATCTCGCGATCGCCACCCTCGCCTTCGGCTTCATCGTCGAGGAAGTGCTCGCCCGCTGGGAGAGCGTCACCGGCGGCAACGCCGGCAAGATCGTTGCCGCGCTCGACGTCTTCGGCTGGCGGGCGGACACGCCTGCGTCCTTCTATTTCGTCTGCCTGGTCGTCGCGGTGCTCGCCACGCTTGTCGTGCTGAACCTTCTGCGGTCGTCCACCGGCCGCGCGTTCGTCGCGATCCGCGATTCCGAGATCTCCGCACAGAGCATGGGCATCCACCTGGCCCGCTACAAGACGCTGTCGTTCATGGTGTCGGCGGCACTCGCCGGCATGGGCGGGGCGCTCTACGCGCACCAGATTCGCTTCCTGTCGCCCGATCAGTTCAGCATCCTGCAGTCGATCGACCTGCTGCTGATGATCGTCATCGGCGGGCTCGGCTCGATCCACGGCGCGTTCCTCGGCGCCGCGTTCCTGATCACGATGCCGCAGCTCATCACGCTCGGGAAAGACTTCCTTCCGTCAGTGATCGGCCAGGCAACCGGCCTGCAGTCCTTCGTGTACGGCGTCGTGCTGATCGCGTTCGTGCTGTTCGAGCCGCTCGGACTGTACGGGCGATGGCTGAAGCTGCGCACCTGGTTCGACCTGTTCCCGTTCTATCGAGCGGGGATGTTCCGCCGGCAGAAGTCCTTCCAGAAGTCCGAGCGCCTGCGATGAGCACGATCCTGCTGTCCGTGCGCGAACTCACCGTGCGTTTCGGCGGTGTGCTCGCGGTGAACGGCGTGAGCTTCGACGTTCGCCAGGGCGAGGTGTTCACGCTCATCGGCCCGAACGGCGCCGGCAAGACGACGGTGTTCAACCTGATCAGCCGGATCTACCCGCCCGACTCGGGAACGATCGAGTTCGACGGCACGCGCATCGACCGCGCATCGCCGCATCGCATCGCCGGCATGGGCATCGCCCGCACCTTCCAGAACATCGAGCTGTTCGAACACGCAACCGTCCTCCAGAACCTTCTCATCGGCCGCCACGTGCATCGAAGCAGCGGCTTCTGGAGCGAGCTGGTCTTCGCCCCCGCCGTGCGCAGCGCCGAGCGCGCGACCCGCCGCAAGGTCGAGGAAGTGATCGATTTCCTCGACCTGCAGCACGATCGCGACACGAGGGTCGCCGGACTGCCGTACGGCGTGCGCAAGGTGGTCGAACTCGCCCGCGCGCTGTGCATGGAGCCGCGACTGCTGCTGCTCGACGAGCCCTCCTCGGGACTGAACGTCGAGGAAACCGGCGACATGGCCTTCTGGATCGAGGACATCCGCGACGACCTGGGCATCACGGTGCTGATGGTCGAGCACGACATGTCGCTCGTCTCCCGGGTGTCCGATCGCGTGCTCGCGATGAACCAGGGCGAGGTAATCGCCGTCGGCACGCCGGCCCAGGTGCAGAACGATCCGGCGGTCGTCGAGGCATACCTCGGCTCCGCCCACGACGCGACGTCGCTGAGGCGCGTCGCATGAAGGGCACGCCGCCGACGACCGAGCCCGTCCTGAGGCTCCAGAACGTGGAAAGCGCCTACGGCCCGATCAAGGCGATCCGCGGCGTGAGCCTGCAGGTCCCCGAGAGCCGCATCGTTACCGTGCTCGGCTCCAACGGCGCCGGCAAGACCACGATCCTGAAGACCATCTCCGGCATCATCGATCCGCGCCGCGGCTCGATCCGCTTCCGCGGCGAGGACATCACCGCGAAGGATCCGGCGCACATCGTCGCGCGCGGCCTGAGCCACGTGCCCGAAGGCCGCGAGGTCTTCCCGCTGCTGTCGGTGCGCGACAACCTGATGATGGGCGCCTACACGCGCCGCGACCGCGACGCGATCGCGCACGACCTCGAGGCGGTGTACCGCTATTTCCCGATCCTGCGCGAACGCGCCGACCAGGACGCGGGCCTGCTCTCGGGCGGCCAGCAGCAGATGCTCGCGATCTCGCGGGCGATCATGGCCGCCCCGCAGGTGATCCTCCTCGACGAACCGAGCCTGGGGCTGTCGCCCAAGCTGACCAGGGAGATCTTCGAGATCGTCGTGCGCATCAACCGCGAGAGAGGCACGACGATGCTGCTCGTCGAGCAGAACGCCAATATGGCGCTCAACGCCGCCGACTACGGATACGTGCTCGAGAACGGCCGTATCGTCATGGAGGACCCGTGCGCCGTCCTGCGCGAGAAGGAAGACATCCGCGAGTTCTACCTCGGTATCCGCGAAACCGGCGCGCGCGGCGAGCGGCGCTGGAAGAAGAAGAAGACGTGGCGGTGACGCGATGAGCGTGCTCTGGAACCTCGACCACATCCGTCCGAACCCGGACGTCGTCGTCCCGGGCGAGACGATCCCGGAACTCTTCCGCAACGCGGTCGCGATGCGCGGCCACGGCGTGTTCATGCGCGAGAAGGAATTCGGTCTGTGGCGCTCGTGGAGCTGGCGCGAGACCGAAGCCGCGGTGCGCGAGATCGCGATGGGTCTCGCCTCGATCGGCTTCGAGCCCGGCGAATGCGCATCGATCCTGTCGAACACCGTCGTCGAGTGGGTGCTCGCCGATCTCGGCGTGCTGTGCGCGGGGGGCGTGGCCAACGGCATCTACCCCACCGATTCGCCGTCGCAGGTGCGCTACCTGTGCGCCGACTCGAACAGCGTCGTCGTGTTCGTGGAGAACGACGAACAGCTCGACAAGCTGCTCGAGGTGCGCGACGAACTTCCGCGCCTTCGCCGCATCGTCGTGTTCGACATGGACGGCCTGCGGCGTTTCGACGACCCGATGGTCACGAGCCTCGACGCACTGCGCGAGGCGGGCCGCCGGCATGACGCCCGGCACCCCGCCGAGTTCGAGCAGCGCTGCGCGGCGCGCCGGCCCGACGACCTCGCCATCCTCATCTACACGTCGGGAACGACGGGGCAGCCCAAGGGCGCGATGCACAGCCACCGCGGCCTCGTGTACACGGTGCGCGGCTTCAACCTGATCATCTCGCAGCGCGACGACGACGAGCGCATGGCCTTCCTGCCGCTGTGCCACGTCGCCGAACGCCTGGGAGGCGAGTATTTCTCGATCTACTCGGGCGCGCGGCTGAACTTCGTCGAGAACCCGGATACGGTTCCCGAGAACGTCCGGGAGATCGCCCCCACGGTGTTCCTTGCCGTGCCGCGCGTCTGGGAGAAGTTCTACTCCGCCGTTTCGATCGGCGTCTCGGAGGCGGCTCGCCTGCAGCAGCTGGCCTACCGCTGGGCGATCGGCGTCGGCGAGCGCGTCGCAGACCTCGTGCTGGCCGGACGACCAGTGCCGATGTCGCTGCGCGCGGCGTTCCGAGCAGCGCGATTCGTCGCGCTGGACAACGTGCGCAGGATGATCGGCATCCACCGGGCGCGCTACCTCGTCACCGGCGCCGCGCCGATCTCGCCCGATCTCGTGCGCTGGTATCTCGCGCTCGGCGTCCCGATGCTCGAGGTCTGGGGGCAGACCGAATCATGCGGCGCCTCCACCGGCATGCCTCCCGGTCGGATCGTGCCCGGGTCGATCGGCACGGCTGCCCCCTATAACGAGGTTCGCGTCGACCCGCAGACCAGCGAACTGCTGATCCGCGGACCGAACGTGTTCATGGGGTACCTGAACCAGCCGGAGAAGACCGCGGAGACGATCGACGCCGACGGGTGGCTGCGCACGGGCGACGTCGGCACCGTGGACGCCGACGGCTACTTCCGGATCACCGACCGGATGAAGGACATCATCATCACGGCCGGAGGCAAGAACGTCACGCCGAGCGAGATCGAGAACGAGCTGAAGTTCTCGCCCTACATCACCGACGCCGTGGTGATCGGCGATCGGCGCCCGTACCTCACGGCGCTCGTCATGATCGACCAGGACAACGTCGAGAAGCACGCGCAGGACAACGACATCGCCTTCTCGAACTACGCCAGCCTCACGCGCGCGCCGGAGGTCGTCGCGCTGGTCCAGCGCGAGGTCGACAAGGTGAACGCGAAGTTCGCACGCGTCGAGCAGATCAAGGCGTTCCGCCTGATCGAGACGCAGCTCACCGCCGAGGACGAAGAGCTCACGCCGACGATGAAGCTCAAGCGCCGGTTCGTGGAGAAGAAGTACGCACCGATGATCGAGTCGATGTACAAGGGGGATTGACGGACGCCACGTCCTCGATCCGAGTCAGCTGGCACAAGGAGATGACATGAAGCGAACGGTTGTTGCATTGGCTCTGGCGGCGAGCGCTCCGCTCGCCCTCGCCCAGACGCAGGGCGTCACCAAGGAGGAAGTCGTCGTCGGCTCCCTGCAGGACCTCTCCGGGCCGCTTGCCGGCTTCGGCAAGCAACTGCGCTCGGGATTGATGCTGCGCGCCGAAGAACTCAACGAGCAGGGCGGTGTGCACGGCCGCAAGGTGCGCCTGATCGTCGAGGACGACGGCTACGATCCGCGCAAGGCCGTGCTCGGCGCGCAGAAGCTCGTCAACCAGGACAAGATCTTCGCGATGGTGGCGCACCTCGGCACCGCGCCCAACATGGCGGCGATGCCGATCCAGTTCGAGAAG
>DASWVL010000275.1:0-10680 GCA_036406255.1 Zeimonas sp.
CGGGCATCGCGCGCGACGCGGCCGGGCGCGGGGTCTCGGTCGCGCTCGTCGAGCAGGGCGATTTCGGCGGCGCCACCTCGTCGGCGAGCACGAAGCTGATCCACGGCGGCCTGCGGTATCTCGAGCAGTACGAGTTCCGCCTGGTCGCCGAGGCGCTGGCCGAACGAGAGGTGCTGTTGCGGATCGCTTCGCACATCGCCTGGCCGATGCGCTTCGTAATGCCGCATGCCGAAGGCCTGCGGCCTTCGTGGATGATCCGGGCCGGGCTGTTCCTCTACGACCACATCGGGGGGCGCATCAGCCTGCCGCGTTCGGAATCGGTGCGCCTGGCACGCGACGGCGCCGGAGCAGGGCTGGCCCCGCGTTATCGCAGCGGCTACGCGTATTCCGACGCGTGGGTCGACGATGCCCGGCTGGTCGTCCTGAACCTGCGTTCGGCGCACGCGCACGGAGCGCAGCTGCTTCCGCGCACGCGATTCGTCTCCGCGCAGGCACGCGAGGGGCGCTGGCGCGCGACGATCGAGCACGCGAGCGGCGCGCGCGAGACGATCGAGGCGCGAACGCTGGTGAACGCGGCAGGCCCCTGGGTCGACGTCGTGGCATCGGCCGCGGGAGGCCGCTCGCAGCGCGCGTCGGTGCAGCTCGTCAAGGGCAGCCACATCGTCGTCCCGCGCATCCATCCGCAGCCGCACGCGTACATCCTGCAGAACGACGATCGCCGCGTCATCTTCCTGATCCCGTACGAGCGCGACTTCACGCTGATCGGGACCACCGACGTGCGCGTCGACTCGATCGAGGCGAGCCGCACGATCGACGACGACGAGACGCGATACCTGCTGCGCGCGGCGAACCGCTATCTCGCTCGTCCGCTCGCCGAGCGCGACGTCGTCTGGAGCTACACCGGCGTGCGACCGCTGTACGACGACGGCTCGAACGATCCTTCCGAGATCACGCGCGACTACACGCTCGAGCTGCGCACCTTCGACGGCGCCGCGCAGCTCGACATCTACGGAGGCAAGATCACCACCTATCGCCGCCTCGCCGAAGCGGCGCTCGACCGGCTCGCGCCGCACCTGTCGTATCGGCGCGGAAGCTGGACGCACGCCGAGGCGCTGCCGGGCGCGCCCTCCGATCGGGTCGCGGCGCGCGCCGAACTGCACGCCCGCTATCCGCAGCTGCCGAGGGTGCTGCTCGACGCGCTCTTTCGCCGTCACGGAACGCTCACCGCGCAGCTGCTGGGCGACGCGACGACGCTGGAGGCGCTCGGCGAGGATTTCGGCGGCGGCCTGTACGAACGCGAGCTGCGCTGGTTCGTCGAGAACGAGTGGGCCTGCAGCGCCGACGACGTGCTCTGGCGGCGGTCGAAGGCGGGCCTGCACATGAGCGCTCGGCTGCGCGAGCGGGTCGGCCAGCTGTTCGCCGAATCGGAGAAGATCGCATGAACGGGTTTCCGGGCTGGAACATCGGGACGATCGACCGCGAGATGGTCGAGATCGCCTCGCACCTGATCGTCTCGATGCTCGCCGGCGCGGCGATCGGCATCGAACGCAGCTACCACGGACGCCCCGCCGGCTTTCGCACGCACGTGCTCGTGTGCATGTCGTCGGCGCTGCTGATGCTCGTCACGATGTACCAGTCGCTGTGGTTCCCCGGTGCGGCCGAGATCGTCCGCGTCGATCCCACGCGGATGGCGCAGGGAATCATGACCGGCATCGGCTTCCTCGGCGCCGGCGTCATCATGAAGGAAGGCCTGTCGGTCCGCGGCCTGACGACGGCGGCGTCGATCTGGATCACGGCCGCCATCGGCATCCTCGCCGGAATCGGCTTCTACTTCCCGCTCGTCGTCGGCACGGTGCTGACGATCTGCGCGCTCTCGCTGTTCCGCTGGATCGAATCGAAGCTGCCGGTCTTCTACTACGCATACCACTACGTGAGCTTCACGCGCGAGCAGGCACCCACCGAGGACGACCTGCGCCGGGTCATCGCGGCGCACGGCTTCAGCGTCAGCAACATGAGCTGGCGGCTCGACAACAATGGCAGCGTGTTCGAGTACCGGATGACGATCCGTTCGCGCAATCGCAAGGACGCGAGCCGTCTCGCGCAGACATGGAGTCGTAACGAAACCGTGCTCGAATTCCGGATCACGCCGACATGAGCACGCTTTCCCTGCAGAACGTGAGCAAGTACTGGGGCCCGACGGCCGCGGTGGACGACGCCAGCTTCGAAGCGGCGAGCGGCAGCTTCGTCGTGCTGCTCGGGCCTTCGGGCTGCGGGAAGTCGACGACGCTTCGGATGATCGCCGGGCTCGATGCGCCCACCAGCGGTCGCATCCTGATCGACGCGCGCGACGTCACGCGGCTGCCCCCAGCGAAGCGCCGCATATCGATGGTGTTCCAGTCGTATGCGCTGTTCCCGCACCTGAGCGTTCGCGAGAACATCCTTTTCGGCGTGAAGGTGCGGCGCGAACCGCAGGCGAACCGGGCGGCGCGCCTGGCGCGCGTGAGCGAACTGCTCGGGCTCTCGGCGCTGCTCGAGCGCAAGCCGTCGCAGCTCTCCGGCGGGCAGCAGCAGCGCGTCGCGCTCGGACGCGCGATCATCGCCGAGACGCCGGTGTGCCTGATGGACGAGCCGCTGTCGAACCTCGACGCGAAGCTGCGCCAGGAGATGCGCCGCGAGATCCGCGCGCTGCAGCGCAAGCTCGGCATGACGATGGTCTACGTCACGCACGACCAGACCGAAGCGATGAGCATGGCCGACCAGGTCGTTCTGCTCGAGGGCGGGCGCATCGTGCAGGACGCGCCGCCCGCCGATCTCTACGCGCGGCCGGCGACGGTGTTCGCCGCACGTTTCAT
Source organism: Zeimonas sp. (assembly GCA_036406255.1). Classification (GTDB taxonomy): domain Bacteria; phylum Pseudomonadota; class Gammaproteobacteria; order Burkholderiales; family Burkholderiaceae_E; genus Zeimonas. Next base: position 2,853 of record DASWVL010000275.1, read on the forward strand.
CGGCACGCCGCCGATGAACGTGCTCCCGCTCGGGCTGCTGCACTCCGAGGCGGGCAGCGGCCTGCTCGTCGGCGTGCGCCCCGAGAACGTGCGGCTCGTACGCGGCGGGAAGCTGCGGGCGATCGTGCAGAGCGCCGAATACTTCGGCGCCGACACGATCGTCACCTGCGCGCTTCCCGGCGCATCCGAGAACGCCGACACGATCGCCGCACGTGTGCCCGGACAACTGCCGATCGCCGCCGGCGAGCCCGTCTGGCTCGACTGGGACGACGACGCACAGCATTTCTTCGACGCCGCGACCGGCCGACGTCGCGACGACGAACCGATCCCCGCCGTTGACCAACCGAGGAGTGTTCCGTCATGAGAAGAAGAGTCCTGCAGGCGATCGGCGCGACCGCGCTCGCCGCCGCGCTTCCCGCAGCGCACGCGCAGAAACCCGTCGAACTGACCTTCTACTACCCGGTCGCCGTCGGCGGCCCGGTCACGAAGACGATCGACCAGATGGCCGCCGACTTCGAGAAGGAGAACCCGGACATCAAGGTGAAGCCGGTCTACGCCGGCACCTACCAGGAGAGCATCGTCAAGGCGCTCACCGCGTTCAAGAGCGGGCAGCCGCCCCACCTGGCGGTGCTGCTGTCGACCGACATGTTCACGCTGATCGACGAGGACGCGATCGTGCCGATCGACGGTCTCGCCGGCGCCGACGGGAAGAAGTGGCTCGACGGCTTCTACCCGGCGTTCATGCAGAACAGCCGCACGGGCGGCAAGACCTGGGGCGTGCCCTTCCAGCGCTCGACGATCGTGATGTACTGGAACAAGGAGCTGTTCAAGGAAGCCGGGCTCGACCCCGACAAGGCGCCGCAGAACTGGGACGAGCTGGTCGCCTTCGGCAGGAAGCTCACGAAGACCGACGCGAGCGGCAACGTGTCCACCTGGGGCGTGAAGATCCCGTCGTCGGGCTTTCCGTACTGGCTGTTCCAGGGACTCACCACGCCGAACGACACGATCCTGATGAACGAGGCGGGCACCGAAACCTACTTCGACAAGCCCGGATCGATCGAGGCGCTGCAGTACTGGGTCGACCTGTCGGCGAAACACAAGGTGATGCCCGGTGGCGTCATCGAGTGGGGCACGACGCCGAAGGACTTCTTCGAGCGCAAGGCGGCGATCGTCTGGACGACCACGGGCAACCTGACGAACATCCGCACCAATGCGCAGTTCCCGTTCGGCGTCGCGATGCTTCCCGAGAAGAAGCGGCGCGGCAGCCCGACCGGCGGCGGCAACTTCTACGTCTTCAACAAGACCTCGCCCGAGGAGCAGCAGGCGGCGATGAAATTCATCCGCTGGGCGACGCAGCCGCAGCGCGCCGCGCAGTGGAGCATCGCCACCGGGTACGTCGCGGTGACGCCGGCGGCGTGGGAAACCGACGAGATGAAGAAATACGTGCAGGAGGTGCCGCAGGCCACCGTCGCGCGCGACCAGCTCGAGTACTCGGTGGCCGAGCTGTCGACGCACGAGAACCAGCGCGTGACGAAGGCGCTGAACGACGGGCTGCAGGCGGCGCTCACCGGCTCGAAATCCCCGGCTGACGCGATGAAGGACGCGCAGCGCGAGGCCGACCGCATCCTGCGCGCCTACCGGCGCTGAGCGGGTGCCGCCGCGCAACCTGCAGGCGCAGATCATCGCCTGGCTGCTGCTGCTGCCGGCGATGGTCCTGCTCGTGGCGTTCACGCACTGGCCGGCGGTCGCCACCGCGTGGCACAGCTTCTTCTCGACGCCGAAGGGCGCGCGCCCGGCCGTGTGGGTGGGCCTCGAGAACTACGAGCTGATGCTCGACGACGACGTCTTCTGGCAGGCGCTGTGGAACAACCTGTGGTTCGCGCTCGGCACGATCCCGACGTCGATCGCGCTGGCGATCGCGATGGCGCTGTGGGTGAACGGACGCATCTCGGGCCGCGGGTTCCTGCGGCTCGCGTATTTCACGCCCACCGTGCTGCCGATGATCGCGGTGGCGAACATCTGGCTGTTCTTCTACACGCCGCAGTACGGGCTGCTGAACCAGTTCACGCAGGCGCTCGGCTTTCCCAGCCACAACTGGCTCGGCGATCGCGACACCGCGCTGGGCGCGATCATGGTCGTGTCGATCTGGAAGGAAGCCGGCTTCTTCATGATCTTCTACCTGGCGGCGCTGCAGCAGGTCTCGCCGGCGCTCGCCGAGGCGGCCGCGCTCGAGGGCGCCTCGCGCGCGCAGTACTTCTGGCGCGTGCTGTTCCCGCTGCTGATGCCGACCACGCTGTTCGTGCTGATCAACGCGCTGATCAACTCGGTACGCATGATCGACCAGCTGTTCGTGATGACGCGCGGCGGCCCCGACAACGCGAGCACGCTGCTGCTCTACTACATCTACCAGGTCGGTTTCAGCTTCTGGGACTCCGCCTACGCCGCAGCGCTCACCGTCGTCGTGCTCGCGATCCTCGGCGTCACCGCGATCGTGAAGTTCCGCTGGCTCGATCGGCGGATCCACTACCAATGAGCCGAAGCTGCCGATGAGCGCCGCCGCCGGATTCCACCGCAACGCCTTCGCGCACGCCCTCGAGAGCGTCGCCGCGTGGCTGCTCGGGCTGCTGTGGGTGCTGCCGCTCGTCTACGCGGTGTGGACGGCGTTCCACCCGCCCGAGTTCTCGACGCGCTTCGCGCTCGCGGCTCCGCTCACGCTGCAGAACTTCGTCGACGCGTGGCACGCGGCGCCCTTCGCGCGATATTTCCTGAACACGTTCCTGCTGGTGACGATGATCCTCGCCGCGCAGCTCGTCCTCGGCACGCTCGCCGCGTACGCGTTCGCGCGCTTCGAGTTCCGCGGCCGCGACCTGCTGTTCTTCCTCGTTCTGCTGCAGCTGATGGTGATGCCCGACGTGCTGATCGTCGAGAACTACAACACGATGAACCGGCTCGGGCTGCGCGACACGATCGTCGCGATCGGCCTGCCGTATTTCGCGTCGGGCTTCGGCATCTTCCTGCTGCGCCAGACCTTCAAGACGGTGCCGAAGGAGCTGGACGAGGCGGCGCGCGTCGAGGGCGCGAACCCGCTGCAGGTGCTGTGGAAGGTCTACGTGCCGCTGGCGCGCCCGGTATACCTCGCCTACGCGCTGGTGTCGGTGAGCTACCACTGGAACAACTTCCTGTGGCCGCTGATCATCACGAACTCGGTCGAGACGCGCCCGCTCACGGTGGGCCTGCAGGTATTCTCGTCGACCGACCAGGGCGTCGACTGGTCGATCATCACGGCGGCGACGCTGATGACCTCGGCGCCGCTGCTCGTCGGCTTCCTGCTGTTCCAGCGCCAGTTCGTGCAGTCGTTCATGCGGGCGGGGATCCGCTGACGCCTTCGACGAAGCTGCGGGCGCTGCGCATCACCTCGTCGCGCGCCTCGTCGACGCCCGCCCACCCGAGCAGGCGCACGAACTTGCCCGGCTCGAGATCCTTGTAGTGCGCGAAGAAGTGCTCGATCTGCTGAAGCACGGCGGCGGGAACGTCGCCGAGCGTGCGCATCGTGTCGTAGATGCGGCAGGTGGACGACACCGGGACGGCGAGCATCTTCGCGTCCTCGCCGGCCTCGTCCTCCATGCGCAGCAGCGCCACCGGGCGGCAGCGGACGACGCTGCCGCTCAGCACCGGAACCGGCGCGAGCACGAGCACGTCGAGCGGATCGCCGTCGCCGCACAGCGTGCGCGGCACGTAGCCGTAGTTGCACGGGTAGTGCATCGCCGTCGACATGAAGCGGTCGACGAACAGGGCGCCGCTCGCGTCGTCGATCTCGTACTTGATCGCCGGGGCGTACATCGGCACCTCGATGACGACGTTGCAGTCGTCGGGCAGCGCGCGCCCGGCATCGATGTTCATCGGTTGCATTGCGGATTCTCCCGTGTTGCGCGCGGCGCGGGCAATGGCAGGACGCGGCCGCGTCCCGAATCGTCGGTGCGACAGGTACGAATGATAGGATTCCCTGCCCCGCGTGCTGCTCGACGACCGAGGACTCCTTGAAACTCGTCACCTGGAATGTACAGTGGTGCCGCGGCGTCGACGGGCGCGTGGACCCCGAGAGGATCATCGAGCACGCCCGCGCGCTCGCCGACTTCGACGTGCTCTGCCTGCAGGAAGTCGCGGCGAACTTCCCCGCGCTGCCGGGCAGCCGCGGCGAGAACCAGTTCGCAATCTTCGCCGGCCTGCTTCCCGCGTTCACCCCCATCCCCGGGGCGCCGGTCGACGTGGTCGCGCACGCAGGCGGCGCGAAGCGCGGCGAGCGCAGCGTCTTCGGCAACCTGATCCTGTCGCGGCTTCCCGTGCTGCAGGCGCTTCGTTTCCAGCTCCCGTGGCCCTGCGACGTGCGGGCGAAGCGCAGCATGCCGCGCATGCTCGTCGAGGCGACGATCGAAGCGCCTTTCGGACCGTTGCGCGTGATGACGACGCACCTCGAGTACTACTCGGACGTGCAGCGCGCCGCGCAGGTCGAGGCGCTGCGCGCGCGGCACGCGGAGGCGTGCGGACACGCACGCGCCGGGCGCGAGCGTGCGGCCGAGGCGCGCGACGAGGCCGACAGTCCATTTCGCAGCGCCGCGCACACGACGTCGGCGATCCTCACCGGCGACTTCAACCTGCGCCCCGACGATCCGCTGCACGCGCGTATCCGCGAGCCCTTCGACGACGGCACGCCGGAGCTGCTCGACGCCTGGCAGCAGTTGCACCCCGGCGAGGCGCATCAGCACACGAACGGAGTGCACGACCGCGTGCAATGGCCCGAGTCGTTCACCTGCGATTACGTCTTCACGAGCGCCGACCTCGCGCCGCGCCTGAAGGCGCTGCGGGTCGACGCCGACTCCCGGGCGTCCGATCACCAACCCGTGCTGATCGAGCTGGAATGAGTCCGCTCGCCGACTGGCCGCTCGCCGCGGCGGCGCGCGTGCACACGGTGTTCGCCGACATCGACGACACGATCAGCACCGAAGGCCGCATCACCGCGTGCGCCTACGAGGCGCTCGAGCGCCTGCGCGCAGCCGGGCTGCGCGTCGTCCCCGTCACCGGGCGGCCGGCCGGCTGGTGCGACCACATCGCCCGCATGTGGCCGGTCGACGCGGTCGTCGGCGAGAACGGCGCATTCTGGATGTGGCACGACGATGCCGCCGGCAGGCTGCGTACGCGCCATCTTCTCGACGAGGCCGTGCGCGCGGCGAACGCGCAGCGGATGCGCGAGGTGGCCGAGCGCGTGCTGCGCGAAGTTCCCGGCTGCGCGCTCGCGTCCGACCAGTTCTGCCGGCTCTACGACGTCGCGATCGACTTCCGGGAAGACGTGCCGCCGCTGCCGCTCGAAGCGGTCGATCGCATCGCGGCGCTGATGCGCGCGTCGGGCATGCACGCGAAGATCAGTTCGATACACGTGAACGGCTGGTTCGGCGACTGGGACAAGCTCAGCACGGCGAGGCGGATGATGCGCGAGCGCTTCGGCGTCGACGTCGACGACGACGCGCAGCGCGCGCGCTGCGTGTTCGTCGGCGACTCGCCGAACGACGCACCGATGTTCGCGTTCTTCCCGAATGCGGTCGGCGTGGCGAACGTGACGGATTTCGCGGGCCGCATCGAAGCGATGCCGGCCTGGATCACCGCGTCTCGTGCGGGAGCGGGATTTGCCGAGCTTGCGCAGCGGCTCCTCGAGGCGCGACGTCTTTTCCCCACGGAGGTGAACCGATGAAGCTCTACTACTCGCCGGGCGCGTGCTCGCGCGCGGTACGCATCGCACTGCACGAGGCCGGGCTGCCCTTCGAAGGCGTGCTGGCGAGCACGAAGACGCACAAGCTTGCCGACGGCACCGACTACTACACGATCAATCCGAAGGGCTACGTGCCGACGCTCGAGATGGACGACGGGCAGCGTCTCACCGAGGCGCAGGTCGTGCTGCAGTGGATCGCCGACCAGGTGCCCGAGCGCAAGCTCGCGCCGCCGGCCGGAACGATGGCGCGCTACCGGCTGATGGAGTGGCTGAGCTTCGTCTCCACCGAAGTGCACAAGCAGTTCAGCGCGCTCTTCAACCCTTCGTATCCCGAGGAGGGCAAGGAGCTAAATCGCAGGAAGATCGTCCAGCGGCTCGAATGGGTCGACGGGCAGCTCGACGGCAGGCAGTACCTGATGGATGACGCCTTCACGATCGCCGACGCCTACCTCTACGTCGTCAGCGGCTGGGCGACGCCGATGAAGATCGACCTCTCGTCGTTGAAGAACCTCGCCGCATACCGGCAACGCGTCGGAGAGCGCGCGTCGGTGCAGCGCGCCGTGCAGGAAGAGTCGTAGGAGGGCGCCGGCCTCCCGGCTAGTAGTGCAGCTCGGCCACCACCGCCTGGTCTTCGGCAGCCGGCCACGTGCGCACCGCGATGCGCTCGCCGTTGAATTCGGCGAGCACGGTGCGCGAGGAGCCGGGCGGCAGCAGCAACGTCGACGACGAGACGCCGGGCACGCCGGGCGGCACGCCGGGCAACGGCGCGCCGTCCAGGCTCATGCGGTCGCGCTGCGGATCGAAGTAGCCGCGCGGGCGCGTCATCGAGACGACGCTGCCGGCATCCTTCTGCATTTCGGTGAGCGTCGTCGGGCGCATGTGCACGAGCGACGACGAGCGGGGAAACGCCGAACGGTAGAAGTGCGTGACGGCGAAGCCGGGCGCGGCCACGACGAATTCGTACGGCGCGTCGGGCCGTGCCGCCACCGGTCCCCATCGGCCATCTTCGCCGGTGGTGCGCGTGTGCAGCGGCCCGCCGAGCCGCTCGCCGGTGACCGGCGCGACTTCGTAGACCTCGACGCGCACGCCCGCCATCGGCAGGTTCGTTTCGGGTCGGAAGATCCGCCCGTCGAGCACCGGCGAAGACTCGGGAACGATCGCCGTGCGTACGGGCCAGTCGCCGGTGAGGAAGTGCCACATGTGCTCGAACGCGCGTGGACCGAAGCCGGCTTCGCGATGGTCGACCGGACCGAGCGCGACGTTGCGCGCACCCTTCAGCGCGGGTCCGTTCGAGTCGATGCCGGTGGCGAACCCGGGGCGACCGATCCAGCGCCCGTCGGGCTGTGCGTACTTGTCGTTGCCGTCCGAGCGCAGCGTCATCCAGCGTGGGCCGGCGGTGACCTCCAGGCCGCGCGGGCCGCGCGGCGCATTCAGCGAAGAGAGAAAGGGGCCGCTGCCGTTGAACTCGCTGCCCGGCAGGAGTTCGCCGACCCAGATTCCGTGGTTCGGCGTCGCCGCGAGGATTGCGTGCGAGACCTTCGTCGCACCGCCCCCGTTCTCGATGTAGTTGCGGATCGCGAAGCCGCCGCGCGAATGTCCGACGAGGACGACCCGCCTGGCGCCGGTCGCGGCGAGCACGCGGTCGACCTGCTGCGACAGGTAGCGCATCTGCTCGTCGGTGGACGAGCGGCCGGTCTGCGGCATCGTGTCGTCGTCCCGCGCGAGCGGATACGGGAAGTCGATCGCATGCAAGCGGTTGCGCGGCCAGCCGTTGGATTCGAAGCGCCACGACAGGGTCGTCCAGACCGCGGCGTTGTCGCCGTTGCCGTGCACGAAGACGATCGGCGGCCGGCGGTCTCCGCCCGGGACGATCGACGCGCATCCGCCCAGAACGGCCACGGCGCTCAGCGTCGCGACGACCCAACCCCGTAGCGCGCGCAGCGCATCGTGCGCGCGCATTGCCTCGAGCCGCATGCCGGACTCCCCCTCCTGTCGGCGGAACCCGGCAAGCGTATCGCAGCTTCGCCCCTCTTCGAAGGAAGGAGTCGCCCGCGCGGATCAGCCGGC